>DATFYI010000200.1:0-17035 GCA_035315125.1 Anaerolineaceae bacterium | reverse complement strand
GCTGGCCGGTTATTTGAGTATTCTATTTGTGGCCCTAATTTGCCTGTTTCTACTGCGTGAAGGGCTCCCGGCCCTGGGGAGTATACAACTTTCCAGCCTGTTCGGGGAACGCTGGTACCCGAATGAAAATTTATACAGCATCTGGCCTCTGTTGTTAGGATCTATCGTGGTTACCGTGGGCGCAACCCTGGTCGCGGTGCCCCTCGGGATTGGCACCGCCATCTACATATCGGAGGTGGCGCCAGCCACAGCCAAGGAGATCCTTAAACCTGTGGTGGAAATTCTGGCCGGCCTACCCTCCGTTGTGCTGGGTTTTATCGGGATTTTGATCCTGGTACCTTTCCTCCGTCGTTTCCTGAATTTACCAACAGGCCTGACGGCTTTTACCGGGGCGCTCCTGCTGGGTTTTATATCCATCCCGACGATTGTCTCCATTTCAGAGGATGCTTTAAACACCGTGCCGCGGTCTTACCGGGAGGCCTCATTGGCAATCGGGGCAACGCCCTGGCAGACAATCTGGGGCGTCACCCTACCAGCGGCCCGTTCCGGGGTAGTCACCGCCGTAATGTTGGGGATCGGCCGGGCTATGGGCGAAACCATGGCGGTCATGATGGTTACCGGAAATGCCGCCATATTGCCTAGAAGCCTGAATGCCCTCTTTATGCCAATCCGTACCATGACAGCTACGATTGCCTCCGAAATGGGTGAAGTCGCGACGGGAAGCCCACATTATCAGATGTTGTTCTTTATCGGTATCATCCTCTTCGCAATTTCTCTGGCGGTTAACATCGTAGCATTTTCGCTCAGCAAGCGGAAGGCTACCAGATCCGAACGGCTCCTTTCATAAGGACAAAAATGCAGCGAAAATCCGCTCTGTTAAACCCCCATCAAACCGAACACCTTGGCTATGGCCTTCTGGTTGGAATCAGCCTGCTGACCGTTCTGCCGATTGTAGCCCTGGTTATTTATATCCTCATACAGGGTATGCCTGTAATCAATTGGACCTTCCTGACTGCCATGCCCAGCGACGGGATGCATTCCGGAGGCATCTATCCAGCTATCGTCGGTACATTTTACCTGACCCTTGGGACGGCCATTTTTTCAGTCCCGCCCAGCATTGCTGCCGCCATATATCTGGCAGAATACGCCAATGAAAACCGGTGGACTCGCTTGATCCGGGTCGCGATTGTTAATCTGGCCGGCATTCCATCGGTTATATACGGCCTGTTTGGACTGGGTTTGTTTGTGGAATTTCTGCATTTCGGATCCAGTATTTTGGCGGCTTCTTTGACACTTTCCATTATGACACTGCCGGTCATTATCAGCACAACCGAGGAGGCACTGAGGGCTGTACCCCGCCCATTCCGGGTCGTAAGTGCCACCCTGGGCGCCACCCGCTGGCAAACTGTCTGGCGAGTGGTTTTACCGGAAGCCATTCCAGGTGTGCTGACCGGCGTGATCCTGGGATTGGAGCGCGCTGCGGGTGAAACAGCTCCGATCTTGTTTACCGGAGCCGCCTTCTTTTTACCCCGGCTGCCCAATTCCCCATTTGATCCAACGATGGCACTGCCCTATCACCTGTATGTCATCTCAACCCAGGTGCCCGGCATGCCAATTCATATTGAATACGGCACGGTGTTGGTGCTGATGCTCTTTGTGCTCGGGATGAATCTGATTGCAACCGTCATTCGCTCGCGAGCCCGAGCGCGCCGCCAGTGGTGAGAACCCATGAATAAAGTCATCGTCGAGAACCTGAACCTGCGCTATTCAGATGGAGTGGAAAGCCTGAAAAACATCAGCTTTAACATCCAGGCCGATGCTATTACTGTATTGTTTGGACCAGCCGGTGGCGGAAAATCAACCTTTCTGCGCGTTCTGAACCGCATGAACGATATGGATGATGTCTCTCATCTCTCAGGAAAGGTGCTGTTCGATGGGATTAATATACTTGATCCTAAAATTAATGTTATCGACCTACGCCGTAAGATCGGCATGGTCTTTTCCCGGCCTGTACCGCTGCCCTTGACAATCTACAAAAATGTGAGTTATGGGCTGGAATTAATTTGTAAACAGCAAAAAGCAGGTCTGGACGAAGCCGTTGAGCGCGCCTTGACACAAGTCACCCTGTGGGACGAAGTGAAAGATCGCTTAAACGACCCGGCCTATTCGCTTTCGGGCGGTCAGCAGCAACGCCTTGCCTGGCGCGTGCCCTGGCGCTCAAACCTGAGATGATATTGTTAGATGAACCAACTTCAGCCTTGGACCCAATCGCGACCAGCAAGATTGAAAGTCTGCTCCAGGAGCTTAAACAACATTACACCATTGTACTGGCGCCGCATAACACACAACAGGCATCTCGCATGGCCGATTTTGCCGCCTTTTTCCTGCAAGGAGAACTGGTAGAGTACGATCTGGGGGTAAAGATTTTCACCAACCCAAAAGACCGCCGTACTTGCGAATATATCGAAGGCCGCTTCGGGTAAATCTGATTGACTCTTTTTAAGGGGAAAGGGAAGACCGCCAAAATCGGGGCTTTGTGCGAATCCTTGCCAAAGCTACTTTCCTTTGCTATAATCAAAACCTGCTTGGGCGCGTAGCTCAGTTGGTCAGAGCGCACGGTTCACATCCGTGAGGTTCGGAGGTTCGAGCCCTCTCGCGCCCACCTATTATTAAGAGGTTCGTCGGTACCCGTAGGGGTATTTTATTCGAGCCCTCTCGCGCCCACTTCCTATTTTCAATGCCAAGAGGTTCGGTGGTACCCACAAGGGGTATGCTATTCGAGCCCTCTCGCGCCCACATAATAATGATCACGGGTTCAGTAATGTCTGTATTAATGAAAATTCAGACACTTTACTAACATATATTTTCACTAAGACTCCACCCACTAGCCGCTTTTATCTGAAAAGGGGAATCAAAAAACAACTCGTTGAAAGGTTTGGATAAAAATCATTACCACTCTGCCGGTTTATGGACGGATATACGCCCAGCCCTGAGCCTGTTTTTTTACCAACTCCCCGATGCCCGAATCGACCACCGTGGCATATTCCATTAAATCGCTTGCCTGGATCTCCAGATGCTTCATGGAATTGCCACAGGCAGCAAAGGTGACCCCTTTTTTGGCAAGCGCGGCCAGTTTATGACCCTGGCCTTCATTTGATTTTCGCAGCGCATTGACAGCCGTGCCATTCGCAACCACTTCGATGTCAACATTTTCCTCGCCCAGGTCCACTAGCAGATTGCGAATGTTATTCAGGGCCTTGTTCACCCGACCCGCTGTATCCTCATCCAGATGGAATACAACCTTGAATTCTTTCATCATTTCCCTTCTTTCCAGATCATTGCTTAATCGCCGGATAATTTTAGTGAAATCCGTCCGCGCTCGGGTTCTATTTTTAGAATTTCCAGGTCGATGATGTCCCCAACATGCAGCACAGTTCCTACCGGGAACTGGCTGCGGTGAAGCAGGCCATCTTGTTTGACACCAATATCGACAAACGCACCAAAATCCACCACATTCCGTACAGTACCTTTTAAGTGCATGCCGTCTGCCAGGTCTTCCATCGAGAGCACGTCGCTGCGCAGAATGGGCACAGGCAAATCCTGGCGTGGATCTCGTCCCGGGCGCAGGAGCTGTTCAACAATATCATTCAGGGTGGGTAAACCACAGCCCAGTTCGGCCGCCAACTCATCCATCGTCTGGCGCTGCCTGAGCGAGTCCAGGGCGTTCTTGCGCTGATCCGGCGAACTATTTACTGCCAGGCTGGCCTTTTTGAGCAGCGCCAAAGTAACCGCATAGCTTTCAGGATGGATTGCACTGGCATCCAACGGATTATCGCCATCTCGAATTCTCAAGAAACCGGCCGACTGCTCAAACGCTTTTGGACCTAAACCGGATACTTCTCTCAACTGGGTGCGGTTCTTAAATATGCCCTGTTCGTCACGGTAAGCCACAATTCTTTCAGCCAGTTTCGGGCCGATGCCGGCGATGTAAGCCAACAAAGCCGGCGAAGCCGTATTGACGTCAACGCCGACCTGGTTCACCACGCTTTCGACCACTCCGGCTAAAGCTCGTTCCAGAGCAGCTTGATCGACATCATGCTGGTACATGCCCACCCCAATTGCCTTAGGCTCGATCTTGACCAGCTCTGCCAGCGGGTCCTGCACCCGCCGTGCAATCGAAACCGCCCCGCGCATGCTTACATCCAGGCCGGGCAGCTCTGCTCGCGCTAATGGGCTGGCGCTGTAAACGCTTGCCCCGGCTTCACTGGTGATCACGTAGCGCAGTCCATCTACAAGTTTGATAAGCTGCACTATTAATTGTTCTGTCTCACGCGAAGCGGTGCCGTTGCCAATCGAAGCCAGATTTACTAGGTGTTTCTGAGATAGGCCTTTTAAGCTATCCAGTGATTCTTTTATTCGATTGTGTGGTTCATGAGGGTAAATAGTCTCGGTAGCCAACACCTTTCCGGTGGGATCAACCACAGCAACCTTGCTGCCGGTGCGAAAGCCCGGATCGATGCCCATGACGGTATAGCCTGACAGGGGCGGTTGAGTCAACAGCGCCCTCAAGTTGGTTGCGAAAACATTGATCGCCTGGGTTTCAGCCTTCTCAGTCAACTCCCGGCGGACATCTCGCTCAATGGCCGGCAGCAGCAGTCTTTCCGCCGCATCTGCCATGGCAAGCAGCAGTTGTTCGCAAAAAGGCGAGCGTTGATCGGGTTTGAAGACGAAGTGGATGGCAGTCTGCCAATCTTTTTCCTGGACTTCCACTTTGACCCGCAATACTTTTTCAGATTCGCCGCGGTTGAGGGCCAGAACCTGGTGCGGACGCAAACGATCGATGCGATAATTGAAATCATAATACGTTTCATAAACCAGGCGAGCGTCCTCGCCAGAGGCAATTTTCTTGCTGCTGCAGGTGCCAGACTGCAGCGCCTTCTGGCGGGTTAGCCGGCGCACATCAGGATGATCGCTGATCGTTTCAGCGACAATATCGCGCGCCCCGGCCAGGGCCTCGTCAATGCTGGTTACCTGATCGTTTAGATAGGATTGAGCAACTTGTTCGGGGCGTTTGGACGGCACAGGCTGCTGCAAAATGATATCTGCCAGACCCTGCAACCCTTTTTCGCGCGCTATGCTGGCGCGTGTTCTGCGTTTAGGCCGGTAGGGCTGGTAAAGATCTTCTAATGACGTAAGCGAATCAGCCTGATCGAGTTGCTTGCGAAGCTCGGGCGTCAGCTTGCCTTGTTCTTCAATCGAAGCAAGGATTGCTGTACGCCGGTCATCTAAAGTTCGTAATTTTTCAAGCAGAGCAGCCGTTTGGCGGAGCTGTTCCTCATCCATCGTACCGGTAACTTCTTTGCGGTAGCGAGCAATAAATGGAACTGTGTTGCCCCCATCCAGCAGCTCGACAGCCGCGGATACCTGATCGGGTTTCAGGTTTAACTGGGAAGCAATCTGGCTAACATGGGGAATCATCAGTTCATTACCTTCAGGGATTTATAAGTATAACATCTAGTCTGGCTACTGGCGGGATCGTGGAGCAGCAACTTGGCAATACAAAGCTAGGGCTGCATAAAATATAGTACAATCAATCCCATCACAGGATCGCCGGCTAATTGGCATCCTTCCGATCCCACATTTCGATCTGGACATTTTAGAATGAGCAACTCTCCCTCTGCCTTGATGGGCATTGACTTAGGCACATCAGGCACAAAAACTGTCATTACTGACGTCAATGGCAAACTGCTGGCAAATGCTTTGTACGATTATCCAATTAACTCACCACAGCCTGGTTGGGCAGAACAAAACCCTGAAACCTGGTACCGCGCTGCATTAACAACCATGTCTCAAGCCCTGCGACAATCCGGTCTATCGGCGGAAAGCATCGCGGCAATCAGCCTGGCAGGACAAATGCATACGACTGTGTGCCTGGATAAAAAAGGAAAAACAGTTCGATCTGCTATTCTGTGGGCAGACCAACGCAGCCGCCAGCAGGTTGACCAGGTTTACCGCCAGATTGGAATTGAAAAATTATATAACTGGACAGGTAACCCGCTGGCAACCGGGTTTATGCTGGCATCCTGGCTTTGGATCAGGGAAAACGAACCAGATAGCTATCGGACAACCAGCACACTGCTGCTGCCAAAAGATTACTTGCGCTACAGGCTGACCGGTATTTTGGGCAGCGAACCCAGTGATGCAGCCTCAACTTTATTATTTGATCCAGTCAATCATGAATGGAGTAAGCCTTTACTAAATACGCTCCAAATCGACCCCAATTTGCTCCCAACAATCCAACCCTCCTGGGAAATAGCCGGCCAGCTTCTACCCGAGGTAGCCGAGGCAACCGGTTTGCTGCCAGGCACGCCGGTAGTTTTCGGCGGCAGCGATCAAGCCCTCCAGGCTCTGGCCCAGGGGGTAATTGAGCCCGGGCTGATTTCCTGTACAATTGGCACCGGTGGACAACTTTTTTCCCCTACATTAAAGCCCATTCCTGATCCGGCCCTGCGGATTCATTTCTTCTGCCACGTCTTGCCGGATGTGTGGCACCTTGAAGCTGCTACGCTGGCCGCCGGGTTATCCTTAAAATGGCTGCGTGATAATGTCGTGACCGGATATGATTACCAGTCGCTTGCAACTATGGCATCTCAGGTGCCGGCCGGTGCAGAAGGGCTGTTTTTCTTGCCCTACCTGGCCGGTGAGCGTACGCCACTGATGGACCCCAACGCCAAAGCGGCATTTGTCGGATTGACTTTGCGTCACGACCGTCGCCACATAGTGCGTGCTGTCATGGAAGGGGTCGTTTTCGCTCTGCGCCAGGGTCTAGAATTAATGATCGAAATGGGCATCCCTTTTGAACGAATTCTGGCAAGCGGTGGGGCGACAAGCCATCCACTCTGGCTGCAGCTTCAGGCTGATATCTTCCAACGACCGGTTTACGTCAGCAGCACCCAGGAGGCCACCGCCAGGGGAGCCGCCTTACTGGCAGGAGTTGGTGCAAAAGTCTATCAGGATTGCTGGGACGCCTGTAAGCAAACTGTAAGACAGAATGAGAACCCTGTGCTTCCCCAGCCAGAATACGTAAACCTTTATAAAGATATTTATCAAAAGTATTGCCAGATCTATCCGGCTTTAAGGAGTATCGGAATTTAGTTCGGCATCCGCTCCAGGAAAATGCTGATATATTCTTCGGGATTTGTTGGACTCGATGCCTGGATGGGTGGAATTTTAACAGCGGGCATCCTCTTCAAACAACATAAAGACACAAGTAATTCAAGGAACTCAAAGAACCAGATGATTGGAGAAATCGCAGCGATTGTCACAGCAATTTGTTGGGCATTGAGCTCAATCTTTTTTACCAGGGCTGGCGAACAGGTCGGTTCTGTTGTTGTCAATCGCATGAGGTTGTTATTTGCGGTCATCCTTTTAATCACAGCTCATTTTTTTCTCCAAGGGCAAGTCATCCCACTGAACGCTGGTTTGGATCGCTGGTTTTGGTTGGGTATTTCGGGGATTGTCGGTTTAATTATTGGCGATGCCTGCCTGCTCCAGGCTTATGTTTTGATTGGCGCAAGGATTGCGACCTTGATCATGGCCGTAGTACCTGTAATCAGTGCTTTGTTGGCCTGGATTTTCCTGGATGAACGACTCAGTATAATCGAGATTAGTGGGATCTGCCTGGCAGTCGCCGGTATATCAATCGTAATCCTCGAAAGAAGCAACCCAGATAACCAGCCTGTAAACCAGCGCCGGTATGTTTTGGGTATACTGTGTGCGTTTGGCGGCGCATTAGGTCAGGCAGGTGGGCTGATACTGGCAAAAAAAGGCCTGTACAATAATTTTCCCGCCCTCTCGGGGGTAGTCATTCGCATGTTAGTAGCAATGTCCGCTTTGTGGATTGGCACTTTTTTCCTGAAGCAAGCCGGGCCAACCCTTCAAGTGGTTTTAGAAAAACGCACTGCACTGAAATATATTATTTTTGGAAGTGTGGTTGGGCCTTTTATTGGAGTTTGGATGTCATTGGTGGCAATCCAAAACACGTATGTTGGCCTGGCTTCAACATTGATGGCATTAACTCCTATCGTTATGCTACCGATCGTACGGTGGGTGTTTAAAGAACAGGTCAGCCAGAGAGCGGTGATTGGTACCCTTGTTTCGATCATTGGAGTTGCCATCATCTATTTCGCTCCCGGCGCTTGATGAAACGATCAAATTGAATACACACTCTCTTGTGATCCAATCTGGCAGGTCAGATGAAATTTCGGTTTTAAATTAGTGCTAAACTTAATATGAAACAAGTTTTTCTTCTTCTGGATTTAGAAAACAGGACCGGATAGAGAATAGCTCATGACCTCAGAACAGCTAGGAAACGCAATTAGCCTGGTTAAAGCCGGTTATAAAGAACAAGCCCGGGAAATCCTGTTTCAGATCATTCTGGATGACCCTCACAATGAAACTGCCTGGATTTGGCTGGTCGAGACAATGCCAAACGATGCTGACCGGATTACCACGCTTGAGCAATGCCTGAAATATAACCCCGAAAGCAAAATGGCCCAAAAAGGGCTGCAGGTCTTTCGTTCTCACCAGGCAACTACTACTTCAGAGACGCCACCCGGACAACCTATCAGTGCCCCTCCACCGGTAGTAGAGCCTGATATATCCCCTGCTCCGGTTACCAAGGTGGAAGAAAAACCGGATGTTACCCCTCCCTCACAAGCAGCGGCAGATCAAACGGCAGGTTCGTTTTCTGAAGAGCAACTCGTTGCAAGCAAACCAGCTCCCGAAGAAATTGATAAAACTGCTCCAGCCGATACCGTCACCGAACAGCCAAATCTAGTAGGCCAGTTTCGCAAGAAAAAGGCGCCTAAAAAATCCAGCCGTATCTTGCTGATCCTGGGATTGATCATCCTGGTACTCCTGATCCTGTTAGGCCTGATCGCTTATGCAATTATTTCCGGTAAATTTCCGGCAATCATCGACGCTATGAGCGGTAAAACCCAAACCCCAATCGCTCTTGTTCAAAAGAATAATTCCCAGGTGACCGCAGCACCTGGTCCTGGGCATGGACCGGCCACAGCAACCCCCACCCAGCTGTTATTTACTTCTAGCTCCAGCCCGACTTTAAGTCTAGCACCTCTCTCACCAACCACCAATCAAACCGCCGTCCCACCGGCAGCCACACCTTCTTCCAGTGGCCCGCCGATTTTACCCCATCCGATCTACTTTATTTTGGACCAGAGTAGCAACCAACAAATCTGGCGGATGTCTTATGACGGAAAGACATTGGACCAGATAACCAATGAGAGCTCGCCGGTGACCGGTATGGATGTATCACAAGTAGATGGAACATTAGCTTATATCAGTAATAACCAATTGATCCTGGCAGATGCTGACGGCGGGAACCGCCGTGTTTTAGTATCAGGTCAATCCTTCATGCAGAGAACCGTAATAGATCAACTGACCAAAGAGATTTCTAACCCGCTCTGGTCTCCGGACGGTACCAGTTTGGCTTATGGTCTGGATGGCATCAACTTGATCAAAATCAAGACCAATCAAAACACCAGCCTGGTCAGCAATGTTCTGCCACCTGGCGGGGCAGTTACTCCTTACCAGATTTTCCGCCCTCTGGCCTGGTCCGAAGATGGCACGATGCTGGCCGCCCAATTGGCAAAAGATACCGGAAACTCGGTTGTGGTTGTTCCAAGTGAAGGAGGAGATCTTATCATCCCACCAGATACTTTACCTTGTTGCCAGGTTTCTTGGAGCAGAGATGGCCAATTTTTGTTCGTTGCAAGTCCATCCAGCCAGTTGAGCTCTACTGGTCTGTGGCAATTTGATTTACCCACTGGCCAGGTCACCAATTTGATCAACGGTCTGGATGCAACCACAAATACTTTTACCTATGTGGCCTGGCCCATACAATCTGCCAGCGGTGATTTATATTATTTTTACGGCCAACAATCTGACAGCAGCAGTTCTCCACTTTCGCTCGAAGTCTCACCTCCCAACCAAACAGACACACGCTCTCAAATACAAAGTGGAGTTGGCTTCAATTACCCTGAAGCAATTTGGGCGCCAGATGCAAGCCTAGTGGTAGTAGAAGACCCCTGGAATCAATCACTTGAACTGATAAAAACCGATAAAAGCCCGATTATTCCGCTTGCCGCGGATGGCAGCAACCTGCGTTGGGGCAATCAGACTCCACCCAAAGTTGCTGTTCCAGATACTTCACCGGCTCCGACAGTTTCAGCCACCAGCGAAGCGAGCTCGCTGAAAAATAAATACACCGGCCTTAATTACCCACCCTTCCCGAACGATCTGACAGTGGTTCAAACGATTAAAATCCCAACCGACCAGACTAACGGATATGGGCTTTCGCTGGTCCAGACCCAGGATAACATAATCATGGTCTGGTTATTGAAATATCTTGGGAAAACCAATTTTGGCGGATCTAAAATTGAAGTCGGTGATCTACTCGTCCAACCCAATATCAAGGGTGACTTTCAATGGGCGTTGGGAAATTGCAAAGTGCAGGGACAGAACCAGCCAGATGTTTTGGCACTGGGGTTAAAGGATGATACAACCTCGCAGGTAAACACTTTGTTTGCCTGGCGAGTGGATCTCAACACATACAAATTCCGGCAGATTTATTTAGATCAGCTTAACTGTTCGCACTATTGATAAATATTGATTAAATTTTAAATTGTAATTACTTTTTTAGCCTGCCATTGTGCTTCGAGAATGTCGGTCATTCCGCCAACAATCCCAACTTTAACTTTATCATTCAGCCCAAAATAATTCAAACAAGTGCTACAGATGACCAAGCGCACGTTTTTTGCTTCCAGCGATTTTAATAAATCAAGCACCGGGGAGCCATCCACCACGAGTTTAACTCCATCCGTGTAAAAACAAATTGCTGATGGCAACATATTATGATCGTTGAGTAGGGTCAGGTATGTCTGGATCAGCTTATGCTGTAATGGCGCATCGCCCTTCCCCATCCCGTCATTGGTAACAAGGATAACAATGCCCGAACTCAGATTCTGCACAATAAATCCTTCCTTTAATAAATAGGTAGCCCGGTAAACGTTTATATCGACTAAGTTCAGGTTTCTTTTCCAGGTAAACGATGCAACAACGCAAAATCCCGTTTAACCCGCTGCATGGAGCGCTCGCGCAACTGGCGACCCCACATAATCAGGAAGTATAACCATGGCAAACTGAGCACACCGATCGAAAGCTTAATCTCCAACCAGGGCTCTTGTTCGAAGGGTGTCTTCCAAAGCAGCAACGGCTCGATTAAAAGGGGTTTGCTTAAACACGCAAAACAGACAAACAAGGCCTGCATCGACATTTCAACCGGCAGAATTAAAGCCAGACCCAAAGGCCAGACGGTGTACCAATTATGAAACCACATGATCGTAACAAACATATAAAACATCAGGATATTGAAAGCGGCTTTATGGAAACTCATCCATGAATGATCATGCCAGGCCTTGTAACACTGCCAGAGAACAAAAATAAGTGTTACACCGCCCGTTATCTTTGTAAGCAATGCGCCGGTTGGAACAGCCCCCAGACTGGTCCTTAGTAGATAGTACACCATCGATGCAATGGAAGTTGTAAACAGGGTCTGGCGTCTGGCAATACCCAGAATTTGAATTCCCTGCCAAAATGGTCCATATGCCAACAAAATCAATATAAAAGAAATAAACCCGGCTGTAAATAAAAAGCGAAGGCGAGAACGTAAACTGGGTAATTCCCTCCAGGCGATCACCACTACCAGCGGCAAAAGCAATGCAGGCACAAATTTCACCAGAGTACCTATCACTAAGGCCAGAACTGCAGGAACATACTTTTTGTGAAGCATGGCCAAGGCCGCTGCCATAATAAAAAAGACGATCACAATATCGTTATGACCGTTTCCAATGGTTTCATAGAGAACTATCGGGTTCCAAATAAAAAGCAACACATTTGACAATGTGCGTTCGGGCATGTACTGCCTTAAGATAAAGAACAAACACACTGCGCTGCCTGCCAAAAAGATTCCATTTAACAACTTAAAAGCGAACACATTGGCAATGAAACCATTACCCGCAATATAAGTAGTAAAAGCAGCCATCAACTCCCAAACTGGCCCATACTCTGAGGGTGTAAATTTCCAACCCATATAAGGATAAAACAGGTCAGTTTTGAAATCCGAGCCCACTTTGATAAATGGGTTGGCATTATAAATACTGATGATGCGCCCGTGAACGATATTGTCAAAGATATCCGCAGCGTCAAATGGATAAAGAAACAATAGTATGATAGCAAAGAGGATAAAACCACCCACAACAATCGACCAGGCAGCTTTCCCCTGAGCCTTCATTGCAGAATGCCATCCGAGCCAATTCAATCCCCCTAAAGCCACAAAAGCAGCCACCAGAACCCAACGTGCAGAGGGGATATTTGACGAAATCGTAACCAGGCTGATAAGCGGCTGCTGGTAAAGATCCAATAGATTAGCCATTCGGACAAAAACGAACCAATAAATCAATAGAGAAAAAATAACCGCCACCCCCAAACCGATTAATGGATTATTTAATTTTCTTTTTAAAACAAGATTTTGTCTCTTCATCCTAAGGAGCGCCTCCGATAATCAGGATCATCCTTGCGGCGCCCTGCGCCTGGCTTGCAATAAATTCTCACGCCAGCATTGTTATTAAGATGGTTAATTATGCGGTATGATTTATTACCAATTTGGGTTTTACCAGAACCCGGTAAAATATAAGACAGATTAAACCCTTTACTACAGCGAAATGAAGGCTTAGTGCTACTGCTAGGACGCAAGTTTGGTTTCCTGATAATTTTCCCCGGTTTACGAAACAACCGGAGTTGAAAGAAGTATTTCTCCATTTCCTGAAATCATCTCGATTATCTATTACTCCGTCAGCAAGTATTTCCACAACGGCTAGTTTGACGGAGCTCAGATAGATTTTTGTTCTTGCAAGAATCGCTAATTCAGTGATTGGATGCCTTTCATTTTGTTCATCACAGAAAAAGCGTTTCAATTATAGAACAATAATATTAAAAGAAAAAGACAAGTTTCGATATTCACATTTCATTCTTAATCTGTCTCTTCCCTTTTGGTATTCAATTTTGCCCAGGTATCGTCATCCACCAGTGTGACGACCCGGTAAGCTTCGGCGTAGGCCATCTCCTTGCCTTTGCCCCTATCCGCCGCCCATTGGCGGATCATCGGCTCTGGGTCCCAATCACCCATCTGGCTTTTATGAGCTCGTAAAGCATTAATTTTTAAGTCGATGGTTTCCTCGATATTCACATACAGATCTACTGCTTCACCCCAGCTGGTCGCAAAAAGTTTGCGAGGTTTATGGGCAGATAAGCCCTCTTCTGCCAGGTCCTCAAACAGATTTGGCTGTCCGGCTGCTGGAAAGGTGGCATCGATCGCAGCAACGCCAGCGGCGCGATGGTCCGGATGATTGATATAATCCGAACCGGCCCAGATCACGGCCGGGTCGTTGCAAACCACTACTTCTGGCTTGAAACGGCGGATTTCTCTAACCAGTTTTTTACGCAAAGCCAATGTCGGCTCGAGCAGCCCATCTGGCTCGCGCAGGAAAACCACATGTTTTACACCTACAATTTGTGCAGCAGCTAAAGACTCCGCCTCGCGAATCTCGGTCGCCCTGGCGCGGGTCATTCCTGGCTCCGCGATGCCAACGTCGCCACTGGTGCAAAGGACGTAGCCAATCCTGGCGCCGGCTTTTACCCAGCGCGCCAGAGTTCCAACCATGCCAAATTCGATATCATCCGGATGTGCAACAATTGCTAAAGCACTCTCAGGAATATAAAAGCTGCCTGACATACTTTCACTCCTTTAGTAAACAATTTTGAGAACCATTCTACCCAGCTTCAGCCGTGAAAGCAATGCCGATTTCCGATTTGATTTATATTCATGCCATTTGATTTACAATATTCGTCCCCCTGGCCTTATTTTGGTCAGGGGGACGAGTCAAATTTGTCTAGATACCGTTCCTGTATCTATCAGCCCTCGTTATTGTACTAATTTCTGTTCCAGTGATTTAATGGTTTGTCTCTGCTGATAAATAATATCGCGTACCACATCCATAATTGAGATCACCCCCAGCACTTGTCCTTCCAGAACAACTGGCAGATGACGGATGTGGAATTTGCTCATCAGCTCCATGCACTCGTTGACGGTTTGATCCGGGTGTACGGTTACCAATTTGGGGGTCATGATCTCTTTCACCAGGGTTTCCTTTGAGCTCTTGCCATGCAGAATAATTTTTCGAGCATAATCGCGTTCAGAAATAATTCCGACCAATTTATTGTCCTCAACGACCAACAAAGCGCCTATATCTTTGTCGGCCATCAATCGTAGTGCTTCATAAACACTTGCCCCAGGTGTAATCACCCATACATCGGCGCCTTTTATCTGTAAAAGATGCCTCACTGTGCTCATTGCCGCCTCCTGAAGGTATTCGATCTAAATGGCGAAAATCTATCTTCTTTCATTTATATTATAACAGCCAGATGACAAACACAAGACAAAAAATATTAATCTTGGCCGACCAAATTTCTATTTGCCGGTGTATTTCTTGCACCTACTCACTTTGGACGTGGTAGACTGATGATATAGCAGACTGATTTTATAAATGATGCAGGAAGGATAAGCCGATGAAACCCTTGCGTAAAAATGTGGCACTTGCCGTAGACGGCGGCGGTATCAAAGGCATCATCGTGGCACGTGCCTTATCCATGCTCGAAGATAGCCTTGGAAAACCTGTTCACGATATCTTTCGATTGTCAGCAGGCACTTCAACCGGTTCAATCATCTCGGCCGGGCTTGCCAGTGGGTTGACCGCACACCAGATGTTTGATTTATATACCCAGCTTGGCAAAACCATTTTTCCGAAGACCTTGCGTTCTTTTCTTTGGCCAATTTCCATCTATCGTTATCCCAATGGACCATTAATCTCTGCCCTCGAAAAAGCGATAGGGAATAAGAAAATGGGGGATTTTTGGACAGCGGATCCACCCACGGACGTAGTACTAACTTCTTTTGATCTGGTAAACAATCACACTTGTTTTATAAAACCCTGGAAGGACAACTATAAAGACTGGTCGGTAGTGCGCGCTGTGCTTGCATCAAGCTCGGTACCTACCTATTTTCCGATCGTTGAGGGTCGCTATGTGGACGGCGGTGTTGGCTCCTATGCCAATCCTTGCTATCTGGCGGCCTATGAGATCAATTACTGCCTGGACTGGGACCCGGCTGAAACTACTTTGATCAGCATGGGCACCGGGCGAGATCCACACAAACTACAGCCCTATCAGGCTGATCATTATTTAAGCTGGCAATGGCTGGGGCCGGTGTTGGGCGCATTCCTACAATCTGCCGATGACCAGCAGGTAAACCTGGTTAATACCTTCTTTGATAAACTCGACTTCCGCCGTTTCCAGGTGAACTTGCAACAACCTTTCGATATGGATGATCCCAGCAAGATTCCCCAGCTTACCGCCTACGGTGAGGAAATGGGCAGGATGATACAAAACGACATCTACGACAGTGCAATGCAAATTATGGCGGCCCGGCCGCCGGTAAAATAGAAGATTTTAATCGAGGAACTATTTCATAACCTATTTCGTCTTATTGGTAATTATGACTGGCATTGCCTTACATCTATGGACTATTTTTATACTTCCCGGAGGGGAAAGATATGAACAAGCTTAAAATTGGAATAATAGCAGCCCTACTCTTTTTTGCCCTGTTCAGCGTGGCATGTAACCTGCTAACCCTGGCAGCCCAAGGACAAAATTCAACCCCTGAAGCAGTTGGCATCTACACGCTGGTAGCAAATACGCTGGCTGCGCAAACCCAGCAGGCTCTCCAAACTCAGATTTCTGAAGGTCAGGGTACCCAAACTCCAGCCAGCGTCACGATTGAAGCGAATCCAACTGCTACAGAAATAGTCCAGAACCCAACCGACACCCAACCGGCGCCTTCCTCAACGCCTGTTCCACCAACCGCTATCCCTATACCCTGTAATTGGGCCGCCTTTATCCGGGACATCAGTGTTCCTGATGGAACTGATTTTTTGCCTTATACTACCTTTACCAAGACCTGGCGCTTGCAAAACATCGGCACCTGCACCTGGAACCCAAACTACTCATTGGTTTTTTACAACGGCAGCGCCATGGGTGGGCCAGCGTCCGCCCGGTTGAACACTACAGTCTATCCGGGTCAAACACTCGACCTTTCTGTCAATTTAACAGCCCCGGGCAACCCCGGACGATATGTGGGCAATTGGAAACTTGCCACAGATTACGGTGCTGTGTTTGGCATTGGCAGCAGCCTAAACGGTCCATTCTGGGTCGTCATCGATGTTGTACAATCCACCGCCACTCCTGGGCCGTTTGACCCATCTGATTTTACCGATAATTACTGCAGTGCAACCTGGACCAGCACAGTCGGGACGCTGCCCTGCCCGGGTTTGGGCAATGACTTTAACAACGGCTCGATCACGCTAAACGCTTCCCCCAGGCTGCAAGGCGACATCCAGGAGGAAGAGCCGGCTTTGATCACGGTCCCCAGCAATGGCAACGGCGGCTACATTGCGGGACGCTACCCAACTTTTAAGGTAAAAAACGGCAACTATTTTCAAACCATTATCGGGTGCCTGGACAACAGTCCAAACTGCAACGTGATGTTCTCGCTGAATTACAGTGATAACGGCGGACCGGTGCAAAACTTAGTCACCCATACACAGATCTTTAGCGACTCAATTTATCCATTAAAAACCGATCTAAGCTTTCTGGCTGGGCATAAAATTCAATTGATCCTGGAAGTCTTGAATAACAATAATTCTTCCAATGATGACCGGGCCTTCTGGCTGGTGCCAAAAATCTCACAATACACGCCAACTCCAACCCTCACCCCTACCCATACCAATACGCCTACCATTACAAATACGCCCACCAGCACGAATACCCCTACGCTTACGCC
>DATFYI010000199.1:0-5250 GCA_035315125.1 Anaerolineaceae bacterium | reverse complement strand
ATGGCTTGTATGCCAGGCTGTATTCGATGCAGTTTCGCAATCCAGAGGAAGAGCTGGCGATGTTATTGGAGACCCAGCGTAATAGCGCGAACCGCGATCAGCAACAACGCGAGCGTCCGGCGGGTCTATTGGATATGCTGCGCGGCCGAAGTTAATTGCAATAAAATTCGCTAAGCCATTATCGTCAAAGCCAGGCGGGTCGATTGAACCCTGCCTGGCATTTTTCTACCTCAACTTGCTATCTTCGTCGTCTAAGCAACAAAAAGCCGTTATTGATGATTGATTATAAGAATGATTATTTTTATAATACAAATATCAAACATAAGTTGGTTATACAACACTAATTTATTATACGAAAGGAGTTGAAAATAATGAACATTGCATTATGGATCTTACAAAGTTTTTTAGCGCTGATATTTTTAATCACTGGCAGCATGAAACTGGCCCGATCTAAGGAACAGCTTGCTGTGAGCATGCATTGGGTAGATGGAGTCTCACCCCTCACAATAAAAGCCATCGGCAGCGTTGAAATCCTGGGAGCGCTTGGGCTCATATTGCCCGCAGTAACCGGAATTTTACCCTGGTTGACCCCGCTGGCAGGTGCCGGTCTGGCCCTGGCCATGCTGGTCGCGTCGTTTGTCCATGCACAGCAGAAGGAATACTCTGGGATAGGCTTGACCGCTTTACTACTGGCATTGTCCGCCTTCACCGCTTATGGTCGCTTCTTTATCCGGCCACTTTAATGAAAATAAAAAAGGAAAATAAATCATGTCTGAATTAATGATGCAAGCGATTGTTGTGAATGATTATGGTGCAGCGGATCAACTGCATATTAAAAGCATAGCACGTCCCGTACCGCAAGCAGGGCAGGTGTTGGTTCATGTTTATGCTGCCGGTGTCCATCCGGTTGATTGGAAATTACGTGGTGGATTGTATAAAGCCATGATGCCGTTGACTTTTCCCTGGACGCCCGGGCAGGACGGCTCTGGTATTGTTGAATCCGTTGGCCCGGGTGTGAATGGATTCCCACCGGGTCAGGCCGTTTATGGGCGCTTCAGTGGCTCGTTTGCCGAATACGCAATTGCTTCAGTCGCCGATCTGGCGCCGAAACCGGATAATCTATCCTTTGATCAGGCCGCTGCCGTACCGGTCGGCGCTTTGACTGCCTGGGGTGTTGTGATTGATGCCGCTGCTGTCCAACTCGGGCAGACTGTTCTGGTGCAGGGCGCTGCTGGTGGTGTAGGGCTCTTTGCCGTACAGTTGGCTCGTTGGAAGGGTGCCCATGTCATCGGGACTACCTCAGCCAAAAATGTTGATTTTGTGCGCTCTTTGGGGGCCGAAGAGGTCATTGATTATCAGGCCGACCCCTTTGAAATGTCCGTTCATGATGTTGATGCAGTGATAGACACGGTTGGCGGCGATGTGACCGAGCGCAGCCTGCACGTCCTTCGCCCGGGTGGCATTTTTGTTACAGTGGCAAACATGACGCCAGAAGAGCAGGCCAAGGCGCTGGGTGTCCGTGTAGCCAGAGGCAGCCGGCCGGGGGCGGATGTGTTATGCCAGATCACAGAGTTGATCGAGTCTGGCAAGATCCATCCGGTGGTCGGCCCTGTGTTTTCATTAGCAGAAGCGGGTAAGGCCCAGGTTCAGGGGGAGACCGGCCATGGTCGCGGCCGCATTATTTTGCATATCACGGATGCCTGATATGTTTTCCTCACCCTTCCCTCACCGGGGGAAGGGTGAGGATGAGGGCAGGTGTTATTTACCAAAAAACCGAAATGCATTCTCGGATTAGCATTTAAAGTTGAAAATGCCGCCAATGTCGGGTATATTTATCAATAAACGGAGGTAGTCCTATGTCGATGCCGGTAAAAGAACAGGATAAAAAGGTAGATCCGCGCGTTAAACGGACTCGTAAGTTGCTCGAACAGGCCTTTATGGAATTAATGTATGAAAAGGGTTTCCAGTCCATTACCATTCAGGACGTGACCGAACGGGCTACCGTCAACCGAGCGACCTTTTACGCACATTTTGAAGACAAATATGATCTGCTCGATAGCTTTATCCGCGAGCAGTTTGTTGAGTGGCTGTCTCAAAAAGCACCGATCTCGTCCGAATTCGACTCGGAACACCTGTGCCAGTTGGTCGTTACCGTCTTTGAATTCCTGGCCGATATCCATCAACACTGCAGCACGGCTGACAGACAGATCGAACCGATGTTTGAGACCGCCGTGCAGGATGAACTGAACGAATACCTGCTGGCCTGGTTCAACCGTTTGCCTCCCGGGCTGGTGCCGCCGGATATCCAACCGGCAATAGGAACCCTCGTATGGAGCTGGGCCATCTTTGGTGCCGGTATCCATTGGGTCCGCCGTGCAAAATCCCTTTCTGCCGACGAAATGGCTGCACAGGTTACGGCTATCCTGTTACATCAATAGCAGCAACAAACGAAGGTAGATCAGCGGTTCAGTCTATTTCCCAGCTAACCGTATATTCGCACAGCGCATCCGGTTTGTTAATAGGCGGTTCCTGTACCATCCAACAGCCAAGCAACCCCAGCTCACTGGCGGTCAGCTCGAAATGGCACATGGCAATCCCCAGGTCCACTCGCTGCAAGTCTTCTATCTGCAGGACCGTTTTAACCAGAGCAGGCGGATAACCTTTCGTGCGTTGAAGATAAAAATGAAAGGCATTGCCGGCCTGGATAACCCGCCAGGGTTGTTTGTTCGAAGCCGATGGCCCGAGCCGCAAGTTTTCCAGTAGAAGAGCATATGGTCCGGCTTTCTGGCGGCTCAGGCTGGCTCCGAATTTGCCATCGAAGAACAGGTTTTCCCAGGGCAGCCGGGTGTCCGCCCCAACGCTTTGCCGCATGGCAGATTGCCTGGCTTGTGCTTCATCTGCGATGATACCCAGCGCGATCACCGCCGGCAGTCGTTCCTCGGTTGTAGCTCCAATCTTTCTGGCAAAACTGCTCCTTGTAAAATTTCCACCTAACCAGCACGTTCCAAGGCCGAGATCAGTCAAATAGAGCACAATTTGTTCCAACCGGTAGCCATAATCTTCCAGGTTTTTGTTACCCGGGCCCATCGCCCCTACCACAAAACCGGCCGCATCCTTAATTAATCCATAGGTACCCAAGCCGCGCAGGGCTTTACGGTCCCGGTTTTCGGCGGCCAGCAGGTCGTAACGCACAGAAGTATTCAACGGTCCAACCCGAATATCGGATATAAATGCTTGCAACATCTGCTGCTTTTCCGAATCGACCGGCACTTTAAGATAGGAACGACAAGAAAAACGATTTTGAATGATTTCGGTGATCGGTTTAGTATAAACGCTCATATTTCTCTCCACCAAGGCAAAACATAAATTCGCAAAGAAACTGTTCTGATGGTTCTATAGGCACAGCTATTTTCCAGTAGTTTCTGTCTGCTTAAGTAAATCCGTATTGGAGCAATCGCAAGGAATAAGCCCCGTTCAATGGCAAAGTCCACCACAGCCCCACTGGAGAATGAAATAGTCGCTTCATGATGCTGCTGGACGAGTAAAACTGCCGCACTGTTCTTTGAAAACCTGCCAGCAGCTCAGCGCTGCTCATATTCTTCGGCTGAAACACCACATCGGACCGGCTGTTATATTTATTCCAATCGTAACTCAAGATTCTACCCTCTGATTCTAAACGTTGAAACAGGCGCGTCCCCGGAAATGGGGTCAGGATATTGAATGTGGCATTCTGAACGCCGTTTTGTTCCAGAAAAGCCAGGGTTTGGCTGAAAATTGCAGGCGTATCATTGTCGAAACCAAACACAATCCCGGTTTGCACGGCGATGCCGTGTGAATGTATGCGCTGAATGATCGCTGCATATTCCTCCACCCGGTTGAATCGTTTATGTACCGCATTCAAGCTGGACTGTGAGATCGACTCCAATCCCAAAAAAAGCTGCTTGCAGCCGCTGCGAGCGGCCAGCTCCAGAAAATCAGGATCCTGTCCGGCCTGGATGCTGGCCTGACTGCTCCACCATTTCTTATAAGGCGCGATGGCACGGAACAGCTCTTTAGCGTATGCCAGATCGCCGGCAATGTTATCATCCCAAAAAATGATGATTTTCCCGTTGAACGATGCAAATTCAGCGGCCACTTCCGCTACCGGTCGCATGCGCATCCGGTTTTTATACATTCTAGACACAGTGCAGAAATCGCACTGGTTTGGGCAGCCCCGGCTGGCAAACAGCACCCCACCGGTATAGTCTTTGCGGTGAAACAACTCTTTTCTGGCCTGCGGTACGTGTTCCAACGTTGGACCGGATGGAGACTGGTAGATCCTTTCGTAATGGCCCTGTTCAAAGGCCAGCAGAAATTGTTGCCACAAGCCTTCAGCTTCCCCCACGAAAATCGCATCAGCATGTTGGGCTGCTTCATCCGGCATTAAGGTCACGTGAGATCCGCCAAGCACTACCGGAATACCTCGCACCCGAAACTTGCCAGCTATTTCATAAGCATGCTGAGCGCTGGGTGTGTGGAAAGTGATGCCAACCAGGTCCACTTTAGCAGAGCAGTCAACAGGGCTGACCTCCTCATCGACATGTTCCACCAGCCAGTTCGCTGGTACCTGAGCTGCAAGATAAGGCATGGTAATTTGCTGGAAGTTAAGGAATCGCGATTTACGGATCCTGCGAATTTCAGGGGATGAGGCCGTGATGAGCAGAAGTTTCATCTCAGTGTGAAATAAAAAGTGGTGCCCTGTCGAGCACGGCCTTGCTCATCCGGCCGGTCGGGATGATCGACAACCAATCGGGTATTCTGCCGCGCAGCAGGATTAGCAAGGCAGAAACTGTTTGTAAAATAAAATCGAGCACCCAAAAAGACAAACCGGCATAGCGTTTGCGATTTTCCTGCCATAGGGCTATCAGGACCAGCGTGCAGAGGGCATCCGTAATCAATTGGCTGAACATGACTGTGCGGATATCTAGAAAGTTCATACCAGCCCTCCCATAGTTTGCAGCACCGGTTTTACACAGACCATCGCTTGTTTGGCGAAAGCCACAGTATGAAAGGCACTTTTTTTAACCTCCAATACCATTACGACTCTTCTTCTAACAGCTTAAGAAAGCTTGTTACGATATCAGGATCGAAGTTTTTACCCGCTTGTTCCTGCAAATAAGCCAGGACATCTTTTTCAGACCAAGCCGGCCGGTAAGGGCGATTTGAGCTCAATGCATCCCACACATCGACTACTGCAAATATTCGGGCGGT
>DATFYI010000198.1:0-3385 GCA_035315125.1 Anaerolineaceae bacterium | reverse complement strand
ATTATTGATCGTCATTATCTTGTTATCCCACCCCCTTCTGCAATCAGAAGGGGGTTTTTTTCTGAATTAGCTTTTTATGATCGGATAAATTATGATAAACTTGTATTTCGGCTTGGGTACTTGAATTGATCCATTCACTCGGAGGGAAGCTATGAGCGCTCACGAAACTTACTCAATCGAAATTGCCGGTGTCCATCGTGATTTACCAATATTCGAGATCAAACCCGGCTTGCGCATTGCAATATTGAATATTCTGGGGGATACCGAGCTGGTGCAGGCTTGCGCTAAAGCCCTCAAAGAAAAATTATCCCATCTGGATTATGATATCCTGGTCACCGCCGAAAGCAAGAGTATTCCGTTGGCACATGCCTTATCGGTCGAGACTGGAAAACCATACGTTATCCTGCGTAAATCTTACAAACCTTATATGGGTACGGCGCTGCAGGCAGAAACACTGTCCATCACAACCGGTGAGCCACAGACCCTTTACCTGGATGAGAAAGATCGCCATTTGCTGGAAGGTAAGAAAGTGCTGATTGTGGACGATGTGATCAGCACCGGCTCAACCCTGCAAGGGATGACTTTACTGATGCAGAAGGCTGGCGCACAAATTGTAGCCGAATCGGCCATCCTGACGGAAGGCGAGCGCGCCAAATGGGGCAATATAATCTCGTTAGGTCACTTACCTGTATTTACTGACTGAGCCTGAAGTCTTAGACTATCGCTGAAAACACAGATCAAGCTAAAGATTTGACAGTGACGCCCTGGCTGGCCTGGCATAGGTAAACTTCGGCCTGACGGTTCGTTTTGTTGCAATAACCAACTTTTAAAGCCTGGATGAAATCACCGGCTTTGTCTTCCTGCACCAGATTGACAGTGCAACCGCCGAAACCTGCGCCGGTCAGGCGTGCGCCCCAGCAACCGGGCAGATGCATGGCCAGATCCACCAGGATATCCAGCTCGGGACAGCTTACCTGATATAGCTCTCGCAAAGAAACATGGCAGGCCAACATGAGCTGGCCGAAACCGGAGGCATCACCGGATTTTAGAAGCGGAAGGGCTTGAGCGACACGGTAACATTCGTCAACCACATGCCGGGCGCGCATTTGTGTAATTTCGGGCAGCAGGTCGGCGTATTTGGCAAAATCGGAAGGCGAGACATCCCTTAAAGCGCGTATGCCGGGTAAATGCGGACTTAACAGACTGAGCGCCTGCTCACAAGACGCCCGCCGGTCATTGTATGCAGAATTGGCCAGGCTGTGGCGCACACCGCTATCCGCCACAACGATGACCGTACCGGATGGAAGAGGCACAGGCTGCCAGAACAGACTGCGGGTATCAAAATAAAGAGCGTGCCCGGCCACACCATTGGCGCTGGCAAACTGATCCATCAGGCCGGAATTAACCCCCACATAGCGATTTTCTCCTCGCTGGCATAGTTGTGCAAGTTTAACCCGCTCAATCTGCCAGCCGCCCAGTTGCTGCCATAGAGCGGCAAAAGCCACTTCCACCGCCGCTGAACTGCTTAAACCGGCTCCGATTGGAATATCGGATGTAAAAGCACCATCAAATCCCGTTAAAGCCAGCCCTTCTTCTTGCAGAGACCAGGCAGTTCCAGCGGGATAAAGCGCCCAGGAGGGTAATGGTTCACCGTTGATATCCCGCTTTGCGGACAAATAATCAAAATTAAAAGTCACGCTCTGGTTCAAGTCAATGGCCCGCAAATGGACCCGGCCATCCAGGGTCGGCTTTGCGGCCAGTCGGACCGCCCGGTCGATAGCAGCCGGCAATACCATGCCATCGTTATAATCAACATGCTCGCCGAGCAAGTTAACCCGACCTGGTGCAGTTGAGATAAATTGAGCGTTGGGAAGAGACTGGTCGATCATAGATTATCCTCGTGGAGCATTTTGAATTAAAGCTTTCTTCTGTGAATGATTATAGGCTTTAATGGTTCGTTCCCTACGCATGGCAGTTGAACGGTCCGGTTGGCTTTCAATATAGACCAGATGTACCGGCCGGCGCTGGCGGGTATATTTGGCGCCGCGTCCCTGGTTATGTTGGCGTTCACGCCGGACTGGATCTGTCGACCAGCCAGTATAAAAAGTACCATCCGAACATTCAACGATATAACAAAAAAACCCCATAGCTGATCAAGGTCACTTGCGGTCTTTTGTACGGTCGCGTAGGCCAACCAGCCTCCCTAGCCTTTCAAGTGCAGAAGGTATGGGAATCTGTTTAAAAGTGGTGTCCCACCTGGCGGCCATTCGCTGACTCAGCCATTCGCTCCGGCTGGAGCGAGCTTGCTCAAATAGCTTCTGAAGAGCCTGGCCGTCTTGATCGGCAATCGCCTGGCGCAGACGCTGCAATTCATCCAATAGATTATCGATCACGCGCAAAACATTTTCACGATTGAGTAAAGCAGCCTGCCCAAGCTGCTGGCGTTCATCGAAGGTCTCTACTGCGGAAGTTACCCTGGCAAAAGGGGCACCAGCCAGTTTGCGGCCTTCCTTCCAACCGGGTTGGGTGGTGCTGGCATTGAATAAAGCAACCGAAACCAGTTGCGGCAGTTGGTGATGAGCGGCCTGGAGACCATCCGATTCATACGGGTCGGCCAAAAGCAACTGCGCGCCCAGTAATATTACCAGATCACAGGCTAGTTGGATGGCTTCCGAAGGTGTATCGGCCAGGTGTGTAATTACCATCAAGCTGTTTTGAAACAAATCCTCGTGAGCTGAGTCCGTTCCCTGATCCAAGTTATCCAGATAGAGCGGGTTGAGACTGGGGGTAATCGAGACAAAATAGCATTTTGGCGGTAAGATTTCTTTGGCCCAGGCAGCAACGGTAACTTTGAGCGGTGAAGTATCCAGCAGCACACTTTCTTCTCTTAAATAGGGAGCAATACTTTGGATCGTCTCACGGATCTCATCGACCGGTACGGCCAGGATGATGATATCGGCATTTTCAACTGCGGCCTGCAAATTGGGGGAGATGCGGTCAAAGGCGCCCTTTTTTTCGGCTTTATGAGCAGTATCGGACACACGGTCCAGGCCGACCCGGGTAATCTGTGCTTTATGTTTGGCAAGAGCCAGCCCAATGGATGTACCAATTTGCCCAAGCCCAATAACAGTCACCTGCACGGTCATCCAGGCACCCCCATCAGTAATCTGAAAATGCCATTCATGGCCGGACCGATGATAAATCCGAGGATATTAACACCCAGGGCCGGACCGACAAAAACAATCGCCAACAGGATCAGCGGACCGTAAGGACGGATGTTATCAAAAACTCGGGCAGCCGGCGGCGGCAAGATTGCGTCCAGAATCTTTTCCCCATCCAATGGGGCAACCGGGATGAGATTGAATAAAAACAGGGTTAAATTAAT
>DATFYI010000197.1:0-4313 GCA_035315125.1 Anaerolineaceae bacterium | reverse complement strand
ACCGCCCAAAAAGTCGATCACCTGCTTGACCGGAAATATGGCCTGATGAAAAAGATGTTCGATATAGCTGCATCGTTGCGAGGCCGACAGGATGCCATCCTGGAAGTCACAGAATGTGAAGAAAAATGAAATATAACTTTTAAAGGAAAATATGCCTCAAATTGCGCTTAACACACCTGCTCCGGATTTCTCCTTGCAAAATTTTCAAGGAGATATCGTTCGTCTGTCCGATTACAAAGGGAAATCCAACATACTGTTGGTATTTAATCGTGGCTTTACCTGACCATTTTGCCAAAAGCATATGGCACAGTTGTGCCTTGACTATCAGGAATTTGTTAAACGGCAAACTCAGGTGATTGTGGTTGGTCAAGAAGACGCCAGCGCTTTTCAAGCTTATTGGCACAAGCAAAACCTGCCTTTTATCGGGCTTCCCGACCCACATGCCAGCGTGCTCAAGCTGTACGGCCAGGAAATCAACCTGTTCAAGCTGGGAAGAATGCCGGCTCAGGTAATCGTGGACAAGAGCGGCCTGGCGCGTTTTGTTCACTACGGTCATTCAATGTCGGACATTCCAGAGGATAACGAGCTGCTGGTTTTATTGGATCAATTAAACATTCAAACTCCGCAAACTTCTGGCTAAAGATTGAAGGAAATAGAACGTCTTGAGAACAGGTAGTATTCGTGTGTTTTGAAAACAAAAAGAAAGAAAAAATGAGCCTCTTATCGATTTTGAAAATCATTGCAGCGCTGGCCACCGCAGCAACCGGATTGCTGGCATTGATCAAACCTTCTGCGACCTATGGCTTTATCGGCTTGAACGCCGATGGGGTGCGCGGCGTATCGGAGATTAGGGCAGTTTTCGGCGGTTTGTTTATCGCTTTAGGCATTGCACCGTTTTTCCTCGGTATGCCGGCATATCGGATGCTCGGCATTGGTTATCTGGGGATCGCTGCCGCGCGTACATTCTCTATTCTTTTCGACAAATCGACTGCACAATCTAATCTAATCAGTCTGGCAACCGAAATTGTCCTCGGTGTGATCCTTGTTATATAGTTAAATGCCATGACAGTTCGAATCGTTACTGATAGTTCTTGTGATTTACCCGCCGATGTGATCGCCAGGTACGGTATTTGTGTCGTTCCGCTTTATATCAATATAGGCCAGCAGGGCTACCTGGATGGTATTGATATTACACGTGCTGAATTTTACAAAAAACTGCCAACCTTTCCAATATATCCCACGACTGCAGTACCCTCCCCACAAAAATTTCACGCCATCTATGACGCACTGGCAGAAGAGGGCGCCAACCAGGTTTTATCCATTCATATCTCCACTTCATTGAGCTCAACTGTGAATGTGGCGCAGGTCGCGGCGCGAGAAACGACCTCCCTCCCGGTGACTGTTTTTGATTCTCGCCAGCTCAGCCTTGGTACCGGCTTCCTGGTCGAAACAGCCTCCAGAGTTGCTCAGGCGGGCTGTTCTGTTTCACAGATCCTACCGTTGCTCAATGAACAAATTAAGCGAACCCACGTTTTTGCAGTGCTGGATACACTTCAATTCTTACGCCGCAGCGGCCGTATGAATCCATTATTATCTTCGATTGGAGAATTGGTGCAGATTAAACCCTTGCTCAAAATGTACGATGGCAAGGCCAGCGCCGAGCGTATACCCACCCATATCCTGGCCATGAAACGCCTCGTGCAATTGCTCCATGAATACAGCCCATTTGAACAGCTCGCCTTCGTTCATACGGATGCTTCAAGCCGCGCCCAGGCATTGCTGCAGGAAGTTAAACAATTCCTCCCGAGCGGAGAAATATGGCCTGAACAGATCAATCCTGTTCTGGGTGCGCATATCGGTCCCGGCGTGGTCGGATTTGCCTGTGTCTCTATCGAGTAAGCTGGAGGAAAGAAATGTCATTCCTGGGTGTTTACGGTATTACTCTGGCGGTTATCCTGCTGTTGATGACCATTTTGTGGCTGGTCAGCCTGCAGTTGAAAAACTCCAGCATTGTGGATATTTTTTGGGGAACCGGTTTTGTCATCTCCAATTGGGTTTATTTTGCGTTTACCCCACAGGGTTTTTTGCTGCGCAAGCTGCTGATCGGCGCGCTGGTTACTATCTGGGGCTTGCGCCTTTCAATTCATATTCTGCGACGCAATTGGGGCAAACCCGAAGATTTTCGCTACCAGAAATGGCGGAATGAAGCCGGCAGCAAATGGCCCTGGCAAAGCTATTTGCGTGTATTTTTGCTGCAAGGGCTGTTGATGTGGATTATTTCAGTTCCGTTGCTGGTAGCTCAGCGCGCTGCTCTACCAGGTCACCTGACTTTCTTGGATGGTCTTGGCGCTTTCGTATGGCTGGTAGGTTTCTTATTTGAAAGCATGGGTGACTTACAACTAACCCGTTTTAAGGCCAACCCGGCCAACAAGGGCAAAGTTTTGGATAGCGGCGTCTGGCGCTACACTCGCCACCCGAATTATTTCGGCGACGCGGCTCAATGGTGGGGGTATTACCTGATCGCACTTGGCGCCGGCGGCTGGTGGAGCATTTTCAGTCCCATCATCATGACGATCTTTCTGCTGCGCGTATCGGGTGTGACACTGTTGGAAAAGACCCTTGAGACCCGCCCGGGTTATAAAGAATATATCGCAAAAACCAGCGCATTTATCCCCTGGTTCCCGCACAAGCAGACTGACCATCCATCTTAAGGCCTGGATGGGTCAATTTTCTTGAAATCGATATAGCCTTTCTGAACATCTACATCAACCAGCTGTACGCGCACCCGGTCGCCTACATCAATGCCGGCAAAACCGCTGACGACTTTTCCTTCCACTGGCACGCTCAGACACCGCACCCAGGTGCCTTTTTCTGAAGCGCCGGTTACAATCGCGTCAAACTGCTCTCCGATTCTGGATTGCAGCAGCAGGGCGGCTGCAGATTTACCGACTTGTCGCTCAACTTTATCAGCGTCATCTTCGGCTTCGGTACAATGCGTCGCCAGGTCGTCCAGCTCGGCTTTGCTGTAGGGCGTCGGGCTGCCTTGCAGGGCTGCTTTCAATAAGCGTTGGGTCAGCAGATCGGGATAACGCCGGTTAGGGGCGGTGGAGTGAGCGTAGTCCTTGACTGCCAGTCCAAAATGGCCCGGCACGTCTCCATCCGGCAGCTCGGCGACGTATTCGCCGGGGCCCAAAAGCTTGATCACCGCCAAGGATAAATCGGGGAAACGCAGCGGGTCGGCTGTTTTTTGCTGGACCAGAAATTGCTCCAGCGCTTTTGAATCCGGGGTTTCCGGCAGCGTCACTTTGTGATCCGCGGCAATCTGGACGATGCGGTCCCAGCGTTTTGGCGTGCGCACGACGCGGCGGATAGAGGGGAATTTTTTGGCATAAAGGTAACGGGCGGTGACGCCGTTGGCAGCGATCATGAAATCCTCAATCAGCTCTTTGGCGCGGTTCTTTTCGTCAATTTCAAAACCGCTAATTTGATCGCCATCGAATACCGGTTTGGCTTGAATGGTTTCTAGAATGAGTGCCCCGTGTGCGTGCCGGTAATTCTTCATGTTTTGCGCCGCTTTGTCCTGCAATTGCAGATTCTCGGCCAGACCGTTGACCAAAGGTATGGCTTCGGGAACGGGGCCAGTACCTTCCAACCAGGCTGCCACGCTATTATAGGCCAGCTTGGCATGATTGCGGACAAGCGCCTGGTAGATACCTCCATCTTGCACGGATCCGTCCGGATTGATGACCATTTCAACCACAACAGATAGGCGTTCTTCATCAAAATTCAATGAGGTCAAGTTGGTGGAAAGCTTCTCGGGCAGCATCGGGAAGATCTCGGCGGCGGTATAAACCGAAGTGGTATTATGGCGGGCGTGTCCATCCAGGGCAGAGCCATTTTTAACCAACGCATCAACATCCGCTACCGAAACCAGCACCTTGATTTTGTCTCCAGGCAGCGCCTCGGCTACGGACAGCTGATCCAGATCCAGCGAGTCATCGTTATCGATGGAAGCCCACAGCAGCTCTCGCAGGTCGCGAACCGCCGCGCCTCCGTTGTTGAAGGCGGTCGCAGGCGCCTGAATCCTTTCCAGCTCGGCCAACTCTTCGGCAGAAAAGCTGGGGAGTAATCCTCTTTCAACCATCGCCCGTTGGGCAATGCTCTGCAAAATGGCACGCTGTTGATTTTCGTTTGCGCTCATAGGGTTGTGTATCACCTCAAAAATAAAAAGCCAGGTTCAAAAGAGTATTGGCTTACTGCCAGCACATTTCACAAATTCATTCTTTCAGATAGTAGTCTCGGACTTTGGCTTT
>DATFYI010000196.1:0-17255 GCA_035315125.1 Anaerolineaceae bacterium | reverse complement strand
ATGGGAATTATAAAATCGTTCGAGGTATTCGAAAATGCTGGATTTGGTCTCCGATCTAGTTTTGTAATGGTGGTGATAAACCCACTCCGTTTTTAAGGCTGGGAAGAAAGATTCCATGGCTGCATTATTTCTTAATGGGTTTTTATTATATTACCAGCAATGTATCGCACCGAACACACCGAGCCAACTGTAAAACTAGGCATTCAATTTACTTCTTTTTGCGCCTAGTAAATCCATTGTGGCCAGTATTTATGTTTCTAGCATTTTGTATGGGCTTTTGGACAGTCTACCTTAATGCTTTTCTGAAACAACCCTTAATCATCGTGGGAGATTTTTACACCCGATTAGGTATTCATCCCACAAGTCAAGCGACCTTGCTGGAAAAAATTCTACAAACCTGGGACGCTGCCAAACTAAATAATATTGAGCTGGCAGTCGCAATTGGCTTTCCCATATTTGTTTTATTTGTTTTGATGGGGTTAAGAAGTGTGATCCATGTTATCCGACGTAAACCTGACCCAACAGCCGCGGTAAATAGCAGCCTGTTTTTGTCTTATGTGGCGTTAAATTCTATCCGGGTAGTATTGGGTGAAGCAGCGCGACTTTGGATGTTTTGGGTCCCAATTATGGCGATAATGGCGATGCAATACATGCTGCCGATAACTCGACGCGTGCGTTGGATTATTTTGGGGTTGGTTATTTTGCGAGTTATCACAGTACTTCTTACTTATCAATTCCAAGATTACCTGATGCCTCAATTGCTTCCAAAAAATCCAAAGTCTTGGCAATATCCTATTAAATATATATCGACAATATTTACCTCAATTTGCAATGATTCGAGCGGTGGGGTATACTCAAGCGTTGCTGTTTTATGCGACATACGCGATGTGATTGAGCAGGAGGAAATAACATGGCAAGAATATCGGATGAAATGATTTCTTTTACCGGTGAAGAGGGCCCGGTTCGGGCTTATTTAGTAAAACCTGACACAAATGAAGCGCGCCCGGCTGTTATTGTTATTCATGAGATTTATGGCTTGAGTGATTTTATCAAGCAAATGACGAACCGTATTGCTGATCTGGGCTATATTGCAATGGCTCCCGATCTGTTTTCCAGACCCAGTCTAGTTGATGAATTGACACCAAATAATATTGAAAGTGTCATGCAATTCAGCTCAAAATTCCCACGCGAAAAGATGTCTGATCGCTCATTCGTACAGCAAGAAATCTCAAATCTACCCGAGGGAAAAAGGGAAATGGTCCAACGAGCATTTCCGCTACTTTTCGGAGGTGTGCTCAAGGACAAGCTAACTCTGGATTTGTTTAAAGCTGTAGATTTTATAAAAAATCAAAGTTATGTTGTGCCGGGGAAGGTTGGCAGTGTTGGATTCTGTTTTGGCGGGGGACTGTCGATCAACCTGGCCTGCCATGCCAGCCTGGCAGCCTGTGCAGTTTTTTACGGAGAAAATCCAAACCCGATTGAGCTGGTAGAAAACATCCACTGCCCGGTTTTAGGTATTTATGGCGCCGATGACACGCGAATCAATAGCCAATTGGATATCCTTGTGCGAGCTGTGGTGCAATACAAGCGTGATTTCGAGATGAAGATTTACCCTGGCGCGGCGCATGCATTCATGAACTTTACCCGTCCGGCTGTTTATCGGGAGATTGCTTCAAAAGATGCCTGGGATCGTCTGGTAAGATTTTACGGAAGCACATTGTCTTAACTCGATAAAGCGGATTATATAGGGGCCAATCAAAGGTCCTTCGCATCGAGTTAAACGAACCCTTTTAGCTTATTGTTTTTTTCAACGAAAATCTATTAAACGTTATTTTGTCTTTATATAAAATATGGATAATTACTACCTTATAAATAATATTAAATGGAGCGGTGATGGAAGATATTAAACTTGAAATTGTCCCGGAAGGTAAAAGAAGATTAGAACAAAAGTGGGAAGTATTAATTTCTGTGATTTTTGGAATTTTTATGGTCATTCTGGATACAACGGTAGTGAATATAGCTTTTCCCACATTGCGGGCCGAGTTTGGGGCATCTTTAAATGATTCTCAATGGATCATCAGTATTTACGTTTTATCTATTGGTATCGGGACACCTTTATCGGGATATCTGGCTAACCGGTTCGGTATGAAACAGACCTACTTATTGGGTCTCGGTATTTTTATTGCCGGTTCTTTTATTTGTGGTATTTCACCCACCTTACCCATATTAATTGCAGCACGCGCTTTTCAAGGTTTTGGAGGTGGGATTGCCTTACCGCTTGGGGCAGCTTTCTTAATGGGAACCTTTCCGGTTTCTGAACAAGGCCTGGCGTTGGGCATTTTTGGAATTGCGGCACTGGTCGCTCCGACCATAGGTCCAATCCTGGGTGGTTATCTGGTCGATCAAGGCTTATGGCGTTATATTTTTTTCATTAACCCACCGATTGGTTTGTTAGGGATTCTCCTGGGGCTACGTTTTTTGCCGGCCATCAAGCCGCAACGGAAACCGTCTTTGGATATACTGGGTTTGATTACGGAAGTAATTGGGTTCGGAGCAGTGCTGTATGCCGCGTCAGTCGCAGCCTATCAAGGCTGGTCCGCCCCAAATGTCTGGCTCTGGTTTGGGATCGGTGCGCTAGGATTAGCCGCATTTGCAATCGTGGAATTGTTTTTTGCAAAAGACCCGCTACTCGATTTGCGTCTCTTTGGTAAACGTGTTTTTCTAACCGCCAGTATGCTGGGATATGTCAGTGTAATTGCCCTATTTGGAGCCGAATTCTTATTGCCAATCTATCTTCAAACCATTCGAGGTATCACCGCTTTTGATACGGGCTTGATCATAGTACCAATGGCAATAACGGGCGGCATCGCCGCACTATTGGCAGGGCGTCTGTACGACAAAATTGGGCCACGTTTATTGATTGTATTTGGTTTTTCTGTTCTCATGATCAACACCTGGCAGTTGTCCCAGTTAAAAGCTGATACACCAATTAGCTGGATCATGTTCCTGCTGGCATTGCGTGGTCTGGCGCTTGGTTCGACCGTACAGACCACCTTCGTTACCGCATTATCCGTGGTTCCTTTGCCACAGATTGCATTCGGGTCCTCACTGACTAATGCGACCAGACAGGTTGTTCAGGCAATCGGTGTAGCAATTCTGGCGACAGTATTGGTCAGTACGCTTTCACCTCAGGTAGCCGCTTTGCAACAGCGTTTCCTGGATATGCCCATCCAACCAGGAACTCAACCTGTCGCTCTGTGTTCAACTGGGGGAAATATTATCCCAACTACCGGAGATGGAATTACCCGAGTTGATCCGCCGGCTACAAGTAATTCTGATCCCTCAAATAATTCTCAATTAATGGCTGCGGCCTGTGATCAAAGCATTGCCGGATTTGAGCGCGCTTACAAAGTGACTTTTTACGCCGCTATCCTGGCGTTGGTGCTTGGATTGATGCTGCCTGGCTGGCCATTTAAGTGGGCTGGACGCCGGGCTGCTGATGCTCCTCCGCCTGTCATGCACTGATTTGTTTCGGCATCCTTTATTGGTAAGCCATGAACACATCTTCCATGCTGGGTTCGCCGGGCTGCAGTTTTTGGATGCATATCCCTGCCTCAATTAATCTTTGCTGGATTTGCTCAATTCGAAGATCCGGTGAAACAATCAATCGCAAATGGTCGCTGGCCAGGTTAGTGCGAATAATCCCTGGAAGTTTTTTGATAATTTCCAGAGCTGTTAGCAAGGGTTCAGCGAAGATCTGCCAAATAGATCCGGGTAGTTTATGTTTCAAATTATCTGGCTCATCGATCGCTAGCAACCTCCCGGCGCGCATGATCCCGACCATAGAGCAATATTCAGCCTCATCCATATAATGAGTGGTTACCATAATTGTGATTCCGTCGGCCGATAGTGCATAAATCAGGTCCCAGAAAGCCCGGCGGGCTACCGGATCAACACCACTGGTAGGCTCATCCAGAAAAAGCAAGCCAGGACGGTGGATAATTGCAGCTGCAAGAGCTAAACGCTGCCGCCAGCCTGCTGAAAGATCTTGGACCCGTTGGTTTTGGTGAGATTCGATATCCAGGCTGCCCATAACTTCATTCAACCGTTTTGCATCATTTACGCCATAAACCCCGGCGTAAAAAGCCAGATTTTCCCGTATAGTAAGTTCATTATATAAAGCAAATTTCTGTGACATATACCCGGAACGGGCACGCACTTGTTCTGCTTGGGTAATTACCTCATATCCCAACACTCGGGCACTACCCTCGGAAGGGTGCAATAATCCCAACAACATCCGGATGGTGGTAGTTTTACCAGATCCATTTGCGCCTAAGTAACCGAAGATCTGCCCCGTTTGTACCTCAAAAGAGAGATGGTCTACTGCCAGAAAGTTTCCAAAACGTCGAGTAAGGTTTTCAGTATGGATCGCTGTGCTCATGAAACACCTTCCGCGAAAACGATAAATACATCTTCAAGCTGTGGCTCAATCATACGCAAAGAGTCTAATTTACCCCCATTACCAATGATTTTTTCATTCAATCGTTGGATAACCACTTCAGATTGGCCTGCTCGGATGCGCAGATGCAGACGGGAACCAAAACGCTGGACATTCTCAACATCCTCATCACTACTGGCTAATCTTGCTAAAAGAGATTGCGGCTGCCCCGCAAGTTCGACAACTCTCCCGAGTATTAGGCTGCGTAATTCGCTTGGAGTTCCTTCTCTGATCAGCTTGCCTGTTCGCAAAAAACCTACTCGCGTACAGCGGTCTGCTTCATCCATGTAGGGCGTGCTGACCAATATAGCAGGACCTTCATCTCGTAAAAGCTTGATGATCAATTCCCAAAAATCCTGGCGGGTAAGCGGGTCAACCCCCGTTGTAGGTTCATCTAAGAGCAGAATGCGCGGCCGATTGACCAGAGCCAGTGCAAGGCCCAGCTTTTGTTTCATCCCTCCAGATAGTTGTCCAGCTCGCCTGCCTGTAAAATCCGCCAGACCGACAAATGTCAGGATTTCCTGGCTGCGTGGTAGCCAATCCTTTGCTGGAAGTCCCCGAACTTCAGCAAAGAACTTCAAATTTTCCATAACAGTCAGCTCTTCGTATAGCGAAAAACGCTGAGCCAGGTAGCCAATTTGTTCCCGAGCTTGTTCAACATGGTGGGCTATGTCAAACCCCGCCAGGCTGACAGTGCCAGAATCTACATGCAAGGCTCCACACAATAGGCGCAGCAGGGTTGTTTTACCTGCTCCGTCCGGACCAACCAAACCGTAGATTTCGCCGGATGCAACCTGCAGACTAACACCAACTACAGCCTGGGTTTGTCCAAACGCTTTTGATAAGTCATCGGCCTCGATCAATTTGTCTGGCATAGCAGCTTACAGCTCATTGATTAGTTTGGAAATGAACGTCGGCAGGCATTCCTGGCTTTAGCAGGCCACCTGAAGGATCTAGATCTAACTTAATTGCATAGACAGTGGATTTGCGGCTATCGGTTGTTTGTACGTTGCGCGGTGTAAATTCTGCTTGATCAGCAATATAGCTGACTGTGCCGTTGAATTCTTGTCCGGGAAACGAATCGGCTGTAACCGGAACGCTTTCCCCAAGAGTAATCATCCCATAACGATCTTCCGGGACATACACAGTTAATGTCAACTCATCCAGGTTACAGACAGTGATTAAAGTGGCATTTGGAATTGCAAGTTCACCCGGCTCTACCAATCGTTCCAAAACTACACCATTAATTGGCGAAACAATTTTTTCATTTGAGCTGGATGTTTGTTTGGAGCCATTGTCAGAATAAAGATCCACCAGAACCTGTCCAACCTGAACACGGGCCCCCTCTTTTACATTGACATCGATTACGCGGCCGCCCACCTTAGAGGCTAGATGAATTTGCGTGGCCTCGATCGTTCCTGAGTAAATTCCTGATGTCGAGCTTACGGATGTTTGTTGAATGATGAACGCAACAATAATTGCAATCAGCACAAAAGCCACGATAAAAGGCAGGACTTTCTTGGGGTTCAGGTGCATCTCGATCTCCTTGTGTCAATAGAGCATTAATCAAGGCTTTTATGGAAACGAACTGCAGCCGCTCCCATTACAACACTTGCGAAAATGAGTAAAGCTAAAATATCGGTCCATATGGCGGAAACCCCGATTCCTTTTAGGATGATTCCTCTGGCGATAATCAGAAAATATCGTAAGGGTATGGCATAGCTGATTGCCTGCAACCAGGTAGGCATGGCTGCCAATGGAAAGAAAAATCCCGAAAGGAAGATGGAAGGTAGGATTGTGAACATGGTGGTCAACATAGCTTCTTGCTGCGTATTCGCAAAAGTTGAGATGAGTAATCCAATGCCCAGAGTTGTGATCAAGAAAAGCGCTGCCAAGACCAAAAAAAGGAACAGGTTCCCATTAATGTGTATATTAAATAACAGAGAACCGATTGCCAGGATTTCGAGAGTGTCCATGAAAGAAATCAGTACATAAGGGGTTAGCTTGCCAACCACCAACTCCCAGGAGCGTAAGGGTGTCACGATGAGCTGTTCAATTGTGCCGCGTTCTCGCTCACGTACGATGGATGTCGATGTAAGCATCGTTGTTAAGAATTGAAGGATCATGCCAATTAGGGCAGGGATCATGTAATAGGCGTTGACCAGGCCGGGGTTATACCATACCTGAGTGCGGACATCAATTGGAAGCTGGAAAGCATCATTGATACCAAGGTTTCCTAATCGTAGGGTCATTATCTTTGTTGAGACAGACTGGCCGATTTGATTAGCCGCAGCCAGTGCTGTGCTTGCAACCGTTGGATCGGATCCGTCAATGATAAAGGCTACTTGGGCCGTGCTCCCGCTATCGATTAATTTTCCGTAACCGGGGGGAATGATGATGCCAGCCCGAGCGGAATTATTGTCAATTAATACCCGCATTTCATCTTCCGAGGAGACCACATAAGCCATCTTAAAATAATCAGCTTCTTTGTACGCCTCTAATAAACTGCGCGATGCCGGTGATTGATCCTCATCAAAAACTGCCAGATTGATATTTCGGACGTCATTGGTTGCGGCATAACCAAGCAGAAAAAGCATTACGATTGGCATGGCAAATGTCAATGCAAGGGTACGAGGATCACGCACAATCTGGATAAATTCTTTACGGATCAGGCTGGCAAGTCGTTCAATCATAATCAGGCGCCTCGGAATCAAGAATCCCGTGAAGATAGATATCTACGAAGGTCTTTAAAGAATCATTTCCCATAGATCGAAGCACGGGCTCTGGCAAGATTTGCCCGGTAATGTAATAAGAAATGAATAAACCAACGAAGGAACGGGCGATAATTGGCGCTGAAATAGGCCTCAGCTTGCCCTTTTTTTGATTAAACACCATTGCCAGTTTAACCAATTCGGGTTGAATTGTGTTAAATATATCGATCAGATGAATCGCATTGAATTCAACCATCTCGATAAACATCAGGTTGAGCAAATCTGTGCGTTCCCCCAATTCTTTAATCAGGCTATCGGCAGCATGATCCATGAACTCAGCGATTGTATCTCCTTGCGCGTTTTGCAATAAGGGCATAATTTCCCGATAGGGATGCTTTGCAATCAAGACGGCTTTCCAGATGGCTTCTTTGCTGGTGAAGTGGTTGTAGATCCCGCCCATTGTGATGCCTGCCCTATCGCCAATCTGGCGCATGGAGGTAGCATGATAGCCTTGTTCGATAAATAACTGATAAGCCACTTCAATAATACGCTCAGAAGTGGCCTCTCCTTTATTTGGCCTATCAATTGTCATTAAATTGTAATATCCTCCCGACTAAAAAAACGAACGCTCGCTATTATTTTAGCATGGTAAGAGGAAATTACTATTACGAATTATTATTTCCAAAGTTGCTGGCGTAAATCTGGCCTGGAAAGAATTGCTTCAAGCACACCACCGCCGATCGCCAGGGCTTTATCTGAAACAAAAAAACAAAGGTTGGGATCTTGTCGAGGATCGACATCGCCAATCTTTAAACCTTTTTGTACTGTCAGTCCATCCTGCAACAGACCACGCAAATAGCCTTCAAAAACAGTGCGCACCGGTATTCCAGCTACTTCAGCAACAATTTGGCCTTCAATCAAATGATCACCGATATGCACGCACGATTTAATTACCCCATCGCTTGGCGCTCGCAAAACGCGTTCGTCTTGATGTTGACCAACTCTCTCGGGTTGGCCGGTGTCCGGTTCAGCAGACCCATTCCAGATGACTCGACCTAAATAGGGCCCTCGTTTAGTCTCAACCACTGCATGGCAATCTTCTCCAGCAATAAATCCTGGTCCTAGGCCGATTACCAACGAGGCTGAATCGATCTTTAGATCGGAGGGCTTTTTTGTCATACGACCATCAATCAACACATTTGGAGAAAGGTATTTGCAGGTCTCCAAATCCGGATCGGCTAACACAGGCAATATTCCTTCCAAGAGGTATAGGCGGGTTTGCTCGGGAGTGTCAGCGCGCAGCGCTCGAACACCTTCCAAAACGAATTCACCACTATAAATTGCCTGAGCGAAGGATACACTCCGTCTAACTGCCAGAGGCTTTGGCAATTCTGTGATGATAAGTGGAATGCCAGCTCTGAATAGCCTTAGGGCCACTCCACTGGCTAAATCACCTCCGCCACGTAACAATGATAAAAAGGTCATATTTATCTTTTAATATATGGATAGATTTTTTCAAGATGCAAAGGCCCATTATACCATTCTCACCAGGAGGTTTATACTTGGAACGATCATCCTTTAAATAAATCGTTTTCCTTACTTCAATTGTAAACCGAAATAATTTTGGATCGAGTATCGTGGACGAAAAAATGTAAAATTACGGCTGTCAAAAGACCCATTACGGCTGAGGTGATAAAAGTAGCAGGATAACCGCTTTTATCTGCCAGCCAGCCACCTAAAAAAGGAGCTAAAATAGTTGCGGGGGCAATCAGGGTGTTCGACATGCCAACGTATGTTGGTCGTTCCTCCCGAGGGCCAAAATCCATCGAAAAAGCCATGCCAATTGTCCAGAAAGCTGTGTTCGCTATACCATCCAGGATAAACACTAAATAAAACCAGTCAAGCGTGGGGGCCAGCCAGGCCAGTAAAGCACTTAGCGTCGCAAAAAGCGCCCCAATTTCGAGCACGCCTTTACGACCCATCCGGTCTGCAATCCAACCCAGCAATGGATTAGCCACAACCTGGGTGATAAACAAAATACCCGTCATAACTCCTGCCGTGACATCACTCATATTGTGATATTTCACTGCAAAAACAATATAAAATGCAAACGCCATCATGGCAAATTGGGACAACATGCGAGTAAACAAGAACCATCGGAAATTTAGATCTAGCTTAAGATACTTTCGGACTTTTTTCCAGAAGTCTGCCCGGTTCTCTTGGATTACTGGGGCTTGACGGCAAGTTTCACGATTTCGACTTAGGAAATACCAGGAGCATACCATCATTGCTGATGTAATCAGAAAACAATATGCGAAATTATGTGGTGACGAAAACTGTTCAAGGATAATCCCGGCAATTACAGCGCCGGCACTTCCCATCAAATTTGAAGCAGCTGTTTGCACACCAAAAAAGGTAGCCAGGTAATCCCCTGGAATAACCTTTCCGATTAAATTCTGCCAAGCGTTGGCTGTCAACCCGGCTCCCATGCCCTGCCAGATCAGCAAGATAAATGTAATCAAGAGAGCTAGTTTTGCCCCCAGCGAGGGTGAAAACCAGGCAACAATGGCTAAACCTAAATACGGAAGACGTTCTTGCACCGTCATCAGCAGGACAAACGGCTTATATCTTTGTAGCTGAGAGATACGTTGGGCAGTAAAGAGCTGTGGAATCTGCCAACCGGTGGCATGGATGGCAGGAATCAATCCGATCAGAATTGCGGAGCTTGTCATATGGGATACGAACAATGGCAAGATGGCTGTAAAAGAGGCAAACCCTAAACCAAAGCCAAAAAAACTACTGTCTAATATGTTGACAAGGTAATTATGACGTAAGTCTTTTTGGGCCTGACTATCCATAGAATATTGTTTTTATTTGTATTTGCCAGAAAAACCCCGGTGTTTTGACCGGGGTTTTTAAAATACCAAGCGGTTGAAGAATGAACCAGTCGTTGACCTGGCAGATTTAGGTTCAATTAAATCTTTGCTGAGCTCTAATAATCCTCATCATCGTCCTCTAACCAAACGTCTTCCTCTTCTTCCTCTTCATCCAACTCTTCCCATTCTTCTAATTCTTCTTCTTCTTCCTCCCATTCGTCTCCCGTCGTTGTTTCGGCAGATGGGCTGTAAGTCATACAACCTGTGTCCGGATCAATCTCCACTGCGGCTGCGCTACAAAATCCTTCATCCAAAAATACACAGTCTATATAGTGACATCGGATTCGAGGCATGGTAATTTCCTCCTATTCAGGATTAATTTCTGTCTGGGCCTGTGATAGCCGGACAATTGAAAGGATAAAAAGAGCGATCATTGAAATTGCGGATAAAACACAATATGGACAAATATCCTTTATTACTGCAATTTCTAAAAATGTCAAATAAGCTGAAAAGAGTACACCGATAAGGGTGATCCCAAATATATATAAACTGGCGTTTACCTTTAAGTGTTCGATCCTGGTTTCTAATAACAATATGATGATAAGTAGTAAGTAAGTTCCTGCTCCAAGTGCTGCAACTGGAATTCCCATCACTTCGGCATACCTGCTGGTATTAACTGTTTCACAATTTCCTACCCCCTGAAGACAGAGAGAATAATTATTAGTAATTTTTATCCAGGTTAAATAAAGTGAATCCAACAGACCTACAATGGATAATGCAATGGAAATAAGGCGCGATTGAATAATGGGTTTGTTAATCATGTTAATTCATTGGTCAGGGGCCAGATAAAAACCTCTGCACCAATCGGGAGCGATTTTACCCCAGACGGCACAATCAGTAAAGCATTTGCCTGGACTAAAGAAAACATATTTCCAGAACCCTGGTGTCCGGTTAATGTTGCGGTAATTTGGCCGCCCTCGATTTTAACAACTGCGCGCAAATAGCTTTCTCGGCCATCCGATTCGACCGGATGTGTCAAGATGGCCCTAATTACCTGCTGCTTAGTTTTCAGTATCCCCGCCATTTTGTGAATGGCGGGTAAGACAAAGACTAGAAACCCAACATATGCTGATACGGGATTACCTGGTAGTCCTAACAAAGGGATTCCCTGGTAGGAGCCGAAGGCGAGCGGTTTTCCAGGACGCATATTAACGCGCCAGAAAGTCAGGTTACCTTTTTCTTGGATGACCGGTTTTACATAATCAAAGGCTCCTACGGATACACCGGCGGTCGTCAAAATCAGGTCGGCATTTTGATCGACGGCGTCCTGCAGACGTTGGCGTATAATCTCAGGTTGGTCAGGAGCAGTACCAAAATCTAAAACTTCGGCTCCGAATTCCTCAATAAGGGCTGCAATCGCATACGAGTTCGAGTTACGAATTTTGCCGGGCGATAATGGTTGGTCAGGGCTGATTAATTCATCACCTGTTGAGAGCAATGCAATCATCGGCTTGTTATAGACCGGCACCCGGCTCACTCCTAATGAAGCCAATAGACCGACCTCCGCTGGCCCAATCCGCCGCCCACATTGCAGTACTACCTGGCCGCGTTGGATATCTTGACCATGCGGTCGAATAAAAGTACCGAATTTTACTGATTCGGTAATTTTCAACTGATAAGGCAATCTTACCGGTGTTTCTGCAAAATCATAATCCGTGTCTTCAATCGGAATGACGGCATCACATCCAGATGGAATCGGCGCACCGGTCATTATTCTGGCAGCTTGACCAGGCTGGAGCGCCATTTGGGGAAAAGCACCTGCAGGAATATCTTCTATGACCGATAGTATGATTGGGTTAGAGGGAGAAGCCAGTCCGATATCAGCCGAACGCACAGCAAACCCATCCATGCTGGAATTATCAAAGGGCGGTAGATCTGTATCTGCTGTGATATCTACCGCCAAGACACGATGGAGTGATTCTTTAATATAAACGATCTCAGGAGGAAGTGCTTGAAATGCTGAAATGATTCGCTCCTGAGCATCGTGGACGGTTAATAAATCGGTCAATTTCCTCACCTCGTAAGAGGATTCTGATGGGTTGCTATTATATCACCACTCAACCCGGCTTCAAACGATGTGCTTCCATCACATTCGGTAGATTCTCGATGCGGGTTAGCACACGACTGAGCTGCGATACATCTCCAACCTCAAGTACCAGGTGGATAGCTGCCAGGTTATGGGTTACCTTTAATCCAATGTCAACTAAGTTGATGCCTTCATTGTTTAAAATGGTGGAGATATCTCCCATCAAGCCTTGCCTATCGTATGCTCTTATTTCAACTGAAACCGGGAAAGTTAATTGGGGTTCTCCCCAAGAGACCTTTACGATACGCTCACGATCACTCATCCGTAAAATATTTGGACAGTCCTGTCGATGAATTGTGGCGCCGCGTCCGCGGGTGATATATCCAACGATTTCATCTCCAGGAGCAGGTTTGCAACAGCGAGCAAAGACAGTTAACAGTCCCTTTAAGCCAACGACTGAGACTGAGTTACCCGCCTTGTTCGGCTCCGTGGCTGGATGGGGCTCTAAAAGAGCTTCCTTTTCCTTTTCTGCTTCTGAAAGCTTGTTTATTATCCGGCCAATCGATAAATCGCCGCAGCCTAGTGCTTCATAGAGATCATCTGGGCTGTGTAAATCAAAGGATTGTGATAATTTGTCCAGGTCAACATCCTGCATACCCAGTCGGCGCAACTCACGGTCGATCATTACTTTGCCCTGGGTCAGGTTTTGCTCCAGATCTTGTCGTTTGAACCATTGTCGGATCTTAGAGCGAGCGCGCTGAGTTTTAACCAACCCCAGATTAGTATTAAGCCAATCCCTGCTCGGCCCGCCTTGTTTCGCAGTCAGGATTTCAACTTGATCGCCCGTCTTGAGCGCATAATCGAGGGTTACCAGCTTGCCATTTATCTTGGCGCCGCGACAACGGTGTCCAATTTCAGTGTGAACATGATATGCAAAATCGATCGGGGTGGAACCAGCAGGTAGATCGATGATATCGCCGCGTGGGGTGAATACATAAACACGATCCTGGAAAACATCCGTCTTCATCCCATCGACGAATTCCTGAGCATCTTCTACATCCTGGCGCCATTCCATTAACCGGCGAAGCCAGTTAATGCGTTGTTCGTACTCCTCATCGCGTTTTCCTTTTTCTTTATAACGCCAGTGTGCCGCGATACCGTACTCGGCATTCTGATTCATCTCGGGTGTACGAATCTGGACTTCTAATGGTTTGCCATCATCATAAATAATGGCTGTGTGGATAGATTGGTAAAAGTTATCCTTCGGTGCGGCGATATAATCATCAAACTCGTGTGGAATCGGACGCCAGTGAGTATGAATAACCCCCAAGGCAGCATAGCATGACGGAATATCCGGAACTACCAGACGGACACCTCGCAAATCACGTACCATTTCGAAAGGTTTTCCTTTGTCGACCATTTTGCGGTAAATCGAGTAGATATGCTTGGGGCGACCGGTGATTTCAACTTTGACATTGGCCTGATCGAGTATAGTTTTTAGATGTTGGACGATTTCATCAACTTTATGCTCCCGATCGGTACGCCTTTCCGATAAGTTCTCAGCGATTTCTTTGTATTTTTCTGGATTAACATAGCGAAAAGCCAAATCCTCAAGTTCCCACTTGATACGCCAGATTCCCAGACGGTTTGCCAGGGGAGCGAAAATATCCAGGGTTTCTTGAGCGATTCGTCGACGCTTTGGTTCTGGCATATGACTCAAAGTTCGCATATTATGAAGTCTGTCCGCAAGTTTGATCAGAACAACGCGGACATCGTCGCCCATAGCCAGAAAGGTCTTGCGCAAGGTCTCATTACGTAAATCTTTTCGACGCACACGCCCGCTATTATCTGTCCGCCCTTCCGTTACCAGCACCGGTTCACTTGAATCATCTTCCACCAGAACAACTTCATCAGGATGCTGATCGCCGCGCGAGACACGCGGCAAATTGGTTAATTTTGTAACACCATCGACCAGATTCGCAGCTTCATCCCCAAATTCGGCGCGGATATCATTCAGGGTAACACTTGTATCTTCTACCGTATCGTGTAGCAGACCGGCCACAACAAGTACGGGTGGAACCCGCATTTCTGCCAGAATGGCTGCCACTGCCACCGAGTGAGTAATGTAGGGCTCTCCCGAAGCACGTTTTTGACCCTCATGGGCATGTTCAGCAAAGTGATAGGCGCGCATGACCAGTTCACGGTCGATCAGATTATAGGTTTCCGGCAGAACTTCCATCAAATTTTCAATTTTCATAAAAACCTCAGGATAAACCAAACCATTAATTAGTTTAGTATAATCCCTTCACATATTACAATTCAAGTGGTTATAAAAATATAAGATATTTCTTAATTAAATAATAAATATAGATATTTGATTCTTATAGAATCTTACCCATTTTTGATTAATATTTAAATGCTGATCCCCATGCTATTTTCTACTTAGAAACTGCAAAATTACCGTCGATCTATAGTCCTCTGATCATATTCTGCTTGCTTTTCTTACTCCGCCGGTTCAATGTCTATAAAATAGTCCTTTGGTATAAAACCATTGTTTGTAATCACATGGTGAAACCAGTGTCCGCTATTTTTGATGGTTCTTTTTTGAGTTTCAAAATCCACATAGATCAGACCGAAGCGCATTTGGTAGCCCATTTGCCACTCAAAATTATCCAGCAGCGACCATACTAAATAACCTGAGAGAGGCAATCCAGCCTGGATGGCCCGGTTGACCTGGATTAAATGATCTTGCAGATACTGTATCCTGCGATTGTCACGAACCTTACCATCAAGATCGACTCCATCCGGCACTGGTATGCCATTTTCTGTCACCATGATGTGGAGTGGGTGATAATCTTTAGACAGACGTTCCAAAAGCTCGTAAATTCCATTTGGATAAATCTCCCACATTTGAGAGTAACTACTCTCGGGTGGATGAACTTCTTCGTATTGCATGAGAGGGAAGCCCGGGTTATAGCGAACTACTGAACGGTTATAATAATTGACGCCTAAAAAATCAACCGGCTCGGAGATTGTCTTCATATCGGTTTCTTCGATCGGTGGAAAGACAAAGCTGACCTGATCAAGCAAATCCTGCGGATACTTGGCATTGAAGATCGGTTCAAGCATAAACTTATTCAGCAGGGTATCAAATCGGTCAGCCGCCTGGCGATCTTCTTCTGTATTACTGGCAGGATACACAGGGCTGAGATTGAGAGCAATTCCAACTTGTAATGGTCGACGGGTGGAATGGCGAAGAGCTTGAACTGCTAACCCATGCGAGAGCAATAAATAATGACCGGTATAAAAGGCTGAACGAATATCCTGGATACCTGGGGCGTGCACCCCGATCAGATAACCAAGCACAGCGGTAATCCACGGTTCGTTATGGGTGATCCAGTAAGTAACCCGATCTCCAAACGCCTCGCTAAGAATATGCGCATAGTCAGCAAAGCGGAAGGCTGTATCTCTGTTAACCCAGCCTTCTTGATCTTGAAGCGCCTGAGGGAGATCGTAATGTAAAAGTGTTGGAATTGGCTCAATGTGATTATCCAGTAGTGTATCAATAAACCGTTTGTAAAAATCCAATCCAGCTAAATTGATTGCACCAACGCCTGTGGGTTGTATACGGCTCCAGGAGATAGAAAAACGGTACGCCTTCAGACCAATTTCTTTCATCAGTTGGATATCTTGGAACCAACGATGGTAAACATCTGCAGCTAAATCTCCGTTCTGGCCTTGAAATGTTTTCCCTGGCAGATGTGAGAAGGTATCCCAGACGGAGGCGCCTTTACCATCTTCATTCCAGGCTCCTTCAACCTGGTAGGCAGAGGTGGCAGCCCCCCAAATAAAATTATCAGGAAAAACAATGTTAGCGGGCATAAATTTCCTCCTGGTTGTTTGACACGTGTTTCAATTTGGCTAAAGTTTTATCTAGCGGCATTTGGCAAAAAGATTCCAAAATAAGGTCCGCCCCAGAAAGATCTAATGGTCGGGTTAGCGAATTGGGTACCGCCACACAATACAATCCGGCTCGTTTAGCTGCGAAAATACCATTCGGGGCGTCTTCAAAAGCAACAGCCTGGTTGGGCATTACACCCAGGTTGGCAATTGCTTTCTGGTAAAGTTCGGGATTGGGTTTTACGTGCTTTACATCTTCCAAAGTGAAAATAACGTCAAAATACCGGATGAGATCGAATCGTTTCAGATGATTGATTACCCAGGCTCGGTCCGAACTGGATGCTAATCCGATTTTCAACCCTAATTCCACGGCTCGATCAAGATATTCAACCACTCCGGGTAATAACTTCTGCTTGGAAACCAATTCCAGCGAGCGTTGTTGGTGAAATGTTCGAATCTTTTCTTCATCCACGAATTTCCCGGTTGTTTTTTCCAAGTAAACGACTGGATCGAAACTATCCAGGCTGGACCCAATGGCTGCTGCCCATTGTGCGAGCGGTAGATCGATACCGTAAGGTGCAAATACTTCTTGCCAGGCTCGAAATACCGGTGTTTCTGTATCCAGGATCAGACCATCAAAATCAAAAACAATCCCTCTGATTTGCATACTACCTCAAAATATTTCTTTTATGAGGATTCATCAATGTATTACGGAGCTTAAATGCTCAATAATTTTACTCTAAAGTCGTAAATCAGGATCCTTTTCTGTATGTTCAAAAAAATAAGAGCCTTTTCGAGCTCTTGTTTTTTATGAACAATTGTTAAGATTTATTGTGCAATTGTCAGTTTAGATACAAGGGGGAATGCGTCTTATCGAATCAACCTTCTCCCGCTAATCAGCCGGAGAATAATTAATAGGACAACTGCACCTCCAAATGAAACCAGGATTGATTCCAGGTTGATACCGGACACTTCCGCTCTGATGTGAAGAAGGGATACAGCAATCCATCCACCCAACAAAGCACCCACAATCCCAACAATCACATCACCGATAAGACCGTAACCGCCCCCTCTCACAACAATCCCCGCCAACCATTGAGCCTACCCCAATCTGGTAGACACGAAGAAAAGCTGGTAGAACTAGGGAACTACCAGGAGAAAAAGAATGGGTAAAGGCAGGCGGT
>DATFYI010000195.1:0-18118 GCA_035315125.1 Anaerolineaceae bacterium | reverse complement strand
TTACCCTCAAGGACCATAAAGTCTCCATCTCTGACAATAAGTGGATCTATCAGGCCACCATTAGCTTCAATAGATTGTTTCAATTCTCGTACATGTTCCATTCCAATCAACTTTTCTTCAATTAATTTTTGATCTGGAATTTCCTCATCAGTATCTAGTAATGAATAGATTCTTGGATTTTGTGGATAAAATTTTAATATAGACTGGTTTAATTTTTTTTCAATAAAAGTATATGTTTGATTACTAATGATCATTTCATTTTCGTTATCATTGGTCATTCTTTATTTCCCTCTTTTCCTTCAGAAAATAGTATTCTTTGAATTATTTCTCCAAAACTGTAATCCATTTTTCTTTTAAATTCGGATAAATTTATATCCCCTTGAGATAGTTGAGCTGAAGTCTGTTTACTATTTAAGAGCACATCAACCCATTCATCTACCGAATCTTCCATTATTAAATTATAAATATGACACGATTTAGTCTGGGATATCCGATGAATTCTATCTTGCGCTTGAAGGTAATCATCTAAACTGAAACCCCTATCATAAAAAATAACGTGATTTGCAATTGTGAGCGTCAATCCCTCCTTTGCCGCTGCTGGAGTTGCAATCAATATTTTTACTGAATCATTGTTTTTGAATTGGAGAATTGATTGGTTCCTTTCTTCAATTTTCATTTTCCCATGAATACGGGCCGCTTTATATACACTAAAATATTGAGCAATCCAATCAACATTCTTTGTAAAAGACGTCCATATTATTCCCTTTTCAGATGCCTCTATTATTTTATTTATTATCGATTCTAATGCATCCATTTTCCCTGGTCGATAATCATATGCATCATCAATCAGTTTGGGGTTTGATGCTACTTGAACTAAGCGTAAAAGACGTTTAAGAATATTTTCCGACTCGTCTAACACCGCTAATTGGTCTTTAATCACAAAAGCTTGTAATTCATTTTTTATCTTTTTATATAAATCAAGCTGATGTTTTTCCCACTGTGTAATAACCTGATGGAATTCTTTATCTGGTAGCGAAATTATCGATCCATTTTTGGTTTCTCGTACCGAAAAGCTATCTATTCGTTTAAATATCGATTTAATATTATTCTCAAAAACATTTTGTTTCTCAATGCTCAGTGATAGTTCATTTGTTAGATCTGTGGTTCGTTTAAAATCTAAAAAACTTGTCCCAAGGCTTTTACCATAATCTAAAAAATAAATCTGAGACCATATATCATATGGACGGTTTGCTATTGGTGTTCCAGTCATAATAATGCGTTTTACAAATCCATCAGCCATTTCAAATAAAGTCTTAGATATGATGCTTTCTGGATTTTTAATTTTTGCTGATTCATCGATTATTATTGCTACCGTCCTTGTTTTCTGGAATAATTTAATTCGCTCTTTTTCGGAAACAAGAAGCTCAAAATTGCATAGGATAACCCTTGATGGACTATTAAAAACGTAATAATTCTTATCTCTGTCTGCTGATAAAACCTTAGGCTTTAAATAAGTGTGGTTCGCTAATTCTTCTTTCCAATTATTGATTAATATCTTCTTTGTTAATATAATTATTGTATCCACGAGTTTATTGGAAAGCCAATAAAGCATGATATCAATTGCAATTTTAGTTTTTCCCAAGCCTTGCTCATGAAATACAGCCGCAAAATCTAAATCTTTAATTGCATTAACGGCTTCCAACTGATATGAAAATGAAAGATGCTTAGCGTTAGTAGAAGGTTCTTTTGCCAAACGAATTTTTTGCATTCTATAATTTCACCATATCGCTAATAACAATAATTTGTCTCTCGGATTGTTGATTTATTGGGAACATATGTAATAATCTTGATTTAACGCTTCTTTCAAAACGCCATGGAATTGCTATCAAAAGTATTGATGTGCTGTTATTAGCAACACATTCTGACATATAGGCCCGATATTGTTCATGACTATGTTTTTTATCCCAATCAGATTCTGTCTTTGCTTCTCCAATAATTAATAATTCTTTTGTTTTAACAAATAAATCAGGCCTAAAATCTCGAATAATTGGTGGTTTAGATCCTATTTTTGATTCTGGTAAATCAAGAAAAATATGGCCTAATTCGATTTCGAATTTTGTTTGAACATACATAAACATCAATCTCACCAAGTCAATGTGAATTTGAGATTCTGACATTATTACTCGCTACTAATATCATCACAGAACTCTTTGAGTTCGTCTAAAGCTTCGAAAATAATAGCTTTTTTCTCGGCATATGAAGAAGATGTTTTATATATTTTCATTATTTCATATGACATATTACGAATTCGCTTTGAAATTTCAGTAGCTAATTGATCAAGAGAAGCATCCTTTAAAGTGGTACCCGTTGGGCTTGTGACATCAAGGATTCTAATTCCATCGTCTATTGTCCCTTTGATAAATGCGGCTTTTGCTACAGGGTTAGCAAGGACCATTGGCAATTGTCTAATTTTAGATAATTGAGGTATTTTTTCATCAATAATCCAATTAGCAAAATCATCAATTGAAAAACCATGATCAGAAATTGCTTGAGTTACTTTTCCGTTTTGATATTCTATAAACGCACTAAATTTCTCGGCGTCAAAATCATTTTCGCTTTCAAGTTGTGGACGATAGTGGTTTTCCATTAATTCATATGCATGAATGTATTTCTGTGTTTTATTTCGATCTCCTCCACAAAAATCAATAATTTGAGAAAATGGTAATTTTTCTTGGTTGTATAACATATGTAAATATTTAGCTTTAGAATAAGGATCCCAATCACGTGGCCCAACCAAGTGAGATTGAAGTCTTATGGCATGTACAGTTTCTTCGGATAGATCTGTGTAAATAACTGCCATTATCTCTTTCCATTGACCGGAGACACCCAGTTTTGCAAAATCCTTATAGATCTGTACGCGTGTGTTTCCTTCGATGACAACATATCTCTTACCAACTCTATTAACAATAATTGGATGAATTACCCCACCATTCGTTCTAATTGATTCTTTGAGACTATTAAATGTAGTATGAGAAGAATCGCTTCCATCGGTTCCCAACGCTAGACTAATTTGCTCCGAACTAATATCTTCTCGATTGGTATACATTTCTAAAATGCGGGCAATTCGAGGGTTATCATAATCAAGATCGATATCATCAATATTTATAAATTCACTTTCGACCTTTTTATAACTCATAACATATCCTCCTATGAGATAATTGGAATAATTAAATAGAAGAGATGAAAAACAATAATCCCCCAGCAGATCAGCTTATATTAAATAATAATCTATAGGAATAATTATATATGCAATACTTATTTATTACTATTCAAATATGCACAAATGTGTGTTAGGGGTGAGGGAGAGGGAAGAGAGTTTTAGCCCAAAAAGCGGGTTATAATCTTCAAGCTCATTTAAAGACTTTTTACGGGAATCACGACTTCTGCAATGCTGCTCACACTGAAACTTGTCTTGTCACCGCTTTTCATTGCTTCTGTCACGCTGGTAGGACGGCGCTGGGGGCCTGGCGTCGGCGGCTGGCTGATGGCCTTCCCGCTCATCTCCGGGCCGATTTCTATCCTCTTGGCCCTGGAAAATGGTCCTGCTTTTGCGGCGCAGGCCGCCATTGGTACCATGCAAGGGCAGGCCTCCGTCTGTCTGTTCTGCCTGAGCTACAGCCTGGCTTCCCGCAAAGCCCGCTGGCCGTTGAGCCTGTCAGCCGCCATCAGCTCATTCTTGCTGGCCGTTTTCTTATGGAATACATGTCATCCAACCCTGCTGCCAACCCTTGCAGTAGATTTGCCGCTGGTGGCGCTGGTGTTGTGGTTGATGCCCGGCCGGACAGATGCTGGCGTCGCCTCGATCCCACCAAAATGGGATCTGCCGGCTCGCATGCTGCTGGCCGCACTATTTGTGCTGGTTTTGACTACCGCTGCCAATGGCCTGGGGGCGCAGCTCAGCGGGTTAATATCGCCGTTCCCGATTTTCAGCAGCATCATTGCCCCGTTTACACACATCCACCAGGGACACGCAGGCGTCGTCCAATTGCTGCGCGGTGTTGTAATGGGCACCTTCGGGCTGATCGCCTTCTATTTGGTGGTCATTGCCACGCTGCCGGGCCTGGCGGTAGGCTGGACTTATCTGATGGCCTCGGTGGCTGCGATTGCGGTCAACATGGTCGCCCTAAGATTTGTGACAGCTCGCTGGTAATGTTAATATTTTGTTACCAGCGTGCTTGTCTCAGCCAATAAGCAGTTATTGACAGATAGGAGGAATCACACGTTCCAGTGTCTCTCTGTTTTCTGTGAGCTCTTCAGAGCCAAAATCGATAGTGATAGGTTCGGGTTTATCCGAGAAGATCAGGCGTAAGCTCCAATCAAAGCGCCAGGCATCATGTTTATCAAAGCCGTGTGGCACATCAAAATTGAACACGACCAAGTAATTGGTGAGTTGAGCCTTGGTTACCTGGCTGGGAACAGATAAATCCATTTCGGTCGTAAGGCCAGCACAATATTCCTCCCCACCGCCAGACTTTCCTATGGCGACATATGATTTCATCCAGGTAAGCGGATCTTCACCAGGTTGATAGGGTGGCAGTATCCTCACAGTTAAATCCGTGTCTGGATTTTTACCGTCATCCCAGGTTCGGAAGATCATTGTGGCCATTTGTAGAAGTGGAGAATCCACCGGGTCCAGTCCTTGCACGTGGATTGGGCAGCGCACGAATGGCCGGTTATTCCCCATCTCGAGCGAATTACTGGAGATTTCGGTTGAAAAGTCTCCAGCAATCGGATAGGTGTAGCCGGTAGGGAAGATAAAGATATGGGGTTGAGCGTCCGCCGAGATAGGCGGGACGGTGGCTGTGATCTGCATATCCCCTGGCGTTGGTCTCCAAATGAGCTGGAAGGGCTTGCTGGTGGTCTCGCCCTGATTTGTAATGCTCAGGCTGGCGTGGCAGATATCCTTGGTCATTTGCGGCTCGGCTGGATCGAAAGTCGGGTTGTGGAATACCAGCTCAGCGGGTTTGTAGTCGGGCGCGGGGGTTGGTCGTTCGAGGCGAACTGGATAGCCGACCGTTGTATTATCCGGATATGTGAGTGTCAATTGAACGGTGCGCGGCTGCTCCAGCCCCTCGCTCGGAAACTCGGGTGCGGCAACGGTAATCAGGTAATCGCCAGCCCCACGGATCACCGCATTCAGGCCATCAATGGTGACGGAAGGCCGGACGCCATCTGGATTGAGGTGCACACCACAAATATTGATCTCATTCGTGCGGTGTACAATCACGGGATTTGGATTGACGTTGAAAATCTCCGGGCTGGGCGGGATGATGGGAGCCTGGGTATCTTTATCCACAAATTTAAGTAACAGTTCTTTGGCGGCTGGTAAAAATGCCAGGGCGGCTGCCAGAAGAATGAAGATCAGCAGCAAAATAGCGGCGATAATGCCGCCGACCCCGGACGGCCAGCCTTTCGCTCCAATAAACGTTGCCAGGGTGATAATCAGCCCTAACAGCAGCAGTAAACCGGCTCCGACACCGATAGCATTCCAGGCCAGCCGGTCGAGAATGTGATCGGCCGGCTGTTTGATGCGAATGCCCGCATCAATCACGCTGTCTTCCATTTGTCCCACCAGCTCTCCGACCTGGTTATGCACGGTTTGAGTTGTTTCGCTCAAAGCAGCCTGGGCCTGATCGATGTCCTGTTTAATCCCGGCACTGGCAAGATCTACCTGGTTTGAGAGTTGGGTGGCAATGTCCTGTTTTTCGGTATCCAAACGGGCCATCGCTACGTTGACTACACCTTTTAAAGTGCCTTCAACACCACTGACAACATCGTTGAGCTGATTAGAAACGAGCTGCTTCAAATCTTCATTGACCCCATCTTGAGTCCTTTTGATGATCTCCCCGATGATCAAAATCTGATCAGAATCCATGAGTAGATCGACCATATTTAGTCCCTCCTATAGACTGTTGAACGAAAAACGCCAGGACTTACTTCAATTACACTTTGAAATTGTGGCGCTTATTCCAGGATGAGATGTTTATTTACTTGTAATTAATAAAGGGGTAAATGCTTTCTAGAAAAAATACAATCAATAACATTCCAAACGAGATTTGAATTTGAATTCGGAATTACTTTTCCCACCCATATATAAAAGTAATAATAATTATATATATTATACATATTTCCAAGAGATTTACAATCGTAGATCCGTCTTAAAAAGCTTAGCGATTCCTTTTGGCAGGATTGCAAATGAGGTAGATCACAGCGGTTACGCTGCGTAAAATCAAAACACCAATATTCACTTGGGCTAATATTTAACTATTCCATTATGAAGGTGAAATCACCTCAGCCGCTGCCTTCTCACGGCGGTTTTCCTTACCGCGCACCCACGAAATCCCGGCTGCGACTATGCTCAGCACCAACGAGACGTGAAAAGCACTATGCATGCCGATTACAAAAGACTGTTCCACGCTGGATCCGAGCGATACATTGGTGCCGACGAACAATTGCATCATAACTTGTTGTGGCAGGCTGGCGGCTGAAACTGCCATGGCCAGCGCAAAGCTGGTTACCATGCCAACCTGGCGCAAGGTTGCCAGGGTGGCCGAAGCCACTCCCAGGCGCTGTTTAGGAGCCGAATTCATGGCTGCGCTGGTGTTGGGTGAGTAGAACAGCCCGCCGCCAATCCCCATTAAACCCAGACCGATCGCAATCTGCCAGTAGACCGTGGTTGGCGTAATCTGAGCAAACCAGGCCAGGGCAACTGTTTGGACGATCAGACCCACGGTTGCCGGTATCCGCGCACCGATCCGGTCGGCTATAATCCCACTGATTGGCGCCAGGATTGAGCTGACGATTGGCATGGGTATCAATAGCAAGGCTGCGTGCAGAGGGTCATAACCGCGCACGCCTTGTAAATAGAAAATGATCAGGAAATTGACGGCAAACATCGCCAGCGATTGCATCATGGCCGCTAATACGGAAAAGTTGTAAACGCGGTCATTAAAAAGGGTAAAATCGAGCACCGGGCTGGCTGCTCGCCGCTCCCACCAGAAGAAAACTACCAGCATGATAAAGAACAGGGCGAACATCCCTAGAACGGGCAGCGAGAACCAGCCCAATGAGATCCCAGCCGTCAATGCCAGCAGAATGGATACCAATCCGATGCTGAAGCTGATCGCCCCGATTGGATCGAATTTTTCGGCTTTGCCTCGGCTGGATATCTCTTTCAATGCCATATAACCCCACAAAGCACCCAGGATGCCGATGGGAACGTTGATGAAGAAAATCCAGCGCCAGCTTGTGACGCTCAGGATCAAGCCTCCCAACACCGGGCCGATCACACCACCGGCCGCCCAGGTAATGCCGTTGATGCCCAGGGCGCGGCCACGTTCGTTGGCCGGAAAGACTTCCGTCAGTAACGCCGCGCTGTTGACGACCATCATGGCTGCGCCGGCGCCCTGTACCAATCTGAACAGGATCAGTTGATTGGCGTTGGAAGAAAGTCCGCACAACGCCGAGCCGATCGTGAAGACCACAAAGCCCAGGTTGTACATACGCACGCGCCCAAACAGGTCGGCCACCCGGCCAAATGTCAGCAGGAAGACCGTGCTGACCAGGATATAAGCCATAATTACCCAGATCATGGCGATCAAATCGGAGTGCAGCTCCACCATCATATAAGGTAGGGCCAGGGTTACGATTGTGCTATCGATGGCAGCCATTAACGCCCCGACTGTGGTCACGCTTAACACGATCCATTTATATTCGACTCGGCCGAATAATCCGGTTCGGCCAGGAGTTTGCTTTGCCTTTGGGTCTACCTGGTCCATTATTCCTCCAATCCAGTCGTGCCTTAAAGTCAGTAAGAAGATTTCTAAGCAATTGATTATAATTCTTACTTTAACGGATGGTGGAGACCCTTCTGTTTTGGGGTCTCCACCATGCTGCTATATTTGTTAAAAGTCTTAAATTATAAAGGTTACGCCAATCTGCTTCAGCTCCTCAACCTTGCTCCTAATTCCTGCTCCAGGCGGCGGATGATGCGTTGGCGGATTTGAGCCGCTTCAGCATCCGTCAGCGTGCGATCGGGCGCCATATAGGTCAGCGCATAAGCCAGGCTTTTCTTGCCGGCTCCGATCTGTCCCCCCCGGAAGGTGTCGAACAGGTGCACGTCTGACAGCAGCTTGCCGCCGGCCTGGCGTATCACAGCCACAACGCTCGCCGCGGGTGTCTCTTCATCCACGATCACGGCGATATCTTCCAGCACTGGCGGGAAAACGGGTACTGGGTTGATCTCATAGCGTGACGACGCCAATTTCATCATCAGTTCCAAATCGATCTCGGCTGCCAGAACGGGTGCCGCTCCGAAGTCGAAGTGTTCTTTCACCAGCGGGTGCAGCTCGCCAAACACACCGAAGACTGTCTGGCCGGATATAAGGTTGGCGCATTTACCCGGGTGATAGGCTGGCTGGCTGGCCGGCTCAAAGGTCAGTTCGGGGAGATGGATTTCAGCCAGTAGAGCTTCCAGGATGCCTTTCAGATCGAAGAAATCCAGGTTTTTCGTTTCCGGTGTATCCCAGGCTGGCAAACTGCGCAGCCCGCTCAATGCGATAGCCAGACGGGTCGGCTCATACGGCAACTCCTGGCCGGTTTTAGGGATAAATACCGGCCCAACTTCAAATAGCGCCAGCCGTTCGCTCAACCGGATGTTGCGCTCCATAATTTCCAGCACGGAGGCCAGCAAACTGTGGCGCATCACGACACGTTCGGGGGTAATCGGGTTTTGCAGGCGCACGTAGGGTAGCTCATCCTGCGGCTGGTTGTCTGGCCGCAGGCGGGCTTCTTTTTCCGGACTGGTCAGGCGGTAAGTGATTACTTCCTGCAATCCCAGGCCCGCCAGAATATCCTTGACTTTTTCCTCGTTTTCCAGCGAGGGATTGTTGCGCTGAGGCGGCAGAGTATCGGCCAGACGTGTAGATTGGATGGCATCGTAGCCGTACATGCGGGCGATTTCTTCCAGAACATCCGCCAGACCGATCAGACCTTCGCCAATATCCAGGCGGTGTGGGGGCGTTTTTGCCAGCACGGTTTCGCCTTGAATCCGGCATTCGAATTCGAGCCTGCTGAGCAAGTCGGCGATTTCTCGCGTTGATAAATCGATCCCCAAATGGCGGCGGACGTCTTGTGGGCGTAAACTGACCAGCGGGTCGATGGCTGGTTTGGGGTATTCATCCACCAGGCCAGCCGCAATCTGACCGCCGCCCCATTCGGCCATGCGATCCAAACCAAGCTGTACGCCTTCCATTGCCAGGGCGGGATGGATGCCGCGGGAGAAACGATAAGCCGCTTCAGAATTCAACTTTTGGGCGGTGATGGTCTTGCGGATGTTAACAAAGTTCCAGGTAGCACCTTCCAGCAGCACATTGCGGGTGTTTTCGGTTATTTCACTCTCGGCCCCGCCCATTACACCCGCTAATGAAAGCGCACCGGCCGTATCGGTCACCATAATCGTGAAAGGATCTAATTTACGCTCGACCCCATCCAGGGTGGTGAGGCGTTCACCCACTTTGGCCGGTCGGGTCATAATGGTAGGAGGCTGGCCACCGGCCCGCTGTACCAGCACATCATAATCAAAAGCGTGCAGCGGCTGGCCAATTTCTAGCATAACGTAATTGGTAGCATCGACCAGACTGTTGATGGGCCGCATGCCGGCCAATCTTAAACGCAATTGCACCCAATAGGGGCTGGGTTTTGGGTTGGCCCCACGAATCAGACCGAACACAAAGCGCGGGTTCAGGTTCGGGTCGCTGATTTGGATGAAAACCTGACCTTCAATGCTGGGGCCGTCGCAGGGCTCCCGCCGCACTGGTTTACGTAAAGGCTTGCCGGTCAAGGCCGCCACTTCACGCGCCATACCCAATATACATGCGTTGCGGATCATATTTGGCAGTATAGAAATTTCAAATACGGCATCACCCATATAATCCACCAGCGGCATTCCGGTCGGAGCGTCCTCATCCAGGATCATCACGCCTTCGTGCTCGTCTGAGATGCCTAATTCCTTTTCGGAGCAGACCATCGAAAAAGAATCAAACCCGCGGATTTTGGTGCGTTTGAGCGTGGTGAGCACCTGCCCCGCTTGGTGACCGTCGTACAGGCGCGCACCTTCTTTGGCGTATGCCACCTTGAGCGGCCTGGGCAACGCTCCCTGGCCTTTATAAGGGTATAGATTCGGTGCGCCGGTCAGCACGATGATCTCTTGCTGTCCGTCATTCAGCCGGCATAACACCAGCCGGTCGGCATTTGGGTGTGGCATGATCTCGTCGATCTGGGCCACTACGAACTTATCGGATTCCCAGGAAAGCCCACTGAATTTGAATTCGTGTAGTTCAGAAGAGGGCATGGGCAACCCAACCAACCGGACTTCTTCCACTTCCAGCCCCGCCATGGTCAACAGTTTCGCCAGCTTATCCAGAGGAAGGTCGATATCAACGAAATCTTTAAGCCAACTCAGGGGTATTTTCATTAAAACTGCTCCAAGAATCTCACATCGTTTTGCCAGAAATAGCGGATATCTTCAATACGGTGACGCAATAAAGCAATCCGTTCGGGACCCAATCCCGCTGCGAAACCGCTGTATTCATGTGGGTCATAGCCGCCGTTTTGTAGAACGGTCGGATGGACCATCCCACAACCCATAATCTCCAGCCAGCCGGAACCTTTGCAAATCGTGCAGCCTTTACCACCGCAGATAAAACATTCCACGTCCATTTCAGCGCTGGGCTCTGTAAAGGGGAAATAAGATGGGCGCAAACGCGTGCGTGCATTTTCGCCAAACATGCGCCGGGCGAAATCGTTCAAGGTACCTTTCAAATCCCCAAAGGTGATGTTTCGGCCGACCACCATCAGCTCAAGCTGGTTGAATTGGATTTCAGAGCGTGCACTGATCTGTTCATAACGGTAACACATTCCGGGCAGCACCACCCGGATGGGATCGGGGCAGTATTCCCGCATCACCCGTATCTGACCGGGCGAGGTATGGGTGCGCAGGATCACTCCCGGGGTGGACGTGTAGAAAGTGTCCCACATATCCCGGGCCGGATGGTAGGCGGGAATGTTTAATAGCTCAAAGTTATATTCATCGGTTTCGACATCCCGGGTGCGGTAGACCTGGAAACCCATCTCGGCGAAGATAGCATACAGATCCCGCAGAGTTTGTGTCGCCGGGTGCAGTCTCCCTTGGATTGGTTCCCGCCCAGGCAGGGTCACATCCATCCGTTCATTGCGAAGTGAGCGTTCCAGGCTGGATTGATGGATAACGGCGTTCCGCTCTGCCAGAGCCGTCTCGAGCGCTTGTTTGACCTGGTTGGCTCGCTGTCCCACTTGAGGGCGTAGCTCCTTGGGAACCTCGGGCAGCCCGCTGAATACTTGCATGATTGCTGAACTACGGCCCAGATGCGCTGTACGCCAGGCTTGCAGATCGCTTTCGTCCTGGATAGTTTCTAATCTCATCAGTGCGTCCTGCTGTATTTGTTCGAGCTGCGCAAGAATATTGGTTTCATCAGTCATAAAGCTTCTCCATAAATTTCTGGGGCGAAAATAAGCTCGCCAGGCTGTTCAATATTATTAATGAATCTTAACAAAAAGCTCCCGCCCCTCAAGGGACGGGAGAGTGACCGCGGTACCACCCTTGTTGGCTGCCTGTTAGCAGCCCACTTTGTTCCAACAACTCGTGGATCTCTGAGTGATCGGATGCGCTCATAACGCTGCGCCTGGCGGCCCGGACTACTGATCCCCGTTGAGGTATGTTCACCAGGGCGGCTCGGAAGGGAACTTCAGCCAGGTTCTGCCCGGCAAGAGTCTCAGTCTACGCTCTTGCTTCCCTGTGGGATTAGTCTGGCTTACTTTCCTTCGTCATAACCATTGCAAAAACTTTCCCCTATTATCCTCTAAAAAAGGGGCTTGTCAAGAGTTTGTCAGGAGACAAGCGTGCCGACCTGTTCACCCAGCAGGGCTCGTTTGAGGGCGTGCTCATCCCACAAGTTGAGCACCAGGATCGGTAGTTTATTTTCCATACACAGAGAAATCGCCGTGCTGTCCATGACGCCTAAACGAAGATTAAGGGCATCGATGTAAGTGAGATGATCGAATCGCACTGCTTCGGGATTGAGCTTGGGATCACTATCATAAATGCCATCGACTTTTGTGGCTTTGATGATGACATTTGCACAAATTTCCATGGCTCGCAGCGCTGCCGCAGTATCCGTCGAAAAATAGGGATTGCCTGTGCCACCGCCAAAAATCACCACCCGTCCTTTTTCCAGGTGACGGATCGCCCGCCGCCGGATGTAAGGCTCGGCCACCGAATGCATTTCAATGGCAGATTGGACGCGCGTGACAACGCCAACGCTTTCGAAGGCGTCCATCAGTGCCAAAGCATTCATAACAGTTGCCAGCATGCCCATATAATCCGCAGTGGCGCGATCCATTCCCAGTTCAAGGCCAACTCGCCCTCGCCATAAATTGCCTGCGCCGATTACAATCGCAACATCGACACCCAACTCGCGTACCTCGCGCACTCGCAAGGCGATGTTAACAGCCCTTTGTGGGTCAATGCCCGATCCTATTGAGGTACCCAGCGCTTCACCGCTTAGTTTGAGCAAAATACGGTGATATTTTAGTTCTTCCATGTTCCCTCCTATCCGATAAAAAAGGCCAACCTTGCGGTTGGCCCGGAGTAACTATTCTTTTTGTACTGTGCTTTCGCCTAATGCCCAACGGGCAAAGCGTCTGACAACGACATTTTCACCCAGGGCGGCAATATTCTGGTTGAGCAGTTGTAAAACGGTGATTGATTCATCCCGAATGTAGGGTTGGCGCATGAGTACGACCTCGTCTTTGTACTTGTTCAGCGAACCTTCAACGATGCGGGGGATGATCGCTTCAGGTTTGCCTTCTTCAGTAGCTTTGACAGTTGCAATATGTTTTTCGTGCTCCAATACTTCCTCGGGAATGTCTTCTTCCTTGATGTAGAGCGGTGCCGCAGCTGCAATTTGCAGCGCCAATTCATGAGCCAGGGTACGAAAAGCCTCAGCACGGCCGACAAAATCGGTTTCGCAGTTGACTTCCACCATTACGCCTACCCGACCGTTTCCGTGTGAGTAAAGCTCGACCACACCCTCAGAAGCCTGCCGGCTGGCACGTTTTTGAGCCATTGCCAGGCCTTTTTCACGCAAAAAGTCCATGGCTATATTCATATCGCCATTGGCTTGTTCTAACGCCTTACGGCAATCGAGGATGCCCGCGCCGGTTGCTTCGCGCAGTTGCTTAATCATTTCAGTAGTAATCGCCATGCTTCATTCCTTAGAATAGTACCTGATTGAATGTTGAATCTGGACGTTGCCGGATGAATAATTAAGCCTTTTCCTCTTCCTCGGATTCTTCGATCTCATTAAGCTCTTCAGTGACTTCTTGTTTGGGAGTGCCGAGTTTCGCCAGTGTGGATTCCCCTAACAAGTCTTTATCTTCGAGGTCAGTGTCTTCGTCCAGCAGGGTGCGGGCGATCGCAACGGATGGATGGATGACCAGTTCATTCGGCATCATTTGCTGCGCCTGTTCTATCTCGACGTCCTTGCGCATACCCTTACCTTCCAATACGGCATCCGCAACTTTGCCAACCAGGAGTTTTATGGCGCGGATGGCGTCATCATTGGATGGAATGACAAAGTCCACACCGCTGGGGTCGCAATTTGTGTCTACCAGCGCCAGTACCGGAATGCCCCTCAAATTAGCTTCATGCACAGCCGTAGCTTCGCGTCCAACATCCACCACAAAGAGCAGGTCAGGAACTTTCTTCATCATACGCACACCACTCAAACGGGTCTGCAAGCGGGTGATTTCACGCTGAATCAGCAGGCCTTCTTTTTTGGTCAGCCGGTTGATATCACCGCTATCGCGCAAGTGTTCGAGCCGCTCCATCTCGGTAATGCGTTGGTATATAGTTACCCAGTTGGTAATCATCCCACCCAGCCAGCGCTCGGTTACGTAGGGCATACCGCAACGGATGGCCTCGTCCCGGATGGTTTCCTGGGCCTGTCGTTTTGTGCCAACGAACAATACCGTGCCACCATTCATGGCGGTGTCACGTACCAGGTTGTAAGCGTTGTTAATCGCTTTTACTGTTTGTTGGAGGTCAATAATGTGAATGCCATTCCGCTCTGTAAAAATATAGGGCTTCATGGCGGGGAACCACTTGTTGGTGCGATGGCCGAAATGGACGCCGCTTTCCAAAAGTGCTTTCATGGAAATAACTGTACTCATTTGTAAAATCTCCTTTGCGTTAATTGCCTCCGCTTCTCTCATCCCAATCCATCACCGCCGGTCATTCCAGCAGCACGCCAGTATTGGTCAAGAAGCGTGTGAAATAAATAACCCTTGTCTATCCAAGACAACAGCCGGTGAAGTATATCATAAAGTTTTGGGTTTCGTCCAGTAGTCCAGCCTGCTATTTTCACTCTCTAAATTAGGGTATAATCGCTTCTGGAGTAAATTCCAAAATTCTTAATCGAAGGACATGGATTGGCCCGCAAACGATCTGCTGAAGATCTTTCAGTAGAAGAACTTCGCCGTTTATTGGTGGAGAAAAGCCGCGCCGATCGCCAGGCTCGACTGGACCATTACCGTCGTACGGGACGCGCAATCATTGTTGAGCCGCAGCCAGCTCCAGTACCTTTGGAGTCGCTTCGCTCCGGTGAGGAAGCTGAAGCAAAGAAGGATGAGGAACCTGCCAATCGGCAGAGGTCTACCCGCCGGGCTGGTTTTGACCGCCTTCTCTTATTGATCGAGTTTGTTGCTGTGGTTGGTTTTTTAATTATCCTCTATTCTGGTTTCGGTTTGCTGCAAAATCTAAATAAAGAAGTGGCCAGCGCTCTAACCCAACCAACCCTAACACCCACTGCCTTGATCCGCGCAGTTGTTTTGCCTTCTGGTCACACACCACCGAATTCACCTGGTGGAGTTCAGCCAAATGATGCGGAGATCCCGGCTCACCTGCGGCCTCTGGTTCAATCGCTGGCGAATATTCCCATACCGACCCCAGGACCCCAGCAAACAGTCCGTATTCAAATACCGGCTATCGGAGTAGATGCGCCGGTTGTCCAGGGAGATGGTTGGGATCAGTTGAAGAAAGGGGTTGGACAGGAGATTGGTTCGCCGGACCCGGGCGCTAAAGGCAATATTGTCCTCTCGGCCCATGACGATGTTTTCGGCCAGATATTTCAAAATCTGGATAATTTAAAACCCGGGGATCAGATTATCCTGTTCACCAGCCAACGAACCTATACCTATATTGTGCGCACTTCACAAATCGTAGAACCGACCCAACTGGATGTGATTGCGCCAACCTCCAACCCGGTGGTGACCCTGATCTCCTGCTATCCTTACATGGTGGATAACAAGCGGATCGTTGTCACAGCCAATTTGCAAGATTCGTCAACATCCTAATTATCGAAATCAAATTCATTTCAGGAGATATTCAATGAGCAAGAAACAAAAGAAACAGATCTCTCGCAGCAATGGAGCAGCCGTAGCTGAAAAATCAGCTCCAAATGTTTCAACCAGAGTCACCGAAAGAAAACCTGTCAGCACGTTTAGCCCTTCCAGCTCCTCTAAATCATTTATGTCCGCTGATTTTAATCCGGATTATTCCTACGTAATAAGCGATTTGAAAAGGATTGGTATTCTGGCGGCATCTTTTATCATTGTGCTGATTGTATTGTCTTACTTCCTCCATTAACTTATGTCGCCCATGTTTATCCCCGGACCGGTTGATGTGGCTCCGGAAGTTCTGGCCGCCCAGGCCAAGCCAATGATGTCGCATCGCAGCAAAGATTTTGAGGCGCTTTTCCATCGTACGGAAGAGAAGTTACAGAAATTGTTTTTTACTGAATGCCGCATTTTTCAAGCCACTGCTTCCGGTTCGGGCATGCAAGAAGCAGCCATCCGTAACTTGGTGCAAGAATCAGTGCTTTCGTGTTTGAATGGCGCATATGCTGAACGTTGGTATGAAGTGGCCGTCTCGAACGGCAAGCAGGCTGACACGCTGGAGGTCCCATGGGGGCAGGTCATCCAACCGGATGCCCTGGCTGAAGCTTTAAAGAAAAAGCATTATGAGGCTGTCACAATTGTGCACAATGAGACCTCAACCGGCGCCGAGAATCCGGTTCAGCAACTGGCCGCTGTCATTCATGAAATCAGTCCGGATACATTGGTGCTGGTCGATGCTGTTTCTTCTCTGGGCGGCGTAAAAATCGAGATGGATGCCTGGGGGATCGATTATCTTTTGACTTCATCTCAAACCTGCCTGGCCTTACCGCCAGGCCTTTCCTTGGCGGGTGTTTCGGATCGGGCGATGAAAAAAGCTGAAATTGTGACAAATCGCGGCTGGTATTTTGACCTGGTGCGCATGGATAAACACCGCATAAAAGATTCCGCGCCGATTACACCGGTCATTCCGCTGATTTATGCTCTGGATGTTCAGACGGATCGCATTTTGGCCGAAGGTTTGGACAACCGTTTTGCCCGCCATGCTGCCATGTCAGGCAGAGTGCAAACCTGGGCAATTGAACACAGCATGAATATGATGGTGCCGGACCCTTACCGCTCTAAAACGGTCTCGGTCATCCAGAACAGTCGCGGTTTTGAGGTAGCTGCCCTGAATAAATTCCTCGCATTACGCGGTATGTGCATTGCAAATGGTTATAGCATTTGGAAGGAAAAAACCTTCAGCATAGCCACGATGGGTGAGATCCAGTTGAGCGATGTGGAAGATTTATTACTGGCTATTGAGGAGTTTTTAAAACAAACATCCTGACACCGGGTGCTTGCAATACTCAACTATGAAGATCGTCCCAGGCATATTCCAGATGGGCGCTCAACGCCCCCCCCAATTTCTTTTTCACTTTTTTAATTGCATATTCCTGCAAAGGATATTTGCCGATTTCGGTCAGGCGTTTTCCAATTTCTCGGGCGCGTATGTGGCGGCATTGTATGTTATACACGCCCCCAGGCTTTTCCGAAAGAAAATCGTCCTGCTTACCGATCGTGATCAGTTCATTGATCAGCCGCTCAACCTCTTGTTTTCGATCTGGGGGATAGGGGGTTGGCCCAAAAAAGTTTTGAAAAAATCCCATACCACATTCTTTCTGTATAACCTTGTTTCGGGGATAAATATCCTATAAGATTGTATCCTTTCCTGCCCGATGGGGGAAGGGTTCATATATATAATAGCTTGAATATCCTATCTGTGGCGTTAACTATTGCTATGACCCCTACAGGAACTACCTGCTTACACATTTATGGGTTTAAAATTGCTAAAAAAGTGGTACAACAAAACTAGCCTTTTTTCAAACTGTGCTATACTGATAAGATGCAAGAACATACATTCTGGACAGGATGGGCCCATTTCTTGCAACACTGGGGGTTAAGGGAGCCTGCGGCTACAATCTTAGATTCGGCAGGGCCTTTGACAGTTTTGCTGGCCCAACTGGTTTATTTTGGTAAGCCCTTTTTTGGAGGGGCTTTACCGGTTGGCCAATGGGATGCCTTAGCCCAAATGCTGGAATGCCGGGAGGACAGTCGTTCATTCGCCACATTCTTGCGTGGGGAGGAATTGCATTGATTAGTTTACAAAGCATCTTAGGTTTGGCTATTTTGGTGCTGACAGTGGGGATGATCATCGTTTTTTCATCTATGAAGCGGCTGAAATCGCCCGACTATTTACGTCCGATCTCAGCTTTTCAACAATTGCGGCGTGCACTTGGCCTGGCAGTTGAAAATGGTACACGCCTCCATGTAACTCTTGGTAATGCCAGTATCACCAATGCCAATAATACCTCTGCTTTGGTTGGTTTAAGTACGTTGGAACGCGTAGCTCAAATGAGCATGATCAGCGATCTGCCGCCTCTAGCTACGAGTGGTGACAGTACTCTGGCGATTCTAAGCCAGGATACACTCCGGGCAGCTTACCGCACCGGAAACGCGGCGGAACAATACGATCCAGATCAGGGCCGTCTGGGCGGAATTACCCCCTTTTCTTATGTTGCAGGTGCAT
>DATFYI010000194.1:0-30184 GCA_035315125.1 Anaerolineaceae bacterium | reverse complement strand
CAGGACCTGTACGCCGAAGTCGGTCAGATTGGAGCCATGATGGTTGATCCAAAAGGCCAACCATTAACTCGCATCAGCCAGGACTGCTCCTTCTGCCAGATGATCTTATCCAGCCCCGGCGGGCGAGCGGCTTGTGAAGCTTCCTGGCAAAGCTTTGCCAGCAACAGCGCCAGCGGCAGCAGCTATTTCACCTGTCACGCCGGCCTGCAGTATATCGGCTGCCCGGTTACAAGTAAGGACCAATCCGCCGGTCTATTTCTGACAGGCCAATTTTATTGGCAGCCGCCCGATCCGCGTGAACAGAACGAGCGAATCCGCCGCCTGGCATCGGCCTACGCCTTGCCATTTGAAACGTTGCGGCAGGCGGCGGTTGACATCCCGACTATTGATCCGGCAAGGCAGGTTTCGGTGGAAAGCTGGCCCAAAGCGGCGGCCCGGGCCGTTCAGAGCATCTTGAACGAGCGTACCGGCTTCGTGGAACGCTTACAGCAAATTGCAAATCTGACACAAATTTCCTGAGGAGAAGAGTCAATGAAGAAGTTGTTAATATTGGGCGCCGGCACTGCAGGCACCATGGTTGCCAACCGGTTAAATCGCATGCTGGATATGGATGAATGGTTCATCACCCTGGTGGACCCCGAGCCAATCCATTTTTACCAGCCCGGCTTTTTATTTCTGCCGTTTGGCATCTACACCAAAAAGGACGTGATGAAACCGAAACACGATTTTATCCCGTCGCATGCCAAACTGATCAAGTCCAACGTCGAAATGATCGATTATGAACATAACCAGGTGCACTTGAGCGATAGCAGCACCCTGGATTACGATTATCTGGTGATTGCTACCGGCGCAAACATCCATCCGGAAGAGACCCCCGGCCTGGCCGAACACGAGTGGGGCAAATCCATCCACACCTTTTATTCGTTTGAAGGCGCTATGGCTTTAGCACAAAAATTACGCACCTGGGAAGGCGGCCGGATGGTCGTCAATGTGGTCGAGAACCCCATCAAATGCCCGGTGGCGCCGTTGGAATTCATCATGCTGGCCGATTGGTGTTGCCACGAGCGCGGCTTGCGCGAGAAGGTGGAGCTGGTTTACGTTACCCCGTTGCCGGGAGCTTTTACCAAACCGATTGCCTCCAAGTTGCTGGGTGAAATGTTGGATAAAAAGGGCATCAAGGTCGAACCCGATTTTGTCATCGAACGGGTTGATCCGGATGCCAAGAAGATCGTCTCCTATGACGAGCGCGAGATCCCATATGATTTACTGGTCAGCGTTCCGCTCAATAAGGGCGCCGATGTGATCGGAAAATCGGGCCTGGGCGATGAGCTGAATTTCTCACCCGTCAATCAATATACTTTCCTGTCGGATAAAAAGGACAATATATTTGTTTTGGGCGATGCATCCAATATTCCGGCTTCAAAAGCTGGCTCGGTGGCACATTTTGCCGTGGATATGTTCGCTACGAATTTTATGCGCTATGTCGAAGGTCAAGAGTTGCTGCCAACCTTTGATGGACACGCCAACTGCTTTATCGAAAGCGGCTTTGGCAAGGGCGTGCTGATCGATTTCAACTATACCCAGGAGCCACTGCCGGGTCGTTATCCGCTGCCAGGCGTGGGTCCCTTTACCTTACTGGAAGAATCGGAAATGAACCGCTGGGGTAAGCTGATGTTCCGCTGGATGTACTGGAACATTTTGCTCAAGGGTCAGGAACTGCCGCTGACACCCAACATGAGCATGGCCGGCAAATGGTTGAGCTAGGAGGGACGATGGATCAGGAACTGGCCGAACTAAATCAAAAAATCGACGCCCTGACGGCTCAGGTGGCCTACCTGGCCGAACAGGCCCATATCAGCGAGCTTGAGCGCCAATCACGGGAAGACTTGCTGGAGACAATGATGCCGGTGGCGAAAGATGCCATGCGTCTGGCTTCCGACCAGCTTGAGGAAATGGATGGCTATCTCGATCAGGAAGACATGCTGCGGCTGCTCAAAAAAGTGGTCTGGCACTGGCCGAAGTTTGAAATGATGCTGGACCAATTGGACAGCATCACCGATTTGATGGATGTGATCGGGCCGATCACCAAAGAGGCCATGGACAAGGCCACGGCGCTGACGGAGGAGCTGGATCGCAAAGGTTATTTTGTGTTTGCGCGCGGCGGTATGCAGATGGTCGATAATGTGGTCACATCTTTCAATGAAGAGGACGTCAATAAACTGGGTAAAAACATCGTACTGATTCTCAATACCATCAAAGATATGACCCAGCCCGAGATCATGAATTTTGTCCGCAATACGCTGCTGGTGGCCGAAAAGGAAGTTGAAAAGCCGGTCGATATCTCGACCTTTGGGCTGATCCGCCAGATGCAAGACCCGGCCGTACGGCGCGGCCTGGCTTTGACCATGCGGGTGATGCACGTGGTCGGCTCGCAGGCGGACGGCGGCAAGAATTAATTAAATGGTATCAGGCGCCAGAAAAGCGCCCTGAAAAAAACATAATACATAATTTTCTGGAGGTAAGAATGGCAACCCGTACAATTGCAGGAAAGACTGTTCAGGTCAATGAAGAAGGTTTCATGACCAATCCGAACGAATGGACCAAAGAGATGGCTGTAGAGCTGGCTGTTGAAGAAGGCATTGGCGAGCTTACACCGGAGCATTGGAAGGTAATCGAATTTTGCCGCAAATCCGGCATGGCGTCTGGTAAGGCGCCCACCCTGCGTACTATCACCAGCGGCGCAGGCGTCACCACCAAGGAAATGTTTGCTTTATTCCCCAAGGGCCCGGCCAAAAAAGTGGCCCGTATCTCTGGACTGGGCAAGCCCGAAGGCTGCGTCTAAACCATTCGATCACAAAGGAGAGATAACTATGGCTGAAGATCGGAAAATCGCATTTATTTGTTCCAAAGGTGACCTGGATATGGCTTATCCGGCCCTGGTAATGGGCTGGGCTGCACTGGGCAACGGCGTGGATGTGACCATCTTTTTCACCTTCTGGGGTTTGGATATCATTACCGAGAGCCGCATCGACCGGCTGGAGCTCGCCCCGGTGGCCAATACCAGTATGAAAATGAAGATGATGGGTGTGGATACCGGTAACCTGGGCATTCCCAACATCATGGGTGTGCTGCCCGGCATGACCGCCTTTGCCACGAATCTGATGCATAAAAAGATGAACGGCATCAATGTTCCGTGCGTGCGCGAATATCTGCAAATGCTGGTGGATGGCGGCGCCAAATTGTATGCCTGTAAGATGACTTGCGATATGATGGATCTCAAAAAAGAAGATTTCGTCGACGGCGTGATCGACATTGTCACCGCCAGCGATTTTATCGATATGACCGAAGGGGCGCAGATCATCTTTATCTAAAAGATATGCTCGCTGCAAGGTAGGTACAATCAGGGAAGCCCTTGCACGGTAAAACAAAACTTGCCGGATAGATACATAGCATCTACCTGGCAAGTTTTTGATTCTTTATTCCTCTGATACAATATCTACAAGGGAGAACCAACATCAAATGATCATCCAGGATGAAGATCACATCCCGCCTTATGAATTTGAGGAGCTACAGGACAAAGTCATCCTGGGCGATTCTTTATCGGTCTTAAAAAAGATGCCGGCGGCCTGCGTGGATGTGGTGTTTATGGACCCCCCTTATTTCCTGCAGCTACCCAAGAAAAAACTGGTGCGCTGGCGGGTGCAGACCGAAGTGAACGGCGTCAACGATACGTGGGATAAGTTCGCCTCCTTCGAGGAATATGACACCTTTATCCGCTCCATGCTGGTCGAGTTACAGCGTATCATGAAGCCTTCCGCCACCCTCTGGGTAATCGCAACATACCATTGCCTGTTCCGCATCGGCGCCATCATGCAAGACCTGGGGTTCTGGATTTTGAACGATCTCGTCTGGGTAAAAACGAATCCCATGCCGAACTGGTTGGGAGTTCGCTTTACCAACGCGACCGAAACCCTGATTTGGGCCTTACGCAAAAAGGGCGACAAAGGCTATACCTTCAACAAGCAACTTGCCAAAGAACTGGGTGTAGGCAGCGTGGGAGCAAATGTCTGGAGGATCCCGCTCTGTACCGGCAAGGAACGCTTGAAAGACGCCCAGGGTCACCGGCTGCATTCCACTCAAAAACCAGTCGAGCTGTTACGGCGCGTGTTGCTGACCTCATCGAAAGAAGGGGATACGGTTTTAGATCCGGTGGCGGGAGTGGGCACAACCGGCTTTGTGGCCAAAACGCTCAAGCGCCACTTTATCATGGTAGAGATCAACCCGCTCTATGTTGAGGCCATACAAAATCGTTTGGAGGGGGCTAACTTCACTTGCCCATCCGGGCCGCCTATGCTAAACTGAAAGCATGACGCCTGAAGAAAGCATGTTCAACGAAGCTCTGTCTGCCATTGACCAGGGGGATAAAGCTCGCGCACGCGATCTATTCACACGTCTGCTCAAGATTAACTCCAATAATTACCAATATTGGCTTTGGATGAGCACAGCCGTTGAGACCATCCGAGAGCGCACCTATTGCCTGAAAGAGGCTCTCCGGCTGGACCCACAAAATCAGGCTGCCCGGCGCGGCCTGATCATGATCGGGGCAATGCCCAGGGACGATAGCCTGGTTATTCCATTCGGGTTGCAAAAACGGCATTGGGATGTTCCAAAAATCGCTGGAACCGAGGATGCACAACTCATCAGCCGCAGCACCTGGTTAAAGTTCGGCGGGTATGGTATTGGTGTCCTTTTGTTAGGAGCGCTGCTTTTTGCCGCGTTATTTGGACTGGGTGTGTTCCATAGCAATTATGCCAGCCCAAATGCAGGTCATTACACCGTTGTGCAATACACTCCGCTTATTTCGAACATTTCGCCCACGGTTGGAACAAACGCACCTGCTCCACTTTGGATGTCCTTACAAGAAACCTATACGCCCACCCCAATTTATATCAATACGCCCCATCCTGAAACAGAAGCCTATCGCTCCGGATTACGAGCAATCGAGCGACAGGATTGGGTAAGCGCCTTCAACTTTTTCCAGCAGGTAGCCACCCTGGAGCCGCAGTCACCTGACATCTTTTACTATATGGGCGAAGCGCTGCGCAATCAAAAAAAATATGACCCGGCAATCAGTAGCTACAACCAGGCTTTGCAGGCCGATGCTGGTTTTGCTCCGGCCTATCTTGGACGGGCTCTGGCAAAGATTGCAAAAAAACCTGATAGTTTTTCGGACGCCCAAAATGATTTACAACAGGCCATTGCCAAAGATCCCAACCTTTTTGATGCTTATATTGAATTAGCTTCATTAGCCATCGATCAAAACGATAGCAGCAGCGCATCCCAATACCTGAACCAGGCCGGTCAAATAAATCCAGGCTCACCCCTGGTCTATTATTATCAGGCGCAGGTCGATTTGATGGCGGGCAACAATAGCCAGGCCCTGGTAGACGCTCAAAAATCCAACCAGCTTGATGTGACTTTTCTGAACAGTTACCGTCTGGTCGGTCAGATTGCTCAAGCCAGCGGGCAGGCTGGCAGCGCAATCGAGGCATTGAAGACTTACCTGGCTTATGTTCCGGATGATGCGCAGGCGTTGGCCTGGCTGGGCGCGGCTTATGCAACCAACGGCCAGAACGATCTGGCTCTAAAAACTTTCGATCAGGCGCTGAGCATTAATAGTAACCAGTTTGATGTGTACATGCAGCGCGGTTCGATCTATCTGCAACAAAAGAATGCTGATCTGGCTTTACAAGACCTGCAAAAAGCTGTCAGTATCAGCTCAAAATCCTTTGATGCCAACATGGCTTTAGGTCAGGCTTTTATGTTGGCCGAAAGATATGGGAATGCCTACCAGCAGTTCAGTGTGGCACTGGCTTATGCCGCCAGCGAGCGGGACCATGCGGAAGTCTATTACTGGCAAGCTCAATCTCTCGCCAATCTTAGCGGTCAGATCAAGCCTGAATTGTTATGCTTGCAGCAGCTTCTGGCACTACCGCCGGATGCCAGCATCCCGACCGAATGGATTAACTATGCCCAACAGCAGATGCAGGCAATCTACACGCCCACTTACACACCGGTTACTTTCACACCCACGGATACTCGCCAACCTACCCGGACGTCTATTCCGACAGATACCCGAGTGCCCACCTCCACACAAACCCCTACCCGCACAGACACTGTGCCTGCCTATCTGAATACTCCTGCGCCAGGTTTAACACCTACACCCAATTCCTGAAAGGCCCCTAACGGTGCGTCCGTCTCAACTTTCCCTGCTGGTGAACCGGCGCAGCCGGCGTCAGAACCGCCAACAACAAAGCTTTTCCCACCGGCTGGGCCAGTTAGGCTTAAGTTGTGGCGCAATCGTGGGACTGCTGCTGGCAGTAGCATTGTTTGCGGCGGGAGCGGCCTATGCCAGTTTGACCTATGACCTGCCCTCGATCAGCCAGCTACCTATTTTACTGGATCGGGATAAAGGCCTGTTGTTACAACCGACGCTCTTCTACGACCGATCAGGCCAGCACTTGCTCTACCAGCTTGAAAATCCGGGCATACCCCGCCATTTTCTGGCGCTGAACCCGGACGCGCCTGAGCATTTTTCACCCCTGTTTGTTCAAATCACCATTGCGTCGATGCAGCCTTCATTTTGGTCATCACCCGGCTTTGATTGGACTGATCTGTCTTCCAACCAACCTTCAACGCTGGCAGAACGGTTGGTGGACGAGCTGCTGCTCAATACAGAAGCGCCTGGTCTGAGGCACGCTTTACGCATGCATTTATTGGCCGCCCAATTAGTAGCCAGCTACGGGCGTTCCCAGGTTTTAGAATGGTACCTGAACAGCACTTATTACGGCCATCTTGCCTATGGAGCAGATAGCGCCGCCCGACTTTATTTTGGGAAGCCGGCCAGCCAGCTCAACCTGGCGGAATCAGTGCTGCTGGCGGTTACCAGCCAGGCTCCCGCCTTAAATCCCCTGGATGCACCCGCCGCCGCACGCGAACGCGAACAGGCAGCCTTGGCTCAGCTTCTGGCGCATGGTTCTATCGATCAAACCGAATATCAACAAGCTCGAGCGGATACCATACATTTTAGTCAGGCGCCTCAAACAGGCTCATCACCGGCAACAGCTTTCATCCATCTGCTCTCCAACCAGTTATCCGAGCAATTTGGACAGGCCCGTCTGGAACAAGGCGGCTTGCGGGTTATCACGACCCTGGATTATGACCTGCAAAACCAGTTAGTTTGCGCTGCCAATACCCAAATCCTGCGTCTGATCGGAAATTCATCCGGCGGCTCAAAAAATGGCGGTCAATCCTGCGAAACAGCCAGGCTTCTGCCCACGTTGCCCCCCACCAGCACCCCCCTACCTGCCGACTTACAAATCAGCGGGCTGGTGCTGGATCCGCAAAACGGCCAGGTGCTGGCATTCCTCGGAGATGACGATAAAAACGGTGAAAGCCCGGTTTTAAACGGCCACCAGCCCGGCTCCTTGCTGACCCCATTCATAGCCCTGGCAGGATTTGCGCGCGGCATGGGACCGGCCAGCCTGGTGTGGGATATTCCCGCCAGCGGAACAAGCGAACTCTCAACCCCCGCCAATCCCGATGGAAAATATCACGGTCCTCAACGCTTACGCATGGCCCTGGCCAATGATTACCTGTCCCCATTTTCGCAGATCTTGAACGAGGTCGGCCCATTCAATGTCTGGCATCTGGCAGAACCGTTGGGATTGACCGGTCTGACCAGCAATAACAATCTACAAGACCTGCTGTATACCGGTGGATCTGTCAATATACTGCAGATCGCCCAGGCTTACAGCACCTTTGCTAATTTGGGTACACAAACCGGCCAAACGGTTGATACAACCGGCGATCTACACTCCAGTTTGTTTTTGAAATTAGATGATATGTCAGGGCGAACGCTGCTCGATGAAGAGCAGCCACAAACTCGATCGATTTTAAGCCCGCAACTTGCTTATCTGGTTCATAACATTTTGAGCGACGAATCAGCCCGTTGGCCAAGTCTTGGCTTCCCAAATCCGCTTGAAATTGGCCGGCCGGCAGGAGCCAAGACCGGTCAGGTGGAAACCGGCCAGGAAGTTTGGGCGGTTGGTTACACACCGCAACGCCTATCAGCCATCTGGCTGGGTTTTCCAACCACAAACGGCGATTCATCCATCCAACTGGATCCGAAAACGGCTGCCGGCGTATGGCATGCTGTCATGCAGTATGCAAATCAAAATCTGCCGGCCGGGGATTGGACAACTCCCGCCGGGATTGACACGGTGACTGTATGTGACCCCTCCGGTCTTCTACCAACAACAGATTGCCCGACTACGGTGAGCGAGGTCTTTCTTGATGGCAATGATCCGACCACACCCGATTCACTTTACAAAGTTTTTCAGGTAAACCGTGAAACCGACCGGCTTGCAACTGTGTTTACACCGCCAGAACTGGTAGAAGACCATACCTTCATGGTTATCCCACCTGAAGCTCAGGATTGGGCCAAATCGGCGGGTATCGCAATGGCGCCCACTGATTATGACGCCATTCAACCTCCCCTGCCTTCACCGTACGTCCAGATCAGCAGCCCAGCTTCATTTGGCTACGTCCACGGTAAAATCGAAATCACCGGAACCGCCAGCGGGAGCGGCTTTAGCAGTTATCGCCTGCAAGCTGGACAGGGCTTAAACCCATCCGACTGGCTTCAAATTGGTTCCAGTAGCAGCAATCCGGTCGAAAACGGTTTGCTGGCGGTTTGGGATACCCAGGGTCTGGAAGGCCTGTACGCCGTGCGCTTGCTGGTTGTGCAAAAAGACCAGACCATTCAAAGCGCCACCATCCAGGTAACCGTAGATAACACGCCGCCTACCGCCCAGATCAACTATCCCGAGCCCAACCAACAATTCCAAACCAGCACCGATGCGCAGATCACCTTTCAAGCCGATGCAAACGATGCGGTTGGAGTGGCAAAATTGGAATGGTACCTGGATGGCGAAAAGATTGGTCAGAACGAGCAGGCGCCGTATAATCTGACGTGGCAATCCGTCGCCGGCCATCACAGCCTGCTTGTCAAAGCTTATGACCTGGCAGGGAATATGACGGAATCATCCAGTGTGACATTTACTGTCGCAAACCCCTAATATCTCAATCATATAATGAAAATTGGGCTGGTTCAGGCATTTAAATAACCTTAAAATTGTCAAATTTGAGGCGTTGAAAGGGAATTGTAAAGCTATTTGAGTTGCAATCAATTGGCATGCCCGTATAATGTATATAGATATACTTTTATAAGGGCTGTCATTTTTTGTTCTATTTTTGCAAAAATGACCACGAACTCATTATCTTCATTTCTCATTAAACTTTGGGCATACCCTTGATGAATCAGATTATTATGAAAGGAGGTAATCAAAATGTTGTTTGCGCCGACGGAAAAAGGCCAGGGTCTTCTTGAATATGCATTAATTCTTGTTTTGGTTGCTATTGTAGTTATCGTTATATTGGCCTTACTCGGTCCAAGTATTGGAAAGATGTTCAGCAATGTTGTCAGACTGGTTTAAATTACACGCCCAAAGTTGAAACGGGGCATGGGCAAATCCATGCCCCGTTCATTTTATATTCAAATCTAGGTCTCTTTAACAGGCTTCCCTACGGCTTAATCATTAAAGTAGCTGGAGCAACAAGCATCCTTTCGCAGCTTAACACATCCCCTAATCCCAATTTCGCTTTATAATCATAGAAACAATCATCCATGTTCAAAAAAATTAGCGGATACTAATTGAATGGAATAAGTTAATCATTTCATTTGACTAACAACGATCACCAGCGACCCGACTTATCGATTGATTGGAGGGAAAGCTTATGGACCGCAACCTTTACCAAAAACGTTTGACAAAATGTACTGCTTTGATGCAAAACGATGGATTGGATGTCTTACTGCTGACAAGTCGATCGAATGTATTTTATCTGACCGGAGACTACCGTCCCAATACTTATGCCCTGGTCAGCCGATCGGGTAAAGTAGCTTTAGGCGTACCGGAAACCGATCTTGCGGACGCACAAAGCCTGGCCCATTTAGATTTCCTGAATGGATTTGAAGATGAAGCGAGCATGATACGATGCATGCGAGACCAATTACAGAAATTGGGAATCAATAAAGGTAAGCTTGGCCTGGAATACCTGAATCTGACCCGCTCGATGTACGATCTGTTTGCCCAATCCGGTTTATTGCCAGATGATCAAGTGATTATCCAGGACTGTTCATTTTTGCTGGCAGAATTGCGCAAAGTCAAAGATCCGGATGAGATCGACCGCATCCGGGTTGCCGCCCGGGTGGCAGATACAGGTATGAAAGCCGCTGTGAATGCGATTAAACCTGGAATTTCCGAAAGTCAGTTGGCCGCCGAAGCAGAATTTACCATGCGCCAAGCGGGCGCGGATGGATTTTTGGGAACTTATGTCACTTTTGGCCAACGCACGGCGCTGTCACACGGTTTGCCCACTCAAAGGAAATTGAAAACCGGGGATATGGTTTGCATTGATATCCACCCCAGCGTGGCAGGTTATTGCGCCGATATGTGTCGTACGGTATGTGCCGGGATGCCAAGTCCAGAGCAAATATCAGCCTACGATCTATATCTCAGCACCCAACAGTGTTCAATATTTAATTCCAAACCGGGTACCTGCGTGGCCGACATCGAGAATTTTTTCCAGGAATCACTGAATTCAGCCGGACACATACACAATAAATACGATCCGCCCATCCACGGGGTTGGAATTGACCTCGATGATTATCCTATGACCTATAGCACTGCCTATCTACGGAACACCAGTGAGCCGCTTACCCTGCTTCCAAACATCGTTATAGCGATTGGAAACTCAAACCTCTCAACCGGAGCCTGGGGCGTGCGGGTTGAAGACACAATTTGGATTAGTAATAATGGGCCGATAATCCTGACCACTTACCTGCGCCAGCTTGCCAATATGGCTTAGGACGGTTTTTGAACCCCAAAACACCACGAATCCTGGAGAGTCTCATAGCAATAAGCACCCGGTGAGAGACTTATCGTCGGAACAAGATAAAAGAAACCGGGTTTGGGCACGACATTAAAGGTCAGCTCGGTGGTGTCGGCCACCCAATTGCGGGTTACCGTCAGGGTGACTTGATGATTACCCCGCTGAACGTACAATTTAGAAGGAGTGCCAAATGGCGCTTCAATTAACTGTTGCGTTAAGGAAAAGTTTTTATTGGTTGCCTGACCGTCTACAGTTAATATCACATCTCCAGTTTCAAGGCCGCTTATTTCAGCCGGAGAACCCGTATAGATTTTAATGATAGAACTATCCAGTGGGGAAAGCTGAATCCCAAACCCACCCACCAGAGCCACCAGCTTTAAGCTATCCGGTGTTACCTTGGGTAAGTTCGCAATAACAATTGGGCTGGATGGTGAGATGATGGGAAGTTTTGAAAGGGACGAGGAAATGACCCCGCTGCTAATCGTTAATTCGACCGGCATACCGTTTTGGATAATATAGAACCCCTGGTCCGGTGGAGAAATATTGATATTGGTATTCAATCCGTCATTTGAAGTGACCTCATTAAAACACCACCAGTGTTGCTGGGCTGGTTTCAAGCTGGCGCTGGATTGAATAAAACAATAAAGACCGGCATCCAATGGGTTTTGGACTGTCGCTGTGATAATACCCTGCTTCTGATCCAGGTTGATGATTTCTTCGGCACCCCGGACACCCCCCGCCAGCGCATAAAGTTTTAGCTGACTCTCATCGATGGAAGGATCATAAAATACGGCCTGTGGTGATTTATTGGTGGTGGTGGGAACATCCAGATTGGGAACCCTGCCGGCGCCGGGGGTCAAGGCAAGGTAATTTCCGCTCTCAACCAGAAACACACCCAATTGTGGCGGCAGCGGCAGAGGGGTCTGTTTAGGTTGGCTGGTTCCGGATGAAAAAGCCGGGATATGAATGGCCGGTAGACCGGCAACCGGTGGAAGGATATTCAATAAACCCGCATTCATGATTTTGGGATAAACAAATACTGCGATAATGATAATCGTAAAAATTATAATCAGGGCCAGTATCACCAAAATAATGATCTGCCATCTCCGGTCTCTGGCAGCGCGCTCAACCTGTCTTTTACCGGCCCGTGTTGGGCTATTCGTCTGTGAAACGAGCGGGCCAACCTGATCGGTTGTTGAGCTGCTTTCATCTTCCGGGATAAAGGCAGGTTTTGAGGGCGGGGAAACAGATCTCAATGCTTCAGACTGTATAGCCTGTGTTTTGATCAGGGCCGGATCATCCGGTATTATTTCCGGGGTCGTGAAGGGAGAAACCGGTTGTGAAGATACAGGAGAAGAAGCCGGTACCGGTTTTGACGATACAGGGCTGGAAGCCGGTATTGGTTGCGAGGGCCGGGCAGTTGAGGCTGGGACTGGTCTGGATGGCAACCCGGCGGATGCAGAATTCGCCTGCGAGGAGAGCGATTGGCTGGCAGCCAAGGGTTGAGATGGCAACGCCGAGGCTGCCGAAAGGGGTTGAGAAGCTCCCTCGGTCGAATCAGAGGGCTCGCTGGATGTCTGGAGCGAGGTTGAGACAACTTGTGGGGGAAAATTCTGATTAAGAACATTCAAGCCGTTGCGGGCGACTTTATTATCCGGTTCAAGCTCAAGAACCATTTTTAAACAGTGGCGTTTTTTCTCAGGATCATCCACCATCGCCGACATCCACAACCAGGCGTTGGCATTTTGAGCATCTAATAGAAGCGCCTCTCGCAAATATTTCAGCGCTTCTCTTTTGTTGCCGGCTTTTGCTGCAGCAATACCTTTTTCTAAAGCTGGGCTCATTTTGGGTCCTTTTTTATCAAATCATTTCAGGAATAATCTCTGATCTCACCAAACGGATCACACCGGTAGTTTCCCGGCCGATCGGGCAACATCTTCCTGAAAATATACATTTATTTTACAACCATTTAGAACCGATTGACGAACATGAGACCCATATCCCACGTTCAAATCAATCACCCCGGTTATGATGGATAGCCCCGGGGTGATTAATTCAGACATCATTTCAGAAAAACAAGCGCTTATTCAGTAAGCCCGAACTATTTTGGCCTACGGCAGTAAAGGCAGATTAAAAACCAGCCTGGCGTTCTGTGGGTGTGGAAAGAATTGAGAATTTATTGGAAGCCGGGTCATAAAGAGCATAATACCGGAATGACCAGGCTGCGTCCCCGGATTGAGACGGGTCTTTATACAGTCCAAAGAAACCAATTCCACTGGTGTCTCTGTCGCCATATTTGTCGAAATGAATTACACCCGTGGCGCCCTGATAATTCTTAAGAACTGTGGGGAGTGCTTTTACAATCGTATCCACTTTATTGGATTTGGCCTGCAAGATAGCCTGGGCAGCCAGTTGCATGGCATCATACAGGTAGAAATGCTCCAGGTTTGGCGAATGGCCGAGAGTAGTGCTGGCCTGGTTATAAATGCCAGTGATCGTATCATTGAAGGCAATGTAAGGTTCTGCACCCCACAGGCTGCGTGCCAGAGCGAAATCACGCGTATCCGGCACATTCAAATTGGCGCCAAATTTACCGGTCAGCAAGCTGGGATACAAGCTTGCAGAAAGCCAGCGAACATTGGCAAAAGTTGAATCTTGAGCTCCATAGTGCATGACGTCCAGGTCTTGCCCTTCCTCTAAGGCAAGAATGATCACCAGTTTGTTGCTGATGCCCATCTTGGTAGCCTTGGCTGCCAGGTTCTTTACATCATTGCCATAATCGCTGACGTTCGAACCCGTGCTGGGTTTAACCGGGAATAGCACTGCCTGGTATTTTTTGTTTTTGAACTGATCCGCAACTTTATTTGCATAGTCAGTTCCCCAGCTATCATTGCTATAGACTACCAGCGCCTTGGTATAGCCTTGCTGGATGGCAAATTGGCCCAGATTCTGCGCCAGGTAAAGATCATTCGGCGCCAGGCGATAAAGCAAATCAGATTTTCGCAGAGATGAGTTTGAATCCACCGGGGCGGAGCTCAACACCAGAATGTGATGCTGTGACAGGTAGGACATAACATATCCCAGCTCTTGGGCGGTGGGAAGACCCACAATCACAGACACTTTTTCTTTTTCCACCAACTCTTTTACAGCCGCCTGGGTGCCATTTTTGGTCTGATCATCGGACTGGACGACAAAATTAAACTGCTTGTTGGCGGCAACAGCTGCAGGGGAAGCATTAATACTGGTCTGAGCCGCGTCGATAAATGGCTGGGCATCTTTGCCCCAATCCGCCATAGCTCCAGCCATCGGATACACCAGGCCCACTTTGACCACGGTTGGATTGGCCGAAGATGCCGCCGGTGTTGAGGAGGCGGGCGTGGCGGCTCCAGCGGCAGGCGACACAGTAGGGGTAACAGCGATTACTTGCTGACCCTGGGTAGTTGCTGTCCCGACAGTTGGAGTTGTCGTCCCTGAGGTTGTCAAAACTTGCGTTGTACTGGCGCTTTTAAAACATCCGGTCAACACAAAAAGCATGACCAGAATCGACATGAAAATCATTGACTTACTTCTCATTTAATTTTCCTCCTACAACAAAGAATGTAAGGGCATTGAAATTGTTCAAGTTAAACAGGATGAAAACCGCACAGGTAAGCCATATCCATGCACCCGATCGAATTGTGGCAATGATTGTGTGATGACATAAGCCCACCCCGCCAGGATCTCCCGACACATTTGCCAGATGAACGACTCATCAAGCTTTACAAATTGTATATCAATCTAATTAATGATACAACTATTTTAGACCCACTTTATTTAGAAATCAAAACGTGCAAGACTATTCGGGTTTAGCAAGTAAAACTTCCGGTAAGTTAGCGGTGCTGGGTAAAATCAAGTTGGCGCCAGCCCTACTTAATTCCTTCTCAGTGCCAAAACCACACAGAACACCAACCGTTTGTGCCCTGGCAGCCCGTCCTGCCTGGATATCCACGGCAGAATCGCCTACCATTAAACATTCGCCTGGTAGAACGCCCATTTTTTGCGCCGCCCACAAAACCGGATCGGGATAAGGTTTGGTATGATGGCAGGTCTGAGAGGTTGCGACACTTTGAAACAGTCCACTGAGCTCGAAATGATCTAAGAAGGCCTGTGTACTACGCTGATCGCGGGTGCTGACGATGGACATTGGATAACGCCCATATAATTGTAGAAGCGCTTCTTTTACACCAGGAACGATTTTATATTGACCGGAAAGACGGATATTCCAGAGTTTTGCGACTGCATCGTAGAAGCGGCCCACATCGGCATCCAGGTCAAGACGGTCTAATAAGGAGTACATCAGATTCCCTGGACTTTCAATACTCATTACCAGCCAGCGAGCAAACGGTTCAATTTGCAGGTGGGGAAAAAGAAAATGCACAGGAGAGAGCATTTTCGTAATCCGCTGAACCCATAAATCATCGGTATCGCTCAGCGTGCCGTCGAGATCGAAACAGATTGCCCGGATGCGTTGAATTTCCAGGGACATCATTTCCCCCTTCGGGATTAATTATTTTGGACGAATTTTAAGGCGTAGATCGCATCACCATAAGCAGGTCTGGCAGCCAGGGCCTTGTTGAAACAATCCACCGCTCCAACCCGATCTCCAGAACGATATAATGCCCAACCTCGCCAGAGCAAATCTTCTTCTGAATTCGGCGTTACATTCAATGCATATTGGGTCAGGGCCAGCAGATCATTATTACGACCGGCATTGAAATAGGCGATAAACGGGCCAAACTGATAACGCAGCATACGCTGCGGCAAACCCAGGCTGCGAGCCGTGTCATAGGCAGCAGCCGCCTCGTTATATCGGCCGAAATAAACCAGATTACTGCCCATATTAAACCAGGCAAATGCATTCTTGGGATCGACTTTTGTTTCCGCTGTGGCTGTATCCAGGGCGTGTTGTCGGTTTGTATCCCGGTCCCAATCGCTGCCAAGCAAGTTTTTAACCGTCTGCTCTTGATCCGGTGGATATACCATCAGATAAGCCCGGTTGAAGGATTGCCAATCCCGGTCCAATTCTTTGTACGGCACCACGTGATCCTTGCCGAGCTCGGTATCCTGGACGAAAAAGATTTGGAATTTATCATCATAGCCGGTTACCAAAATATAATGTCCGGCCCAATGATCATCGTTCATAATATATGTTTGGGGAATCATCAAACTCTCTTCGATGGCGATTGGGATGCCATTGGCGACAAACTGGCGCAGCAAATTGACGGTTCCCCCCACCCGATAATCTGCAGTTAAGTTGGGGACATTGTCGTTAACATAACCGGTCAATTCATCGATGTTCACATTGCGGTCTGCCCGCTGCGGCTTAATCACTTTTTGGATGGTAAACTGGTTGCCCTGCCAGCCCCAAAACTTCAAGTAAAGGGAAAGGGTGGTTGGACCGCAGTCATTCCAATCTTCAGCCTCCCAAACAGGCGGCGGCAGGGTGACGCGACCGGGCAGCGGGGTTGGCGAGGGCAGCGGGGTGGCCAAAGGTCCGGGGGTTTGGGTTGGATCCTGTGCCAGCGTGGTTGCCGAGACCGCCGAGGCGATTATAGGTGAACGGGTCGCAGCCAATTCAACCGGTTGGGAAGGCGCTTCAGGAATATTCACCGATATATTCTCGGAAGCCAGCTCGGTGGTCGCGCCGGGTAGCGGGGTTGGCAGGTAACCGGCCACCGGATGCATGAGCGAATAAACATAGGTCTCAACGCCATCCAAACGCCAACTCAACCGGTAATTTACATAAGGGATCTGATAAACCAGAACAGCCAGACCACATAAAACCAGCACTCCGGCGATCAAGCGGAGCGCCCTTCTTAGACGCATTCTTTTTCGACGCATAGAGCCAATTTTACCAGATAAAAATAGGGAACTATTCGGAGTAGAACTGTAAGAATTGTACCTCATTTTTTGTTATAATCAGCCTCATGAAATACCATATCTGGACTGAAGGATGCCAAATGAACGTGGCCGATTCTCAGCGAGTTGCCTCTGCTCTCGAAAACCTGGGGTACCAAGGCACCGCGCAACCGGAGGAGGCAGACGTTATCGTCTTAAATACTTGCGTGGTGCGCCAGAGCGCTGAAGATAAAGCCTATGGCCGTTTAAGCTCGCTGCGCCCTTTGAAGAAAGAAAAACCCAACCTGGTGATCAATTTGATGGGCTGCCTGGTGGGTGTCAAGAACAACGAACCGCTCAGGAAACGTTTCCCATACGTGGATGTATTCTCGCCGCCTTCGGACCCGGCGCCATTGATCAAGTTCCTCATGGAACAGGAAGGGCAGCGCATCGAGCTGGCAGAAACCAGCCAGAGATTTGCAACCATGGACGGCGATTTAAGCCTGCCGGTGGAGCAGCGCGGCCGCCTGGTTTCGGCCAATATTCCCATTGTCTACGGCTGCTCGCATGCCTGCACCTTCTGCATCATCCCCTACCGGCGTGGGCCGGAACGCAGCCGCCTACTGGAAGAAATCATGGCCGAAGGACGCGCCCTGGCCATGCAAGGCGTGAAAGAAATCACCCTGCTGGGACAGATTGTCGACCGTTACGGCAAGGATCAGGCAGACTATCCGAGCTTATCCGGTTTGTTGCGACGGCTGCATGCGCTGGATGGCGTGGAGCGCTTGAGATTTCTCACCTCGCACCCCAACTGGATGACCGACGAGTTGCTGGATACAGTAGCGGATCTGCCAAAAGTGATGCCACACATCGAGGTGCCGATTCAAGCCGGCGACGATGAGGTATTGGCGAACATGCATCGCGGTTACACAGTGGAGCAATATCGCCAGCTGGTCGAGCGCATCCGCCAGCGCATACCCCGCGTCTCGATCGCCACCGATGTGATTGTGGGTTTCCCGGGAGAAACGGAAGAGCAGTTCCAGCATACCTACGATTTGCTGGCGGAACTGCGCCTGGATGTGGCCCACCTGGCGCGCTATTCGGCCCGCCCAGGCACGCTGGCCACCCGCCAAATGATCGATAATGTCCCGCCACAGGAAAAATGGCGGCGTTTTCGCCTGCTTGAAGAGCTGCAAGCCAAAATTGTCAGCGAGATTCATGCCAGTTATCTGGGCCGTACGGTTGATGTGCTGTTTGAGGAGAAAGTCAAAGAGCGCTGGAAAGGCCGCACTCCCACCAACAAACTGGTTTTTGCAGAATCAGAAGACAACTTGATGGGAAAGATCTTGCCGGTGCAAGTTACCCGCACCGGAGCCTGGTCGATGAACGGCAGCATCCAGCAAGACTTAATTCCGGCGACAAATTTTGGGACTGAAATGAACGGATCAAGAATATAATGAAGAAGCCAGGATGATGGGTTGAAGGGCAATTAAGGACAGGCTTGATCCCTTTTCCACCGCTGGCATCCCGTTTGAGCCCTTCAACGCCACCCTACGCCTGGATTCGAGCAGAAGCCCAGTAATCCGCTCAATCCGTTCCCCTAATCCGTTATCAGCTCCCCGTACAACGAAATAATCAAAACGCCGGTATTCCATAAAATCTCGTTGCCAGAACAGAATTGATATAATATTCCCTATCCATGAAAACATCGCTCAAGATTTTTGCCGGCGCACTGATTGTGGGCGGGCTGGTGACAGCCTATTATTTTTACAGGAGAACTAGCGATTCACCCCGCTCGCCTAAAGTGGAAGCCTGGTTGCGCGCCCCACAAGATCATCCCGGCTGGGCCATACAGGCGCTGCAGCGTTGCGGCAACGCGCCCTTTATCTTGCCGACTTCCGGTTTTATCGGCTACCTGTGGGGCGATACCTTCCAGCCGGGCCACCGGCATCAGGGCATCGATATCTTTGGCGGCAGCCAACCCAACCAAACGCCGGTCTACGCCGCTTATGATGGATACCTGACTCGTCTGCCGGATTGGAAATCCAGCCTGATCATCCGCATCCCCAGCGATCCGCTGATACCAGGCCGCCAGATCTGGACCTATTACACCCATATGGCGGATGCCCAGGGAAATTCGTTTATTTCCCCAAATTTTCCAGCCGGGACTTCAGAGGTCTTTGTAAAAGCCGGCAGCCTGCTTGGAGATCAAGGGGACTATTCAGGCGACCCAAACCAACCGGTAGGTGTTCACCTGCATTTTTCGATTGTCCAGGAAGATGGCAGCGGCAAGTTCCGCAACGAGCTGGATATCAAAAACACCATCGATCCTTCCCCATATTTCGGGCTCAATCTCAACGCAGATAAAAACCGGGCGCAGATACCCGTTTGCCCATCGCAAAATGGGAGCAGTGACTAGTCTATGGAGACAGCTTTGGATCATCATGTTCTTGATCAAGTGGTTGTTTTAATCACCGGAGCCGGGCGTGGTTTGGGCAGAGCATTGGCTGTTGCTTTTGCTGCCCACGGCGCCAGAGTCGCCGCAAATGACCTGACGCCCATTAACCTGGATAAAACGATTGAGCTTATACAATCCAAGACCGGTATTGCCCGACCTTACCTGGCAGACATATCCAAAGACCTGCCAGTCCACGCCCTGGTGGAACAAATTATAGAAGATTGGGGGCGAATCGATATCCTGATCAACAACGCCGGTGTTCAACCGCACAGCAGTATCCTGGATATGGATGGCTGGGATTGGCAGCGGACACTGGATGTCAATTTGAGCGGGCCTTTCTATTTAATCCAAGCGGTTGGGCAAGCTATGCGAACGCAGGGGCAGGGCATTATCATCAACATTGCAGCTGCGAACATACCGGCTTTAATGACGAATGGCCGAGGCGCTTTTTTTGCAAGCAAGATGGGATTGATAGGCTTATCACGTGCAGCAGCGGCTGAGCTAATGGCGTATAATATTCGTGTAAATACGATTTGTCCAGGGGAATTTAAACTGATCCCGGCAGAGATCGATCCAACAGCGGGGGAAGATAAAAATTCGCCTTATATTGAAACCATTATTCATCTGGCCCTGTTCCTGAGCAGCCCGGCTGCCGCAGCCCTGACCGGGCAAGTCTACACCATAGAAAATAGTCCTATCATTCATAAGGATGGGGAAGAATGATCACATTTCGCGATATCGTAGGTGGTCTCAGGCAAATCATCCGCGACCGGCGCCGGCCGATGATTGTACATGCCTCACTGTCTTCTTTTGGTGAAATTCGGGGCGGAGCCGAAACCCTGTTGGGGGGGTTGCTCATGATTACCGATGGCATGATGATGCCAGCATTTACTTACAAAACCATGATCATCCCTGAAGAAGGTCCACAGGATAACGGGATGGCTTACGGCAGAGGCGGCGATAACAACCGGATGGCCGAATTTTTCCAGGCAGCCATGCCGGTGGACACTACTATCGGGGTTACCGCTGAAACATTTCGCAAACAACCCTACTCCAAAAGATCGGATCACCCAATCCTATCTTTTACGGGTGTGAATGTCGAAGAAGCTTTAAAAGCCCAAACCCTGCAAGAGCCCCTCGCACCGATCCGACTGCTTTCAGAACAAGATGCACTGGTTTTATTATTGGGGGTTGACCACACCGTAAACACCAGCATCCATTATGCCGAGCGATTGGCCGGAAGAAAACAATTCATCCGCTGGGCGTTAACCAGCGATGGCGTGCGGGAATGCCCCAATTTCCCGGGCTGTTCGGATGGTTTCGAACAGGCTGCGCCCTTCCTAGAGGATATAACTCAACAGACCAGGATTGGCGAGGCACAGGTTCGTGTGATTCCGCTTCAAGCGATGATTGAGTGCCTGACCGATCTGATCAAAGCTGATCCATTGGCGCTGCTTTGCCAACGGGGCGACTGTGAACGCTGCGACGCCGTACGGCACTCGCTTGCCGCTGGCTAGCCGTTCGCCAGCCGACCCGGCATCATTATAATATATTCAATATATGCTATACTCAATTCAATGATGGATTCCATTGCAGCGGGCCTTTCCGTTAATCCCGAATATCTGGGAAATTGCCAGCAATATAAAGTTGGACAGGTTCAGCATCTCATTCTGTTCGCTTCGATCACTACAAATAAATTCTACATAAAAAATCTTGATAATGAATATCAACAACGGCATAACCAATATATAATAAAGGGGGATGGTTAATTATGCCGCAGGATACAACCCAATCACCATTTGAGCTTTTAGTTGGTATCAGTCGTGAACTGGCAACCTCACTCGATCTTCACACTGTGCTCACGCGGGTATTATTTCTATCGGTTGGAAACGTAAATGCAGAACGCGGTAGTTTGATTATTTTGGACGAGAATATGGCGCCGGTCGATGCGGCCATTGTCTATAACAACCAGCTCATTCCACATAAAGTACACCAATTGCAAGCCACCCTGGATAGAGGTCTGGCAGGTTGGGTTTTAGCCAACCGCCAGGCTGTATTGGTGCCCGATACCAGTATTGATAAACGCTGGCTACGGCGGCCGGATGATACGGTAGAACGAACCGGGCCTAAATCGGCCATCTGCGTGCCGCTCTTAAATCGGGATCAGATCGTTGGAATTCTGACGATCGTCCATCCTGAACCGGGTTTCTTCAACCAGGAGCATCTCGAGCTGCTACAGACGATTGCAGATCACGCCGGAGTGGCTGTTTATAATGCGCGTTTGTATAGCAGCCTGCAGGTAGCAACCCGGCGCTATCAGGAATTGTTCGAGGACAGCATCGACCCAATCCTGATTACCACCTGGGATGGAAAAATCCAGGAAGCAAACCGGCAGGCAGTGCGCTCATTTGGCTATGTCAAGGCTGACCTCCTGACTCACCTGGTTTCGGATCTACACCTGGTCCAGAGGGAAAAACTGGGGGAAAATTTCAGCAATCTATCCGGCGGCGGCACCTTTTATTACGAATCCAACATTCAGCCGCAAAACGGCAACCGAGTGCCGGTTGATGTTTATGTTCATAAAATTAATATCGGTCATGAAGACTACCTGCAATGGATTTTCAAGGACGTCTCAGAGCGAAAAGCTTTAGACTCCATGCGAGAAGATCTGATTGCGATGATTTATCATGATCTTCGTTCTCCATTGGCAAATATTATTTCAGCCCTGGATATGCTGCAAAGCTTGATCCCGGTCGAAAATGCTCCGACGCTACAACCGGTCTTTAATATCGCCACACGATCATCCGATCGTATGCAGCGCCTGATCAATAGCCTGTTGGATATCCACCGCCTGGAATCGGGTCAGTCTCTTACAAACCAGCAGCCAACCAACCTTAAAGATCTTGTGCATGATGCACTGGATGCCGTCATACCGATTACAGAGAGTAAAAAACAAACCCTGGAGGATCAGGTGCCGGACGATATCCCGCCTGTCATGGTGGATGCGGACATGGTGAAAAGGGTCATCACAAATTTACTGGAAAATGGGACAAAATTCACCCCGCTGCACGGCAACCTGTCGATTGGCGCAATGCAAGATGGACATTGGGTAACCGTCTGGATTAAAGACAGCGGCCCTGGTATTGCACCTGAAAGCCAGCAAACGATCTTTGAAAAATACACCCGTCTGCAAGCCGAAAAGTTTCCAAAAGGTTTGGGATTAGGGCTGGCTTTTTGTAAGCTGGCGGTAGCAGCGCATGGGGGCAAGATTTGGGTTGAAAGCAAACTTGGAGAAGGCAGCCGCTTTATGTTTACCATACCGGTTGCGGATAGCTCCAGGGGTTAGAAGGAGTTTGAATGCAAGAAATTGCACCCCATGTAAATATCGAAACAAGCTATGCTGGTGTAACACTGGCGGCCATCAATTGGCCGCACGGTTTAATCTTAATCGATGCGCCATTCCGGCCCGATGATACTCGCTCGTGGCGTTCTGCGCTGCTCAACCTGGGCGGCGGCGTCGACCGGCTGCTGATCAACCTGGATGGCCATTTCGACCGTACGCTGGGGACGCGTGCGATGGACTGCACCGTACTGGGCCAAGAAAAAATGGCCCAGGTCTTTCGGAATCGACCGGTGACTTTCAAAATCCAATCTGTAGAAAGCGGTGCAGAATGGGAGCTTTACAACGGCTTGGGCAGTATCCGTTGGGCGCCGCCAGAAATCACCTTCACCCAGCAAATGCGCATCCATTGGGATAGCTCTCCAATGGTGCTGGAATACCATCCAGGGCCTTCGGTGGGCGCAATTTGGGCCATTTTACCCGAACAACACATTGTATTTCTGGGTGATGCAGTCATGCCGGGCCAGCCCCCGTTCCTTGCCAACGCGGATATTCCTGCCTGGATCGAAACACTACGTGAATTATCTTCACCTATTTATCAAGATTACTTTTTAGTGGGCGGACGCGGCGGTCTGTTTCTCCAGGATCAAATCCACAAGCAAATCAATTATCTCAATAGAGTTCACCAGCTTTTGGAGCCTCTGGCAGCTCAAAAAGCCGCTCCAGAAGAGACCGAAAGCCTGGTCCCTGCCCTGCTAAAGGGGATATCTATTCCGAGCGATAGAGAGACTCAATACCACCAGCGCCTGCAGTGGGGTTTATACCAGTATTACATCCGCCATTATCATCCCGGGGAAGCGGATATAATCGAGTAGGAGCGATTTAACCTGAATGAGCGCAGCGCCGGCACTAATCTTTCCATGATATACTGGCAGCATGCTCTATATCGTTGCCACTCCCATCGGAAACCTGGGCGACATCAGTTTGCGCGCCCTGGAAACTCTGCGGGCTGTAGATCTGGTGGTAAGTGAAGATACGCGTAAGACCGGGCTGATGCTAAAACATTTCGATATCAAAAAGCCCCAGCTATCCTTTCACGAATATAACGAAGACCGAGTTTTTCCAAAAATTTTATCCTTGTTAGAGGAAGGTAAATCGGTAGCGCTGGTGACCAATGCCGGTAGCCCGGCTATTTCCGATCCTGGCTTCGTGCTGGTGCGGGCAGCCATTCAGGCCGGCTTGCCGCTCACTGCCATTCCGGGGCCAACTGCTTTGATCACCGCCCTGATACTTTCCGGGCTGGCAGTGCACAGCTTCACATTTCGAGGTTTCCCACCCCATAAAGCAGGGGCGCGCCGGCGCTTTTTGACAGTAGATCAAAACAGCCCACACACCTTGATCTTTTACGAAAGCCCCTATCGGCTGAAAGCCTTTCTGCAGGACGCTTTGACAGTTTATGGCAACCGCCGGGCCGCTATCGCCAACGATCTGACCAAATTGTTTGAGAGCGTGTGCCGAGGCAGCCTGGCAGAACTGATTTCTCAACTTGAGAAAGAAGAACCGCGCGGGGAATATACAGTCGTAATTACTGGCGCCGAAGACCTTGCTCAGCCCGAGTAAACCCCAGTACAAATTGAATAAGAGAGCATGAACCGTTTTTTTCTGCCGACTGATTGCATAAACGCTGGCGAAGTCCGCTTCCCGGAAGCGATCTCCCACCAAATATCCCAGGTGCTACGCTTAAAAATTGGTGAAGAGGTCATGGCGCTGGACAATTCCGGATTTGAATACCGGGTGGAGATCGCACAGGCATCGGCTTATGCTGTAACCGGAAAAATCAAGGGCAGGCAAGCCTGCCAGGGTGAACCGAGCGGGCGTGTCAGCCTGTATTTGGGTCTCACCCAGCGTGAAAAGTTCGAGACGATGCTGCAAAAATGCACCGAAGCCGGGGCAGCGGCCTTCACGCCGGTTATAACAAGCCGCAGTCTGGTGCAGACGGAAAAAGACATCTCCGGCAAGCAGGAACGCTGGAATCGCATCATCTGCGAAGCCGCCGAACAATCCGGGCGCGGCCTGCTGCCCAGCTTGAGCCCCGCTTTAAAATTCAAACGGGCGCTCAAAACCACCAGCCAGCATGGACTGGTTCTCTTCCTGTGGGAGAAGGAGACGAGCGTCAGCCTGCGACAGGCGCTGCAAAGCTACCTGCAGCGATCAGCCAGCGGCAGCAATGCAGAGCGGAATGTGGCCCTGTTGATCGGTCCTGAAGGGGGCTATTCCGATCAGGAAGCGGAACAAGCTCGCCGGGCCGGATGTATTCCGGTCAGCCTGGGGAAACGCATCCTGCGCATGGAAACGGCCGCACTGGTAGCGACCGCGCTGGTTTTATATGAAATGGGTGATATGGGATAGGAAAGCTAAAAGCTCTTAGCTCTTAGCTGGTAGCTCATGGCTGATAGCTCACAGGTAGTAGGTTTTTAAGAAGATTGAATAAAAGGCAACTAAAATCAGTCTCAATCTTCTTTTGGTGGAGCAGTCGGACCGTAATCCAACACTTCGCGCACCGGGGAATTGGTTTGCGATGGGCCGATGATGCCCTTGGATTCGATCGTATCGATCAAACGGGCGGCGCGTGTATAACCTATACGCATTTTGCGCTGGAGCAATGTGATCGAGGCGCGCCCTTCCCGCCGGATCAGGTCAATCGCTTCAGGCAAAAGCGGGTCGCCGTCTTCCGTGCTGGTAATTTCCTCCCAGAGCGGCGTTTGTTTTAACGGAACCCCGCGCGGCAGGCTATCAACCGGTTCACCCTGGGCGGCCACCTGGCTTGACCCGACCGTTGCCGACTGCAACCGCCAATAATCCACCAGGCGTTGGATTTCACTTTCCGAGACATAAGTCCCTTGCAAACGCACCGGAGCAGATGCATCCGGAGCCTGATAAAGCATATCGCCGCGCCCCAGCAGCCGTTCGGCCCCGGGCTGGTCCAGGATGACGCGGCTATCCACGTTCGAAGCCACCGCAAAAGCAATGCGGGCCGGGAAGTTGGCCTTGATCAGGCCGGTCACCACGTCCACGGATGGGCGCTGGGTAGCAAGAATCAAATGGATGCCGGTGGCGCGGGCCAATTGGGCCAGGCGGGTAATACTGCGCTCAGTCTCGTCCGGCGCCAGCATCATCAAATCGGCCAGCTCGTCAATGACTACTACCAAAAAGGGTAAATGATCGTTTGACTGCTTTTGATTGTATTCATGGATATTACGCACTCCGGCCTGTGCGAATTTGTGATAGCGAGCATCCATCTCACGCTGCATCCATTGCAAAGCGCCTACCACCCGCTCAGCCTCTACTACCACCGGCGCCAATAAATGCGGAATGCCGTTGTAGTTGGTCAATTCAACCCGTTTCGGATCGACCAGCACAACCCTGAGATCTACAGGTGTATTATTCATCAGCAAACAGCACAGGATCGAATTGACACACACGGATTTGCCAGAGCCGGTTGTGCCGGCAATCAGCAGATGAGGCAGTAATGATAAATCGGTGGCGATCGATCTACCCGCCACGTCCTGGCCCAGGGCAAACCTGAGCACGGCTCTAACCTTTTGAAACGCCTCACTTTCCAAAACCTCACGCAGGGTCACCCGGCTGATCTCCGGGTTGGGCACCTCGATACCAACATAATTGCGGCCGGGTACGGGAGCCTGAATGCGGATGCGCGGCGCTGCCAGCGCCAGGGCCAGGTCATCTGCCAGCGAGACAATTTTACTTACCCGCACCCGGGTACGTCCGTTTCTATTTTCGATAAATTCCGGCTCTACTCCAAACTGGGTAACGGTAGGGCCACGCGAGATATCCACCACGTGGGCCGGGCTGCCGAATGAAGCCAGGGTCTCCTCAATCAAATGGGCGCGATCCTGATCGAGGTTGGTTTGTATCGAAACCGGCGTAGCCGGATCGAGGATGGCCTCAACCACAGGCAAAACCCAGGGAGTTGCAGCGCTGGGCGCCGTACTGCCGCCAAGCTGAGGCGCTATCTGGATGGACGGTGCTGCCGAACCAACTTGAGAGCCGGCTGTGGCGTTGGCTGAAGCGCTTTGAGCTGGCTTCTCATTTTTCTGAAGAAAATTCAAGGAGTGAAACTCGGGAGGAAGCGGGCTGGCCTGTGAGCCTGGCGGCGTCTGATTATTCTGTAACGGCTTAGATGCCTGACCGGACGCTGCTCTCGCAGCGATGGCGAGCTGCTGCGCTCTAATTTTCTTCCATAGTTGCGAGAAAAAAGGGCTGATTTTGCGGAATAGATCGGGTATGGAGAGATCAAAAGTCAAACCCAGAGCAATTAATAACCAGGCTACCAATACCACCACTGCCCCGGCCGTTCCCAATCCACTGGTAAAGGCCTGTTCAAACAGCGCACCCAGATATCCGCCGCCTTTCATCTGGTTTGCCAGATCCCAACCACCGCCGGCCAGCAAATGCATCCAGGTCAGGACATTGAGATACAGCAAGGCCAAACCCACTAGTCTTTCGGCCGAAAGCAGCGGGAGTTTTTCTACATTTCTAAATACCAGCCACAGCCCTGCCAGGAGAATCAGCACCGGCAGAATGAAGGTTCCCCAACCGGTCAAACGAAAAATTAAAGTGACCCAGGCACCGGTCACATCGCCGCGCTGCCGCGATACCAGGCTTAACAGGGTTAATAAGCCGGTCAGGGCCAGAATTACCCCCAGCACATCCAGCTTACGCTCATTTGAAATGCTGTTCAGATGCCAACCAGGTTTGGCGGACGCCCTGCGCCCGGTCGTTTTTTTTGCCATCTTTTTTCCAGCCGGCCGGGGTTTAGTCTCGTGCAGGGGCTTGGCTTTCTTGGTAAAGGTCTTGGGGCTGCTTTTTTTAGATTTCAAAGCTGGTTTTGGCATCGAACAAAAGTCCTGTTTATCTTAATTCTATCACAACCGTCAAATAACCCCTATCAAAGACCCAGACAAAATTCAGGACTTACACAAGTTAGGAAAAGTGTCTTTGCCGCAGGTGCGAATGCTTTATTCGCCAAAGCAATCTCATTGGCGTTCGTAAGTGAAGGCTGCTTCGTTCATATACGGCAGTGACATAATGAGTGTCATTGCGAGGCTTTGCGAAGCAATCTCCTGGCCTAGTTGGCGATCGCTACGGCGCTGAAAAAAGACCAATGCCTACGGCTTTCCGGCTGACGGCGTCAGGGATAAGCCCTTCAACACAATCTACGGATTGATTTTTTTTATATTTCGTGTGGTTCGTGGTTAAGGTCTTTCCCCCGATTATTTCTCGCCCAAAACCAGGCGGGTAGCCCGGAAGGCCAGCGGGGGAAGCTCCTGCCGGTCGAAGAAAGCCGCCTGATCCGCATCGTCTCCGGCGCGCAAACTGCCGCCCCTAAGCTCGGCTCGATAAATAATGACGATGTCGGCGCCCCGCCGGTGCTCCCGGCCTGAAACGACGTCGACCAAGCCGGTGACGGATACCAACAGGCCGGTTTCTTCCAGACACTCGCGCTCGGCAGCCCTGGCCGGGTCTTCATAGGCGTTGACAAAACCGGCCGGCAGGCTCCACATGCCTTGCGCCGGCTCATTGACCCGGCGAGTCAGAAGCACCCGGTTATTTTGTTCGACCAGCACCGCCGCGGCGACCTTCGGATCAGCATAATAAATCCAACCGCAAGCCGGGCAAGCCAAATGACCCTCTCTGAATTGGCTGCGTATGATAAGCGCTGTGCCACATAACGGGCAATATTTGACCGATGATTCTTCGCTCACATTTTTGCTTTCCGCCACAAAGAATACGCCCCCAAACCGGTTGCAATCGCAATCACGGCCAGGGCTGCTTCAAGCAGAATCCAGGACGGGAATGACTGCGCCTGCGGCTGAGATTCAGCCGGCTGAGACGTTGCGGGTTCCGTATCGGATGGCTGTGGAGTGGCTTCTGTAATGATTTTACCTTGATCATTATGGGCGGGGATACCCAGGATCGGGCTGGCTCTTTTGGGATTTACTGGTGCGGCGCTGATGGGGACTGGATTGGTCGGTACGGCCAGAACCTGCGCATTCGGTTCGGTCGCCCCAGCAGCTGGAGCAACCGGCGGGCTGGACAAATCAGGAGCGGGAGCCAGCGCGGGCGCCTGCGCCGGCTCTGCGGTGGCTGGCTGAGACTCAATCGCACCTGGGGCAAGCAGGGGAGCGGTAGTGGGTGCAGATGGGTTGGTTTGGGGTACGGCGCCTGCGCCCACCCTCTGGGAATTATTTGCAAGCAGGGTGTTCGGCTGTTGACCCCAGATAACGATCTCTGCGGTTGGTGAAGTTTGTGTTTCAACGGTGGCATTATTTTGAGCAGCCATCGAGGTAAAGGGTGCTGCCGGAGCAGCCGGCGCTGCCTGGTTTTGCGCCGACAGCGCGCTGGAGGAAGAGGCGGAAGGGAGCAGCTTTAATACCAACGTTACAACAATTAAGATAGTCGCCAGGGCGGATGAGAAACTTAAAACAGGGAACAGGCGAGAAATGGAGCGTGGTCGAACCATCTCAGGCGTCAATGTAAAATTATGCGGAGCTTTTCGCTGCGGGACGCTTCGCAACACCAGCCGGGTCTGGCGTAATTCCTCCAGCCCTGCTCGCAGGTCAGGACTCAGGCGAATTCGATCTTCGAGCTGGTTCTTATCCTTGGGCGGGAGCTGATCATCCAGATATTCCGATATTTGCTGCCATTCCTTGGGAGAAAGTTGCACTTTCATTATCTTTCCTCCCTTTCAAGACGTATTCCAGCCGGTAAAAGTTCCCTGACGGATTCCAAACAATTCCGCATGCGCAGGCGAGCCCGCGCCAGGCGGCTTTTAATAGTCCCTAATGGTTTACCGACAGCGATGGATACTTCTTGATAATCCATTCCTTCCACGTCCACCATAATAACCACCAAACGAAAATCTTCTGGTAAGTTGTTGATGCAGTTTTGCACGGCTCGCTCTAATTCTAATTGTTCCAGGGTCTGTTCCGGGCTCAAATGGTCGTCTGCCAGCCAGCGCGGCGATTCTATCTCCTCGTCATCTTCAGCATCGGACGGTTCAAGCGCGGTGGTGGGATGACGCTTCAACCGGCGTAGCTCGTCGTAACAGGTATTGGTAACCATGCGCAGCAGCCAGGCCCGGAACGATCCTCCGCGATAATTTTTCAAATTCCGATAAGCAGACAGAAAGGCCGTCTGGGTGGCATCTTCAGCAGCCGGACTATCTGACAACATACGATAAGCCAGATTGTAGGCCAGATTTTGGTAAAATAAAATCAGGCGATTGAACGCATCCAGATCGCCTTGTTGAGCAGCCTGCACCAGAGCTATCTCATCCATGCTATCCGATCCAAAAAACTTCACCAGCGCCCAGCCAACACTGCCAAGCAGCGCCGAAATCTAATTCTAACCGAAAAGAATCAACCGTTTTAATTATTGCCGCCCGCGAATGAATTGGTACCGCGCATTTTTGC
>DATFYI010000193.1:0-3890 GCA_035315125.1 Anaerolineaceae bacterium | reverse complement strand
TATGAATTTGCGAAGCGCTGGACGCCCTGGCTGGAAGAGCGAGGCGTGAAGGTGGTGACGGTAAAATCCCTGCGCAACAATGCCGCCATTAATGATTATGGTAGAGTTGATATTCCTGCCTTTACTACTAACGGCATAAGTAATGGACAAATACAACGCCAATGTACTGGTGATTGGAAAATCGCACCCATGCGCCGTTATTTACAGTCAGTTCGTGCTGGTCAACCAATCGAACAATGGATTGGCATCTCGCTCGATGAGTTTCAGCGCATGAAAGAAAGCGACGTGAAATACATCACCAATCGCTGGCCGTTGATCGAGCGTAAAATGACGCGCCACGACTGCCAGTTATGGCTTGAGAGACATGGACTAGAAATACCAACGCGTAGCGCATGTTATTTTTGTCCTTATCATTCTCGTCGAGAATGGAATGAAATCAAACATTCAGAAGATTGGCAGAAAGCCGTAGAGGTTGATAATCAAATACGCAAAGCACGACCGCCCTACGACTTGTTCGTAAACGTCCAGCGCAAACCGCTCAACGAGTGCGACTTGGACAGCCCGCAGGACAAGGGGCAGATGGATTTGTGGGACAATGAATGCAGTGGTTCTTGTGGAATTTGAAGTTCCGAAAGGAAGGTGAAATGATGGATGAAAAACTTCGTCCGTGCCCGTGGTGCGGAAAACCGGCAATAGTCAGAAATTTTGGCAATACGGTTCAGTGCTCAGACAACGAATGTTGTGGACATGCTGCAATGATACGTATTGACTGGCAAACCCGACCTCTCGAGGATGCGCTGATCGAGGCGGGTAACAAGTTGCATTTAGCCATTGCTAGAGACATGCGCCATACCGCACAAGACGATTGGGATGGCCTTGACAATCTGGTTGCTGCTATGCAAGAGTGGACAGCCGCCCTCGCCCTCGCCCGCGGATCTGTAAAATGATTGACGCAGAGAGGTGATGATATGAGTGAAACGAAAGAGCATCCAATAATATTTTCTTCAGGAATGGTACGGTCGATCCTGGATGGTAGAAAGACACAGACCAGGCGGGTGATCAAAATAAACAAAGAAGCTTATAAAACCGGAGGTCGCAAATGTCCTTATGGAGAACCAAGCGCCCGACTATGGGTGAGAGAAACTTTTGCCTTAGTTTGGCCGGGAGAGACGCAACCAAAATCGACAAGGGACAACAAGATTGAATATCGGGCTGATTTACCAGTAGGATGCACAGATTATCCTGGTCAATGGCCTGCCGATGAGGCGCGGGGTAATGATGATGCTCCAAAGTGGACAGCCTCGATATTTATGCCTCGCTGGGCCAGTCGCATCAACCTGGAAATCAAAAATATCCGGGTGGAGCGGGTGCAGGAAATCAGAGAGAAGGATGCCAAAGCGGAAGGGATTGCTGGACATGCTGACAATCTTGGAAGCAGGCACTCAAATCCGACCATGATTTACCCGGCTTTTCCAGAAAAAGATGGTGGCTTTATGACTGCCAGAGCTGCTTATGAGGCTTTGTGGGATAGTCTCAACAAAAAGCGAGGTTATGGCTGGGATGTCAACCCGTGGGTGTGGGTGATCGAGTTCCAGATGGTATCACAACCGGTTCGAGTGCAAAATGATTGATCAGGCCCGGAAAGTCGTGGTGCGCTAAAGACAATATCGTGCTAAAATAGTATATAACAGGTTGGCGCCTGCAGAACGAATTGGGTGATTACCTTTCGAGAGGCTGACGACTTTCCCACACCCAGGGATCGCCAAAGGCCGGAAGCCTCTCAAAAGGTTTTTTGTTTAACAGGAGCAATCCAATGAAATTGATACCACTTTCACAAGGTAAGTTCGCTAAGGTCGATGATGAAGATTACGAATGGCTCACTAGATGGAAATGGAATTTGTCACCTACGGGATATGCCCGTCGCGATCATTCGATCCTGATGCACCGCGAAATAATGCACACGCCAAAAGGATTTGACACAGACCATATCAACCACGACACACTTGATAATCAAAAATCTAATCTTAGGGTATGTACTAAGCACGAAAATCACGGTAATACCAAATTAGCAGTTAATAATACTTCCGGTTATAAGGGAGTTCGTTATTACAAACCGCTAAATAAATGGAATGCCCGTATACGTAAAAACGGAAAAATTAAGCATCTTGGTTTTTATGACACTACTGAAGAAGCTGCTCATTCTTATGACAAGGCGGCAATTGAATATTTTGGTGAATACGCTACCACAAATTTTCATTAAGGTGGTTTTTATTTACCAGGAGCAAAGCGCATGGACGGTTTACAATGACGCAATATCAGATAAAAGATGAGGGGGACTTACGAAAGTATTTTACCCAAATTCCAAACATGGTAGACGATGCTAATTTATCAATGATTGCTTTCAGGCTTTACGTCCATCTAAAGCGGGTAGCTGGCGACAGTGGAACATGTTACCAATCAACCCCTACTTTATCTCTGGCTTGTAAAATGAGCATGGGGGCAGTCTCAAAGGCGAAGATAGAATTAACAAAAGCAGGTCTGATAACTATTGTAATCAAGAAAGATAACTTGAAGTCTTACCACGAAATAACCATCTCTGATATATGGACACCTAATATTCAAAAGTATGCCAGTCTTTCACCTGATGAACATAGTCTTTCACCTGATGAAATACCTCTTTCACGTAGTGAAAAACCCCTTTCACCTGGTGAAACAAAGAATAACAATACTAAGAAAAACCATATTAAGAATAACTTACCAGCTAAAGCTGGTACACCAAAAATTGATTATTTTCCGATTGCCTTTATTTTATCTAAAGTAACCTTTATGGATCTCGAAAAGAATAAAGGACGCATATTCGGAGAAGCCAAGAAATACAAACCAGAAGATATTTCAAAGATAGAAACTGATTACAGTCCAGGTGGATTATGGTATTTGTGTGATTGGCGTGGAATAAAGGGACAACCACCAAGCCTAACTCAAGTAAGAGAAACATGGGGAAATTTGGTGCTACCCATAAACAGTAATAACAAAAATCATATTCCGCCCGTACAAGAAGACCCAAACGAACGAGCCAAAATAGACGAAGCATTTAGGGAGATGTGAAATGGATGACATAGAACTTAAAGAGCAAATAAAGACCGCATATCATACTTGGCGAACATTGACACCTGCCGAATGGAAAATAATGACAGATAAAGCTAATGATGGAAGTTGGGAAGAACATAGATTATCTTGTTATCCAGATTGTCCATTATGTCACGGAGAAGGATCTTTTAGGGCTCCTGCTATCCCTGGAGAAGAAGGTTATACCAGATTTATGATTTGCCCTAATTCCTATCAAGTCCGAATTAGAGAAGATGCTAAACGCTATGGATTAGTTATCTCAGAAATTGATGGTCTTGACTGGTCAATTATCAAGAATATCAATAATGCCTGGAAAGCGAGAGACGCAGTTCAGCAAGTCATTCAAGATTGTTACGGCTGGATATTCCTTTGGGGTGATCATGGTCAGGCTAAAACGCTTCTGCTAAAAATAGCAATCGCTTGCTGCCTTCGTAACCGGATTGAGGCAGCTTACACCAACATGGTCGGCATTCTGGATAATTTGAAGCGTGCCTTTGATCTGAAGCCAGGTGAAAACCCTGAAGCTGAGAATAAACTCGAATTCTGGCAGGATATACACGTTTTGAGTATCGATGAATTCAACCGGGTCAAAGAAAGCGAATGGTCTACAGAGCGCCGCTTTGCTTTGATGGATATGCGATATGTCCAGGCTGTTAGGCAGGAAACGGTTACTTTGATTGCCTCAAACACTTCACCTGAGCAGCAAGACAGTTATTTGCGGGACAGGATTTTAGATGGTCGCTTTCAGGTGATTGAACTGAAAG
>DATFYI010000192.1:0-6454 GCA_035315125.1 Anaerolineaceae bacterium | reverse complement strand
CGATAACGACTTTCCAGCACTATTGTTGCCGGAAAAAACAGCCGGAAAGGAAATTCCGTTGCGTGGTTTGTTTAGAGCGGAGCCTGAGGCCGGGATTTGCCGGGTTGTTTGTTTTTCTCCGCGGCACGATTTGACTTTGCCGGAGCTTGGTCAGCCTGAAGTGGAAGCTGTGGTAGAAGCCTGGACGGCGCAAACCTTTGACCTGGGCCGTCTGGATTATATCCATTATGTGCAGGTCTTTGAAAATAAAGGCGCCATGATGGGTTGTTCCAATCCACACCCCCACAGCCAGGTTTGGGCTACCGGGCGTATTCCTAACGAGCCTGCTGTGGAATTGGTACGGATGGACGATTACTATCAGGACCAGGGCAATTGCTTACTATGCGATTATCTTAAAGCCGAGCTGGTTCAGAAAGATAGACTGGTGGCGTCGAATGATCTTTTTACCGCTTTGGTTCCCTTTTGGGCGGTTTGGCCGTTCGAGATCTTATTAGTAGCCAACCGGCATACCGGCTCGTTGCCTGAATTATCCACCAGAGAGGTAAGCGGTCTGGCAGATATTGTTGGCCAGGTGACCACGCGCTACGATAATTTGTTTGAAATATCCTTTCCCTACTCGATGGGCTTCCATCAGGAACCTAGCGATGGGAGCAATTATCCGGGCTCTCATCTTCATGCTCATTTTTACCCGCCTCTATTGAGATCGGCTACGGTAAGAAAGTTCATGGTGGGTTTTGAAATGTTGGGCATGCCGCAACGTGACCTGACGCCAGAGACCGCTGCTGAACGATTACGCGATTTGAGTGGCTTCCACTATAAATCAAAACGGGCTGAGGGATAAATTTGTCACAATCCTTTTTAGAGCCAGATTTGGTTTTGGGGTCATCTTCAGCTTACCTGGAATCTATTCGGCCTCGCTTTCCATTCTGCATGGCGCCATGCAGCCGTGATGCAAAATTTCAAGGATCCCGTTTTGATATTCTAAGAAATCTTTATCGTACTGCCAGGCAGCTTTATCGAGCCTGATTTGTTATTTCTTTTGGAAATTTTCAACCGGATTACCAGCCTCGGCTAATAACTGCTGGATGATTTGTTCAGATTGATCATAGCTGCCCTCGCCGATATGAATATGTCGCATATTACCCTGAGCATCGATGAAGTATTCTGCCGGCCAATAGCCATTGTTGTAAGCCTTCCAGGTAGCATATTCATTGTCCTGTGCAACCGGATACTTGATCTGGTATTGAGCAATGGCCTGGGCCACGTTTGAGGTATCCTGCTCGAAGGCAAATTCCGGGGTATGCACGCCGATTACCACAAAACCCTGATCTTTATATTTGTTGTACCAGGTAGCAACATAGGGCAGGGTGTGGATGCAATTAATGCAATCAAAGGTCCAAAAATCAACCAGTACCACTTTCCCTCTTAAGCTCTGCAAAGTTAGCGGAGTACTGTTGAGCCAGTGATCAATACCGACAAACTCTGGGGCTGGTCCCAGATCAGGAAGATCGATGGTTTTTGGCATGGGACTTATCTCTGGGTTAGGAGTGGAGACTATCTGGATCGAGTTTGAGGAATGGCTTAGTTTGACTAATTGTTGGTCGACCAGCGAGTTGGTTTCAACTGCGTTGAGCTGGTTGCTCCACTGCGCCGGCACCAGATTGGTAACCCAGGCGGTTACCAATGTATCCGCATTGAAGGCAATCAAACCGGCGGTGAGCAGCATGACAAAGCCAAAACTTTGTTGCACCCGTTGAGGATTGCGTGTGACGAAAGAAGCTTTATGAAGCACAGCACGGCCGCCATAAGCAATCGCTAAAAGAGGAACCCCGGCGCCAATCGCATAGGCCAATATGACCAGCACAGCCCCGGCATCGACTGCACGCGTAGCGGCCAGGGTGGTGACGGCAGCCAAAATTGGACCCGCACATGGCGCCCAAACCAATCCTAGACAGGCGCCGGTAATCAAACCGCCGCCAAAACCAGATCCATTTGGAGGAGATTGAGGCAGCAGTCCAGGGATTTGACCGAGTACTTTCTGGAAGAGATTATTAATAGCTGGGAGTATCATTCCCAGGCCAAGTAATCCGATCACGATCACAGCTATTAATCTAAGAACATTGGCTGAAAGGTCAAAAAGTGAGACAATTTGCGAGATCGCCAGTGTGAACAAAGAAAAACTCAGGATTAAACCGGTAATTAATCCCAGAGGGCGGGCTTTGCCTTTTTCGACGGATGAAGCCAGTACAATGGGTAAGACTGGCAGAATGCACGGTGAGATTACCGTCACCAGTCCGGACAGAACAGAAAATAGGATCAGAATTACCATTAATTACCTCCAGGTTTAATCTATTAATATTTTCTTACGAAACAACAGATAAAGCATTACGATATTCTTACAATATCGGTACAGATTATGTAATAATGTTGTAAGCTTTCCTTTTTGTTTTCTTAATCTGGCAATTTTATAATGTGTCTAGAAAAAATGATCGGATGAAGGATAGCAGCTATGGCAGAAACAATCCTGGTGGTAGAAGACGAGCAGAACATCCAAGAAATTGTCTGTCTTTACTTGAAGCGGGCGGGTTACCTGGTCATTCCAGTTTCGGATGGGCAGCAAGCTCTCGAGGTTCTGGCACGTCAGTCGCCGGATCTGATCGTTCTGGACATCATGCTGCCTTTTGTGGACGGTTATGAAATTACCAGAAGAGTGCGCCAGGCTGGTGAAATCCCTATAATCATCCTGACCGCCAGACGAGAAGAATCTGACCGGATTTCCGGTTTAGAAATGGGAGCCGACGATTACGTTGTCAAACCCTTCAGCCCGCAAGAGCTGGTCAGCCGGGTCAGGGCGGTTTTGCGCAGGACAAGGCCGGCTGCTGAAGAAAAAAGACTGGCAGCCCCGTTGACCTTCACGGAACTGGTAATTAATCCTCAGACCAGAATTGTCCAGGTAGATAACCGGGAAATTGAGCTGACTTCAAAAGAATTTGATCTGTTATGGTTGTTGGCCCAATCTCCTCGTCAAGTCTTCAGTCGAGACCAACTGCTGGATAAAATCTGGGGCATATCCGATTATATCGATCCCAGCACGGTCACCGTGCATATGCGCCGATTGCGGGAAAAAATTGAAAAAGACCCTTCCAGGCCAACTCATATCATCACAGTTTGGGGAGTAGGCTATCGCTTTGAGCCGTGAAAACAGAGAATAAAGCGTGAAACTTTGAGGAGGTTCAATTGGATCGAAAATTAAGTATTTCGATGAGCTCACCGGCAAGATTAGCCCTGGGAATTGCCCTGATGGTCGCAATCGCTCTGCTGATATTTACCTGGCTGATGCGCCCTTCACTGGTGGATACCAGACTTATGGCAATTTTCTTGACCATCACCTCCATTCTATCTGTTATCGTCGGTTATGGTGCTTACCGAACGGGTTGGATCAACCGCTCTCCTCGATTGCAAGTTTCCCTTTTAAGTGGCTATATTCTCTCCAGCCTGTTGACTTTTATTAATGTATGGATTACCGCCAGACTGATGTTTGCCAGCGAACATGATTTATTATTAGCGACAGTGTTGCTGCTTTTTGCAGGTGGAATTGCCACCATACTGGGAACTTTTTATACGGAGACCCTGACGGTCCGGATTACCAAGTTAAATGAGGCGGCGCATCAAATTGCGAATGGAAATTTCGATATTCATATAACAGATATTGGCCGCGATGAATTAGCCCAGTTAGCCGCCAGTTTTAATAAGATGGCAGTCCAACTTGAAACCGCCGAAAGAGATAAAAAAGAATTGGACACCATGCGAAGGGATCTGGTGGCCTGGGTAGGACACGATTTGCAAACGCCGTTGGCTTCGATTCGTGCAATCGTGGAGGCTTTGGCCGATGGATTGGTGGATGAGCCGGAAACGGTACAACGATATTTGCACAACGCAAAAAAGGATATTCAATCGCTTTCGATTCTGATCGATGATCTTTTTCAAATGGCAAAGATCGATGCCGGTGGATTAAAGTTGGATCTGGAGCGGGGATCAATTTCCGATTTGATTTCCGACACGATTGAAAGTTTTAAAGAGCTGGCCATCCGTAGCGGAATCCTGCTAGACGGATTGGTAGAACCCGGTGTCGACCCCGTATTAATGGACGTCCAGAGAATTAGTCGTGTGTTGGCGAACCTGGTTGGTAATGCTATCAAATATACGCCTGCCGGTGGCAGTGTATTTATCCAGGCCTGTGTCCATTTGGGCGGTGTCAAAGTCGAAGTTAAAAATACCGGTAGCGCCATCCCAGCTATCGATCTGCCGCATATTTTTGAACAATTTTATCGAGGGGAAAGGTCACGAAGCCGTTCAAGCGGCGGGGCAGGTCTGGGACTGGCTATCGCCAAAGGTATCGTGGAGGCACATCAAGGCCAGATAGGTGTCAGTAGCCAACCGGATCAAGGGACCATATTTTTCTTTACCTTACCAGGGCATTAAAAAACGAGTTCTTCGTTGCCTGCCAGCTTATCCTGGATACGCTCGACGACTGTTTCCAGATGGCTGGGCTGGTTTACGAAATCCAGGTCATCGGTGCGAATGGTTAAGACAGGGCAAATATCAAAATTAACGATCCAATCCTGGTAAAAAGAATCTAGTAAGTTGAGATAGTCGGCGCTGATACTGGTTTCCATTTCCAGGGCGCGGTACTGGATTCGCTCCATTAGCAGCGGTACCGGAGCCTTCAAGTAAACCAGTAATGAAGGAGAAGGAAGCCCTTTAACGACTAGGTCGAATACCCGTTTATAGGACTGATAGTCCCGCTCTGAAAGATTACCCATTTGATACAGGGCGCGAGCAAAAATAAAGGCGTCCTCGTAGATGCTGCGATCGATGATCGCCGAGCACGGGTTTTCCCACATATCGAGATGTTGCTGGGCGCGATGTCCCAGGAAGTAGATTTGCAGATGGAAAGACCACTGGCGCATATCTGCATAGAAATTGGCCAGATAGGGATTGTCGGCGACAGACTCATAGGCAGTACACCAGCCAAGTCGTTCGCCAATACGTTTAGTCAGGGATGTTTTCCCAGATCCAATGTTGCCGGCCACCAGAATAAGTCTTTTTGGCATAGGAATGATCCTGCTTTAGGATGTTTTTTATGAGGCACGAATTTCAAGTGAAATTATAACATTAGCCAATGCCTTCGCCAATTTTAAATTATCCATTAAAAACCTTACATTTGACTGTTTGAAGAATACGACTGCAAATTTATGATTATCCAATTTGGATTAATAACTTTTTGGAGATTTATTTGGGATATATTAACTAAAAGTGGGCTGAACGGTAATCGATCAGCCCACTTTTTACGTAGGCGTGTGCCTCAAGAATGCCTCAACAAAAGCAAAGGCGCCTGCTTTATATCAATTTGATTGCATTGCTCTAACAGCGGCTGGTTCGTACTTAGAGGGCAACAACTGTTCCAGAAAAGAATTAGCCACCTGGCTGGGGATAGCAACGCCCTGATCGCCGCCGATGATCATGGTATTGATCCCAATCACACCACCCACGGCATTCACCAGCGGGCCGCCGGAATTTCCAGGGGCCAGGGCTACATCGGTTCGAATGATAGGTATTTCCCGGTTGTCGCGGGCGGTTGCGCTGGTCAGTGCACTGATCACACCCATCGTTACATAGCCAATTTGGCCCCAAGGGTGCCCAATTGCAAATACAAACTGGCCAACTTTCAAATCGCGTGTGTCTGTGATCAAGGCTGTTGGCAAGTTGTGTGCTTCAATCTGGAGCACAGCCACATCAATATTTGCATCGCGTCCAACCAACTGTGCTGGATATTCAATGCCATCTTTAAGATAGACAACCAGGTGTCCATTGCCGGCGACGTGGTTGTTAGTCAGGATAATGCCTTCCTGACGCCAGATGATGCCGGCCCCGGCGCCCATCCGGCCATTTTGCACCAATACCAGGCTGCGCTGGACGCGTTTTATCACACCATTGATATGTTCTGCCAGAATGGCAGAATTATTAATTTGGCCAAATGCGTTCATTTTTGCTCGCCTACCATTAAAGTTACAGTTTGCCGCTGTCCGCCGCGCGAGACTTCGAGGGAGACGGGTTGACCAATTACATCACCTGCCAAGTAGCTAAGCAATTGGTCATGTTCTTCAACCGGTTGTCCAGCAATTCCAAGCAGAATATCGCCGACAATCAATCCGGCATTGGATGCCGGGCTGTTATTTTCTATTCCGACCAACAAAAGACCAGTGGCCTGGCTACGACCGATTTGGCTCTGAAGCGCGGCGCTTAGCTCAACTGGTTGGCTACGGATACCCAGATAGCCGCGCCGGATCCGTCCAAATTTCCCAAGTGATACAGCGGTATCCCAGGCAGCCGAGGCCGGGATAGCCAGCGATGCGCCCGGTGTCAAGCCAGAGGTGTTAATACCTACAATCTG
>DATFYI010000191.1:0-17332 GCA_035315125.1 Anaerolineaceae bacterium | reverse complement strand
GGATCGACAAACTGGTAGGCGTAAGTCCATTCGGTGTAGAGAGGCAGTGGGAAGGTCGCACCCCCGGCATTGATTGTCACAGAACCCGCTGCGAGAGTGGTTGGTACTGGCGCAGGTGTAGCGGTAATAACGATGGTTTGCGGGGTACCGGCCACGATCTGGGTGATGATCTGGGGTGGCTGGGTAGCGGCAGGTGCTGCCGGAGTGGCTGCTGCTGGCGCGCAGGCAGTTAGGGCTAAGGAACCCAAAAGCAAAACAAACAACATTTTCTTTAACATATTAGACATTTCTTTTCCTCCTAGTTGAATAGATTCTTTCTGTGAACTTATGATACCAAATCAGTTTTAACAAGAACGGATAGAAATGTTAACGACTTGTAAACAAAAGCTTAATAAATTAGAATTAACTAACAATAAAGAGTTACAAATCAGTTTCAGGTGATAAAAAAACACCCTGGCTATTATTCCAGGGTGGTTGAAAAGCTTTTTGTCCGACAAATAATCAAATATGTTATGCCAATGGTATCGTGAAATAAAAGGTACTACCCTGGCCTACTTCGCTTTCAGCCCAAATCCGGCCTCCATGTGCATCGATCAGATGGCGGGCAATTGATAAGCCCAGGCCGGTTCCTCTGCCTGATCGAGAACGGTCCGCTTTGTAAAAGCGCTCAAAAATGCGGTTTAAAGCATCCGGATCAATTCCCACACCGCTATCTTTTACGAAGAAAGTAACCATATCATCGGATTGATAGGCGGAAACGATTATTTTTCCACCCGGGAGGGTGAATTTGATGGCATTGTGTAGGAGATTAACCAGAACCTGTTCGATTCTCTCTGGGTCGGCATTGACTTGAGACAAGTTTTGCGGATTTTCAAGTTCTAGATTTAATCTAGCCCGCTCGGCTTGAAGCTGCATCCGGTCAACGGCCGGTTTTAGCAATTCGTATGGTTGGATAGCTACTTGGTTTAATGGAACTTTTCCAGATTCAATCCGGGTCAGCTCCAATAATTCCTGCACCATTTGGGTTAAATTGTCGACCTCGCTATCCATCTGAACCAGGAATTTACGCGCCGCAGGCGGATCTTCTAAGGCGCCTTCCATCAGCGTTTCAGTGAGGGCCTTCAGAGATGCTAACGGTGTGCGCAGCTCATGCGAAACGTTGCTGATGAAATCCCGCCGGACGATCTCAAGTCGGCGAACTCTGGTTAGATCCTGGTAAATCAACAATGTGCTTCCTGGCATGTTTTGGGGCAGGGGTATGGCGATTCCCTGAACAAATAGTCGGTCCGGAGCAGTCTCTAATGTGGTGGTTTGCTGCTCTTCAGTACGCAGACAGTTTTTCCACAATTCCACCAATTGATGGTTACGGATCACTTCGACCAAAGAATGATTGATCGCCTCTGATTCTGATACTTTGAAGATACGCTGAGCAGCCGGGTTAATTAATTGGACACAGCCCTCTCCGTCTACAATCAGAATACCATCGGTCATTTTAGCTAATACTGCTGCCAGTTTACCTCGCTCGGAAGTCAGTTCTTTGATCTGCGTATTTAAGCGAGATGCCATGAGGCTAAAGGCCCGATCGAGACGGCCAATTTCATCCAATCTTTCGGATGGACTGGGATGTGGATTCTCGCTATTATCCATCTGATTTACGGTATCGGTGAGACGGCGTAAAGGCAGGATCGTGTAATTGGTTAGAATAATTGCAAGCAAGATTGCCAGCAAGATTGTAATAACTACCGTTCCGATAATCGTATTCCCAATAACAGTCATATTTGACTGAAGCTGGCTGAGTGGAACTGCTAGACGTGCCACACCAATTATCTGACCTGACTGTTTTATCGGAACAGCGGCATACAATATATCAATTTTCAAAGTTTGGCTGAAACGGGTTTCGACATCTTCCTGGCCCTGTAGCGCTTTGTGGATCTCAGGCATGGTAATCTGATTATCTAATTGGTCAGGATCTTGGGAGGATTCGCCTACGACGGCTCCACTTGGAAGGATAATGGTACCTCTTACATTCAAAAGGCTGGTGTATTCGACAGTTAATTGATTTGCAGAGGTAGATGGCGTATCTTGCTGTAATGCAGGTGTTATCAAACTGGCCAGCGCGCGGGCTTCATCAAGCAGGACAGTGCGTTGGGTATTTAGATAAGTGGTTTTAGCAAAGTTGAAAAGGAACAGACCAAGGCCGCCTAATGAGACTATTAATAATAATATATATGGTAAAGCAAATCGCCAGCGTATAGATTGGCCCATGCTACTCTACTAACCCTCAAAGCGGTAACCTGCACCGCGTACGGTGATGATTCTTTGGGGATCGGCTGGTTCTAATTCTATTTTCTCTCGCAGCCAGCGAATGTGCACGTCAACAGTGCGGCTATCACCAATAAAATCCCACCCCCACACTTTTTCAAGAATAAATTCACGCGAAAGCACCTGTCCACGATGTTGGGCCAGAAAGAGCAGTAATTCATACTCTTTTGGTTTGAATGCCAGGGCTTGTTCTTTCAAGCGCACTTCACGGCGGTTCAAATCAACAATAAGATCGCCAAATGTGAGCACCTGGTTCGATTTTGGCGAATTTCCATCGGTTACGATCTCCTCCTTAATCATACGAACGCGTCTGAGTAGAGCTTTGACACGAGCCAGAAGTTCGCGCATACTGAATGGTTTGGTCAGATAATCGTCTGCGCCAACCTCCAAACCAACTACCCGGTCAATTTCATCATCTCGTGCGGTGAGCATTAAAACGGGGGTTGTCATTTCCTGGCGTAAAATCCGGCACACCTCAAAACCGTCAATACCCGGCAACATGATATCCAGTATGATTAAATCGGGGTGAGTCCGCCTGGCAACCTCCAAGGCAGCCGGTCCATCACTGGCTGTTTCAACCGCGTATCCTTGATGTTTCAGATTGTAAGCAAGTGTTTCTTGAAGAGTAAGCTCATCTTCGACTACCAGGATTTTTTCTGCCATAATTCCTCCTAACATCCTCAAGGACTAATCCCAATTCATTCGATAATTGAGTGCGATTATAAAAACGCTCAACATAAGATCTGCCTGCTAAACCCATCGTACGGGCAAGTTCGCGATTAGCTGAAAGCTGCCTGATTGCACAAGCCAATGCTTTTGAGTTGCCTGGTTGGACAGCTAAACCAGCTCCAGCGGTTTCTACGAGCTGTTTGATAACCCCGTCAATTGCAAGCACAACCGGCCGGCCGGCTGCCATGTAATCAAATACTTTATTTGGATAGGTAGTCTTGTATAAATCGATGGGTTTTAAAATCGCAATGCAGGCATCTGCGGCTGCCAGAATGGAGCGCATCTCAGTTTTTGGAACCGGGGGTATAAAGACTACGTTTTCCAGGTTCAATTCTTTTGCCTGAGCTAACAGGGTCGGTTTCTCTTTGCCATCGCCCACAAAAATCAAACGGATCGTTTCATCCGAGCGTAGCTGGTCCGCGGCTTGAAGAACTACGCCCAAATCATTCGAAAACCCAAATGCCCCGGCATATAATACCAGGAATTTACCATCTAATCCAAAATGCTGGCGGATCGATTGACCATTTGATTGAGGATCAAACATGGCTGGATCTGCCCCATTTGGGATAAGCTTAATTTGTCGGCCCCCCCCTTGGCGAACGTGTTCAACAAATCCCGGCGAATTTACGATTACACAATCAGCATGTTGGTAAAGAAATCGTTCCAACCATAAAGAGGCCTTGATCAAGATCGGGTTCTTGAGCACTCCAATTGCGATTGCAAAAGCCGGCCACAAATCCCGTACTTCAAATACGAAAGGGACTCTTTTAATTTTTGCCAGTAACCAGGCAGAAAAACCCTGAAATAATGGCGGTGAGGTTCCCCAAATTAAGTCAACCTTTTTTACACCAATCCCCACAAAAAAGGAAGAGATCATAAAACTCAGAAAACTGAGAATCCGATGGCTAAAACTGCGATGCAGAGCCGGGTATGTATATGTCCGTAAAATCGTTATACCTGGACGAACTTCCTGCTTTTCCACCCATGGAATTTTATCGCCACGCGGTTTTCCTGTAAGATAACTGACCGGGCTACTAATGATGGTAACTTGGTGACCCTGGTTTGCCAAATAACAGGCCATCTCGAAATGGCGGGTTCCCCCCGCTTCGTCCAATCCTGCAAAGGCCTGGTGGATAAGCAAAATATGCATACTTACATTTTACCCTAACACCTGAATGCAAAGTTATTCTTAGAGCGGCAATGTCCAGAGTGTCAGAATCGTAAAGGGAAGTTTCCCCTCAAATTCTAACTGAAATGAAAGCGCCGGTAATTTTTGACTGTAGGTTGGGGAAACCCACCCGAGAGTGTCAACGCGGCGCTCTGGGCCATAAACAACCTCGCCCGCTCTGATCAACCGAACAGAATTTTGTTTAGGCTGGTGATTTTGTGCAGTCTCTTCAAGATAAACCTGGATCGTCACTTGGCGGGCATCGGGTGTTTGAAGTTGTAAAACTATTGAATCGCCAATTTCATTGATCATCCAGGGCCAATCGGGTAAAAGCCAATTGATTACAGCCTGATGGACACCAGCAGTTAATTGATTTGGAATCAGCCTGTCCCGGATACACCATTCATTTGGTTCAACCCGCATCAAAGTCCTCTGGTGTTTTACCCCGATGTGCTGATACCCGTCATGTTCTGCTGCACGAGTATGATCATTTTCGATTTCAAAAAGTTGCCGTGATTGGGCCCAATTCAGCCACAGGAAACGGCCGGCGCGCAGCATTTGGTTTTGTCCATCCACTTGTATGGTATTGTGAACGATTGTATCCATCAGCGTGTTTTGCCAGGGTGCCGGCGCAGTGTAAAGGTAAGTGCCAGCATCCATGGCGAGATTAAACCCGCGCCACCACAACTCCACATGCAGTTGGTCGGCATGAGCAGGCCGGTCTTTGAAAATGACTGACCGAAGGGTAGCCCAATTGGTCGTATTGCCAAGACGCCAGTGATTTTTACCAAGGAGCAAAGCACTGTGCTCCAGACCCTGTTCGCCAAACTGGGATTGAAGTTCGGGGTCGCGTTTTTTGATCTTTGAGCACTTAAACCAAAGACCCATTTCATCCCATGCCCCGGCCGGAAGACAAGGCTCATCCAAAAAGGCAGAAGAAGCAGCCTGGATAACGGGCCGATAATCGGAAAAATCGCTGGGCGCTAACGGTAAGATATACGACCCATCATTGTGGCCCAGGTTAGACACGCGCCCTGAATTTGGATCGAATTGTCCCATCAACCAATTTGTCGCTGCTGCCAATAGCTCTTTCGTTTTCAATGGAAATTCAACCATCTGTTTTTTGGCAGCCGCTTGGACCCATAAGGCGGTCTGAAGCATCAGACGGTGGTAATTTGTACTATGTTGGATGTAGGTTCCGTCGCTTGTAATCTGATTCTGGATTGCCCAGTTGAACCAATGCCACCCTAAATTTCGCCAGGAAGCTGCTTTTGAAAACTGTGGCAGGCAGCTACTGGCAGTAAATAGTCCAGCCGCTTCCGTTAATAAATGATTATTGTTTTGGGAGCGTGCATAACACAAAGTGAGTGGGATTCGGCTGGCATGCGCCAGGAGCGTTTCGTATAGGCGTAATATCCTGCCAGGTGTAGAGGCTGGTGAATTTGAGAAGACCTGCCAGGCGAATACAAACGCAAAAATTCGTAACGCGATTTCCTGTCCAGAAATCCAATTTGGGCCGCCATTAGTCGGATTATTGTCTAAAAAGGTATCCAGGAATTTGTAAAACGATTCAGGGAAGCGTTCATCACCGCTAATCTGATAAGCTCGCCCAAGTGTATAGACCCAGCTAAACCTGGCCGGTTCCCAGATGAATTTGATATCCTGTCCTGGTTGCTCTTTGTATTGACTCCAATGTAGGTTTGAATTAGTAGGGCTCAGGCATAATTGAACGGATTCTCCGCCAAACAACCGGATGTGTCCTTGTAGGATTTCTTCAGCCTCTTCTATAACTTTGCTGGAGTTTTCTTCTCCCAATAATTCTGCTAATTGTTCCTGTCCGGGGACGGATAAGAAAAATTGTGGATTAATACGCGATAACGAAGGAGCGCTTTCATCCATTCCTGGCATTGGAAGTTTGGTTACAGGGGTTCTCCACCGGAAATAACCGGTCTTCAGGCCAGCCTGGTATAAGCCATATTGCCAAATTGTTCTGGGACCAAGCTGACGGGCAGCCGTATAAGCCAATTGTAGGCGCTGGACGGTAGAGCTCATTTACAAAACACAGGTATCATGACTTGTTCGTGACTGGTGAGAGCTTCCTTTGCGAGAAATGTTGTTTGAGTAACCCCAAATAATTGTTCGTAAGGAATGGGGGCTGGGTTTCCATTCTTCACAGCATTCAGAAAAGTTTGCCAGGCGTTACGATGACCTTTATCCTGACTCAGGTTGGATCGGTAGATTTTACGATTGCCATTTTTTACCAACTCAAGACTCCGAAAATCATCCAAGATACCCACTTGCCCACCACAGAAAATCTCAAGCCTTTCTTTGGGGACACTCTTGTCACCATTTGCAAGATATAGAATAGATCCAATCGAGCCATTCGGAAAAGAGAGGGTCAAGCAGACATTATCCTGGCAGTAACGGCCTTCATCTGGAATTGCCTGAGCACTGACAGTTACCGGGCAAGCACCTGCCAGAAAGGTCAGAAGATCAACAAAATGACAACCTTCCCCTATGATCCTACCGCCACCTTGATTGGGATCTTGCAGCCAATGGTTGAGAGGAATATATCCGGCGTTGATACGATATTGAGCCACAAACGGTTCTTTTACGCCAGACATGAATTCTTTGAGTTGGATTGCCATTGGGGCATACCTGCGGTTAAAACCGACCATTAATATTGGGGCAGACTGAACTGAAAGAGCGCTGGCAATTTCACTCAGCTCCGCCTTATTTATGGCAAGCGGTTTTTCGCAAAATACATGCTTCCCACGCTGGAGAGATGCAATAATCTGGCGAGCATGCAGGTGATGTCTTGTTAAAACAGCGATGACATTGATCTCCGAGTCATTTATGATTTCTTCATCAGACGAACTTGCGTATGCAAATCCATAGCGCTGAGAGGCATGCCGGGCAGTTAATCCTGACCCGGATGCGATCCCTTTTAATGAAATTCCGCCAATTTTTTTAACTGTTGGCAGAAACATAGCAGAAGCATAATTTCCAGCGCCCAATACACCTAAAACTAACTGGCCAGTTTTAGTATGTGAAGGATCATTTGCTATTGAGCTATTTTCAATTCTTTCATTTGATCGATCTAATTCTTTTTGAGGGTAGGTAATGAGTACACCCAGAAAAGGCTCTCTGGTTTTTCCGGTAATCAGATCGTAAGCGGCTGGCGCCTGATCAATTGGAAACCGGTGTGTAATCAATGGTTTCACATTAACCTGGTGATTGGCTAGCAGTTCGACGAATGCTTCCAGATTACGACCTTCTGTCCAGCGCACAAATCCTAGCGGGTAATCAAGTCCTTTATCTTCATAATTTGAATCATACCTGCCGGGTCCGTACGAGCGTGAAACCTGAAAATTAATCTCTTTTTCATAATAGATTTTGCGGGGAATATTGAGGCCAACTGCACCCACCGCAACAACCTGCCCGCGATCTCGAGCCAATACTCCTGCCAGTTCGATAGGATCATTTGTGTGCGTATCTGCGCAGATCAAGACGATATCGAAACCCCGCCCGTGGGTAAAAACCCGCCCAGTACTATCTGCCTCGCCCGGCAGAATGCATTCAAAACCCATCTGTTTTGCCATTTGGACACGGCCGGCATTCAGATCAATTCCCAAGAGAGGACATCCGGCGGCGCGAACGATATTGGCGGCCAAAAGACCCAGTAGACCCATACCGATGATTGCCACTCGTTCGCCAATTTGGGGATGGGCCAGGCGAAAACCGTGCATGGCGATAGCGCCAAGGGTTGCAAAAGAAGCTAATTCGAAATCGACCTGCGGAGGCAGAACAGCCAGCAGGTTTTGCGGCACAATGGCATACTCGGCGTGGACAGCATATCCGCCGCCGGCACAAGCCACCCGATCATTGATGTTAAATCCCTTTAATCCTTCGCCAACAGCCATAACTGTACCGGCAGAGGAATAGCCTAATGTCATCGGCTGATCAAGACGGTTAAATGTGGCCTCAATAGTCGGTAATATACCTTCCCGTCCGGCTTTATCTAATATCTGACGGACCAGGTCGGGGCGAGAGCGCGCCTTATCAAGCAGGTTTTTCTCAGCAAACTCTACCACCATTCGCTCAGTACCGGCTGAAACAAGCGAAACTGCCGTCTGGATCAAAGCTGTGCCGGGACGAACCAATGGGGCTGGTACGTCAGCAATGATCGTTTTTCCATCACGGATGTACTGAAGGAGTTGTTTCATCTTTCTTCGATTATATTCCAGAATAGTTTGTAGATTAGGGTGTTTGCTAATCTGTTAATCAACACCGGTATGGACACACGTATAATTATTAAAGGAAAGCTCTTTTATTTCTCTTTTAAATAGCCCGGTTTTAGATATCCATTTTTAAAAGAATTCCAATAATAAAATGGACCATTAAAAATATTGGCTATATAATCTTAATTGGGTGGAGATATAGATATTACAGTCAAATCAACAGGAATTTAGAAAAGGCTGAGGCAAGAAACATCTTGGATAATACTACAAGTTTAAATCTTCAAAAGACCAGCTCAATCAGACCTGATTGGCAATATTTGATTCGGGAAGCTGTTTTATTTTTTATATTTGTATTCATGATCCTGTTTAGTGGAACTTATAACCACCTTGTTGATCTAAATTCCTTGATTGCCAGCGCTAGCCTTTTAACCGTTGTTGCTATCATCTGGCTGATCAAAGGGCAACGCAGCCAAACGCCATTGGCCTGGCCGATTCTTGTTTGGACGTTATTGTATATTCCGTCAATTTTCACATCTATTGACCCACGACGTTCGTCCGGCCAGATGATTCTGATGAGCATTTTAATTTTTGTATTCATTTTTGGCTCCGACCTTGCGGCACGCGGTTGGCCAACCGAGTTGATCGTCAAATGCATCTTGTTATCTGGTATTGTTATCATTGCGTTGGGTTGGGTAGATTATTTGCAGTGGTTGCAGAAATTATGGCAAGCCTACCCTCGTCTTGATTTGATTTACCGCCTTCCCTCAGAAAATTTAGGAGCGATGTTCTATAATTTATTCATTCTGCTGGCAATGGCGCGTCTATTAGAGACCAGGGCCTGGTTTGTGAGGATTCTATTAGGGGTCTATATCCTTTCTTGCCTCTGGCTATTGTTCCTAACTTCTTCAAGAGGCGGTTGGCTGGGTACTGCCGGTGGGGTGATTTGTCTATTGGTGATTTATATTTCGAATGGAAAGTTAAATTGGAAGCCAACCTGGCAAAAACTTCGTGTTCGCCCGATCATTTTGATAGGCCTCTTCATTGTGGTTATTGCCGTAGCTGGCGTAGCGGGTTATTTTCTTTACAAAGAGACTTTGCACCCTACTCATGGTCCAATTCTTATCTCTCGAACAGAGTATTGGTTGCCGGCATGGCAAGGTTTTCTGAAATCACCAATTTTTGGTCAAGGAGCATTTACGTACGCAAACGCATTTAATGCCAGCCATTCAGTTCCTCCGGATGTTGTGTTTATTTCTGCTCAAGGTACTTTTTTTAATATGCTTGATGAAAGAGGAATTACCGGATTGCTCGCCGCTACATGGCTTTCGATTGCATTGGTTATTGCGTTATGGCAGAAATTGTCTAAAGCAAAAGATCTCAGTTTTTCAGCCATAGCAGGAGTGGTGGCTGCATTAACTGCGCTTGTTCTGCATAGTATTTTTGATGGCTTTTTCACCGCTCCATTAGGTTTGTGGTTTTTAGCAATTGTTGCTGGAGCTGTATTAGGCACCGCATCAATTGGGCCCCAACCTTTTCTTTTTAAGCGCCCGTTTTGGGTATTACTGATCATTGCAGCGGTCTGGATAAATTTATGGGCAATTTACCCACTCTATCAGGGTGTGGCACAGGCAAATAACGGACAATGGTCAAAAGCGGCTCAAACTTTTCAGGCATCTATTCAGCACGACCCGGGGTCAGTAATTGCTCACCAGCAATTAGGTTTGTCTGAAAGTGTCCTGGCTGAAAATGGCGATAAAGTTGCTTTAGATCAAGCGATTTCTTCACTGAGTACAACGACCCGGATGGAACCTAGCTGGGCGATGAATTATGCAAATTTGGGGGCATTATATTTTAATAAAAAAGATCTGCCGTCTGCCCAAGATGCTTTTGAGAAATCTGTAAAAGCTGCTCCGAGATGTAGTATCTGTTATTTAAATCTGGGAATAGTAGCTGAAACAAGGAACGAACTTTCGACTGCTAAGACAGCCTATGATCATGTTTTTTCCCTACAACCAGATTGGATTAATGCATATTTCTGGCGCAGTACAGATTTCCGCAAAGAAATCCATTTAAATTGGTTGAATGACCACCCATTGGCAAACACTCCCACTCTCCAGCAACTCCTGGCTGAAAAATCTAGCCAGTCTGCCTTTTCAGTTTGGTACGCTCAACTTGCAGAAGATGATTTAACTCTCGGTAACACTCAAGAAGCAGAGAAACTTTTAAAAGTTGCCGATTTGGCATATTTTAGTACTCCTGCGGATCACTCAGAAGTACGCTGGGTTGAAGCAGAATTAGCCGCCAGTCAGGGGAAGATCAATGATGCGGTTGCAATAGGCCAGGATGCTATCACTAGCTATCAAATGCAAGGTGGATTAGGACCAGGTTCCTTTGGCCAACTCTATTATGGACCTTATATGTTTAGAAGACCTGCAATGGCGATGGAGCTGGTTCCACAGCTACAAACCATCACGACCCCAGATTTATGGGGTCAAAGAATGGCACAACTCATGAGTTGGTATCAGATATTGGGTGATACCGACCATACAAATCAATTGAAAAACGAGCTAATCGCCCAAATTCCTGATTTCAAAGAGAAATGAACCGAGCCGAATGGAGATAACGGACAAATATCCGTAGCGTGGGAATATCCTGGGAGTTGGTGTAAGTGCTATTACAATGCAGCAAGCATTGTGCAGCATCGACCAGTGGATTAAGACCCGCCAGGTGCATTATGTGTGTGTGACTCCTGCACATGCGGTAATGAATTGTTATTGGTCATCTCAATTAAGACATATTTATAACTGTAGCGGATTAACGACGCCGGACGGAATGTCGATTGTTTGGTTGTTAAAGTTGCAGGGTTTTCGGAAGGTTGAGCGGGTATATGGACCGGATCTATTGCAGGCAGTTTGCCAGAATTCATTGACACATGAATACACTCACTATTTTTACGGGGGAGCGCAAGGAGTGGTTGAGCGCCTTTCACAGAGATTAATCCAAAAATATAGTGGCTTGCGTATAGTTGGACTTGAAAGTCCACCATTTCGAGAATTGAGCCCCGAAGAGGATGAAGCGGCAGGCCAAAGAATGCGCACAGCCAATCCTGACATTGTCTGGATTGGAATTGGGTCGCCGCGCCAGGAAAAATGGATGGCTGATCATCTCAAACGTGTTGGCTCGCCTGTTATGATTGGAATAGGCGCAGCATTTGATTTTATTTCAGGGAATAAACCCCAGGCCCCAAAATGGATGCAAAGAAGTGGTTTGGAATGGTTTTTCCGACTTGTAAGCGAACCGAAAAGATTGTGGCGACGATATTTACTACATTATCCGTATTTTGCTATGCTAGTTCTATTGCAACAAATGGGAGTAAAGAAGTATCCTATTAATTAAATAACGGGTATCAATTGGAGGGGTAGTGTTACGCCGTTTTTCTGTAAACTTTGCAGTATTCTCACTTTTTTTGGATGCCAGTTTGGCAATCCTGGCATTGTTAATATCTGCCAATCTGCGCCCCGCATTCAATTCGCTATCATTTGTAAAAGAAATTAATCTCACGGTTGTGGAGTTGCCCTGGACGCTTTACATAATCTTCCCGGCTGTCTATGTAGGAATTCTTTTATTATTGTCAGTCTATGATGGCAGACGTAACCTCAGGGTCGCAGATGAATTTGGCAGTCTCACTTTCGGCGTGGTTCTTTCAACGATCAGTAATGCCGGAATATTGTATTTTACTTACCGCGATGTCTCTCGTTTTCTATTTTTATTTTCTGCTTTACTAACCTATTTGTTTTTATTGACCTGGCGGGGCATTTTCCGATTGGCCTTTCGTTTTAATCTGATTGATAAAATGCAGAAACGTCGAGTAATCATTTTAGGCGCCGGGGTTGTAGGCCGTCGTCTTCAAGGGCAAATCTGGCATCAATCGCATACGGGTTTGGATCTGGTGGGTTTTCTGGATGATAGTCAGGAAAAACAAGCAACTCAGACGGATATTTTGGGGCCTTTGGATGATGTTCGGAAGGTCATAATGAATAAAAATATCGACGATGTGGTAATTGCATTACCACTTTCGGCGCACGTTCGTCTGAATCAGATTGTTGGTGAATTGCATGATATGCCTGTACGTGTCTGGGTAATTCCGGACTATTTCTCATTGACCTTGCACAGGGCGTCAATCGAAGATTTTGCAGGTATACCCATGCTGGATCTACGAGCGCCAGCATTGACTGAATATCAACGCATTATGAAGCGAACATTTGACCTGATTTGTTCTTCTTTGTCTTTAATTGTCAGCTTGCCCATGATGGGAATAATTGCACTGGCGATTCGATTGGATAGCCGAGGAACAGTCTTTTATCGCCAGAAACGGGTTGGAGAAAATGGCCGGCTGTTTGAGATGATCAAATTTCGGACAATGGTCGCTGATGCTGATCAATTGCAAACTTTAATAATAAAAAAAGATGAAAAAGGACATGTCCTCCACAAAATAGCTGATGATCCGAGGATAACCCGCGTAGGACGGTTTCTGCGGCGGACCAGCCTGGATGAGTTGCCTCAGCTCTTTAATGTGCTTAAAGGCGAGATGAGCCTGGTTGGACCACGGCCTGAAATGCCATATTTGGTTGATAAATATGCGTTGTGGCAGCGTAAGAGATTTGCAGTTCCCCAGGGTATGACCGGATGGTGGCAGATTAATGGTCGCAGTGATAAACCGATGCATTTACACACTGATGAGGATCTCTATTACGTTCAACATTATTCTATCTGGCTGGATTTGCAGATCATATTAAAAACAATTTGGGTGGTTCTGCGAGGCAAGGGAGCCTATTAATCTGGTATCAATATTGCATCAGATTTGTTTGATTTATAGTGCAATGGTTGATTAAATTGGAGGGATACCATGATTAAAAAAATGTATTGGCTGCTGGTCTCTATAACTTTAGCTGGTTGCGGACTATTCCCATTCCAACAAACAGCGCCAAAAGTGCAATCTCTTTCAGCACCTACCAATTTGTCCCAACAATCTTGCCCGGCCACTGCGCCAGTTCCAACCTGCCCAGCGCTACCCAGTGCAACCCAAACTGCGTTTGTTACGGCTACATCGACCTTGACACCTGTACCTACAGCAACCTTTCCACCAACTATAACCTTTACACCCACGCAAACTTTTACTCCGACTGCCACAGCTACTACAGCCCCCAGGGTATATATACCGCAGTCGACTTTCCCGGTTTATTCTCAGAACTTTGCTCACCCAGAAAAGGGCTGTAATTGGATGGGTGCAGCCGGACAAGTATTTGATAAGAATGGTAAACCGGTTACAAATCTGGTCGTCTCGATTGTTGGAACCTTGCCGACATCATCGGTTGATATGCTTGGATTAACTGGCCTTGCGAAAACCTATGGGAGCGGCGGATACGAAATTGTATTGAGTAATACTGTAGTTGCTTCAAGCGGTACCTTGTTTATATCAATTGATGATCTGGCCGGTAATGCTCTTACAGATGCAATTCCTTTCAATACGATAGCAAATTGCACGAAAAATCTAATTATCATGAATTTTAAAACGAGATAAAAACTATTAATATTGTGGAAATTGGGGCTTTCTTGGAGCTAAAAAATTCAGGAAAGTCCTTTTTTGTCTGTTTAGAGAATACATGGGTATAATAGTGCCAGTGTTTCATAAAATTAATTCCATAATTTTGAAATAAAAATGGATAAAGCATTTTACCCGCGGGATACTCTTGAAAAGGCTATCCATAGTTGGTGGTTGATTGTAGTTTTTATGGTTCTAGGCGGTGCAGTAGGACTGCTATTTTGTTCAATGCAACCACCGGTTTATGATGCAAAAGCTGTCTTTACAACCAGCATTGATCCCACCTGGACTGTCCAGATGACAGATGTTGAGGTTGATGAAGCCATAGGAATCGTTGGAGATATTATTTCATCCACGGATGTGATTGCAGAAGTTGTGCAAAAAGCGAACTCCGCCGGAATTCCAATCGACACAGCGAAATTCAACCAGATGGCATCTACTGACCGTTTGAATTATCAATGGGAAGTTCATATACTAAGTAGCAATCCCAAAATAGCCACATCGATTACTAATATCTGGGCTGATGCTGCAGCAGCCTCCTTAGATAGCGCATACAAGCATGCTTTGTTAGCGCGAGGGTATCAACGTTATTTGGATTCGCTTGAGAATTGTTTAGAAAAAACCGCTGCTATTCAACCGGCCCAATCGATTTGCAGTCGAAGTAACCTGGCAAATATCCAACAGGAACTGTCAAACACGGGATCGTTAGTTAAACAAGAAAAACAAGCCAGCCAGGGTCTTTTACCCATTGTATTGGTAAGTTTGAGCGAAAGAGCCCAACTGCCCACCAAGCCAGTATTGTTTAACAGAGGCCAAAGTGTTTTTTCTGGTGCGTTGGTGGGTTTCTTATTGGCGCTAGGAGCAATTTTTGTAGACTTGCCGGGCCGGTTTACGAGGAAGGGCTAAATGATCAAACGTATCTGGCAAGCCATGCCCTGGTGGGTGTGGGTTTGTTTGATTTTATTACTTCCAATTACCAGTATGCCGTGGATTGTCAATTTGGTTGGCTCGGATTCTGTTGCGGCACCTTCCGGAATTGCTCTAGCGTTATTGGTGCTAATCTGGTTAGTTCCTTACATCTTGAAACGCGGCGCATTTCCTGCTCAGGCAATTCCTATTTTAGGTTTTACGCTGGTTGCTCTCGTTGCAACTCTCATGGCTTCCTTTCTGCCGATAACGCCTTACAAGGATGTCAGTTTTATAAGAAATGAGCTTAAAGATGTCCTGACCCTTTTCATTGGAATTTGTTTCTATCTTGTAGTTGCAACATTTCCGGTGGGGGAAGAACACTTGCAGAAAACGCTGCGCTGGCTGAATTGGGGAGGTCTGATCATCCTGCTGTGGTCACTGGTTCAGGCAATCTCCTGGTTCAGCTTCAACCATTATCCAGACCTGGTACGCCAGATCCAGGAGTTTTTTTCGAGCGGCCCGCTTTACCGGCAAAGGGTTAATGCTTTTGCATTTGAACCATCCTGGCTGGCGCATCAATTAAACATGGTTTATTTACCGATCTGGCTGGCAGCCACAGTTCGCCGCTATTCAGTTCATAAGTTTCGATTGTTTGGAATCACATTTGAGAATATTTTATTAGCTGGTGGTGTAGCTGTATTATTTTTAACTTACTCAAGAGTAGGTTTACTGGCATTCCTTTTGACGGTTACTTATTTATTTATCCAGGCCAATATCAGGGTATCAAATTGGCTTAAGAATAGAATGACCCGAGATCAAAAAGGCAATACATTTCGACGTCGTGAAAGAATTCTCTCATTCAGTGTGACAGCTTTATTTATCGTTTCTTATCTGGTTATCTTGGCAGGTGGAGCATTTGCATTAAGCCGCTTAGATCCGCGCATGAAAGAGCTTTTTACCTTTTCATTTGGCAAAGATGACCCTATTTTGCGCTATGCTGACCGGCTTAACGTTGCTTCACGGCTGGTCTATTGGCAGGCGGGTTGGGGAGTATTTAATGACTACCCAATTTTGGGAGTTGGACTGGGAAACGCCGGTTATTTCTTTACCCAAAAACTGACGCCATATGCCTGGAGTCTGGTTGAAGTGCGCGATTTGATTTTCCGGTCTCCCAATTTGCTGAATATCAAAAGCTTGTGGGTTCGCTTGCTGGCTGAAACAGGCATCATTGGCTTTGCATTTTTTATAAGCTGGCTATATTTACTCTGGCAATCGACTCGAACAGGAAAAAATAATTTATCACCTACCTGGAAATCGCTCTCATTGGCAGGAAAATTTGTACTGTTAGGATTACTGTTTGAAGGTTTTAGTTTGGATTCATTTGCCCTTCCTTACATCTGGTTTGGGTTGGGTTTGTTGACCGCCGCAAGCAGCACCTATAGTACAACTGTAAAAGAAAATTAGAATATGGGAATATTATGAAATCCTGGCAAAAATGGGCATTATTGTTCATCATTATATTGGTCTGTATAACAATCCCAGCCGGGATAGCAGGTTATAAATACATCTTCCCCGTCACTTCAAACGGCATTTCGAAGAACAACCAGGTAATTCTTCCATCGGCTCAGCCGAATACCATCAAAGAGCCCGCCACATCAACGCCTGATAATACAAAAACCGCCTTTGTTCCTCCAATCCAAGATACACAGGCTGACCCGGCTGCGATTGAAACCTGGCAGACATTGGAAAATACCAACGTGCCAGAGAGCAATTTGCTTGACCTGGCGGAGCGATTACAAGGAAAGCACAATATTCTTGCGACGCTACCAGCTCCAACAATTCCATATAAAATTGGAGACCAACAAAGTTTTTGGGTATCAAATGCCGACAATAATCAGACCTTTCAAGTGGATACGACCTTGAGGGTTATTACAAATCATGTCTATTTCTGGGTCCAAAATGGAATATCCTACGATCCTGGTCAGCTTGAAACATTGGTGAATACTTTTGAACAAAAAATATATCCAACCGATCGGGCAATTTTTGGGAGCGAATGGACGCCGGGTATTGATAATGATCCGCATATTTATATTATCTTAGCGAACGGTCTGGGAGCCAGTCTGGCAGGTTATTATTCATCTGCTGACGAAGTATCTCCAGAAGCCCATCCGTATTCAAACGGTCATGAACTGTTTGTGCTTAATGCGGATAACTCCAACCTGGCCTCTGATTTTACGTATGGCGTAATGGCCCACGAATTTCAGCATATGATCCACTGGTACCAGGATCCAACAGCAGATACCTGGCTGAATGAGGGATTTTCCGAATTGGCTGCCTTTTTGAATCAATATCCAGTCGGTG
>DATFYI010000190.1:0-10139 GCA_035315125.1 Anaerolineaceae bacterium | reverse complement strand
CGACTAGACGATTAATACACCGCAGCAAGGTAGATTTCCCGGAGCCACTCAAACCGATCACAGCCAGAAATTCACCATCAGCTACTTCGAAACTGACATTCTTGAGTGCCTGAGTACCATTGGGATAGACTTTTGTTAGATTTTCAACGCGTAGCATTGGGTTCAAAGGCTCCAATCGTAAAACAATAAGAACCTGGGGCCATCTTTTAAGTGAGAGACAGCCCCAGGGTGTGAAATTACAAATTATTTAACCAATGTAGCAGGATCTACACCGGCCTTCTTCAAGATTGCCGCAAATGCATCGTAAAAATGTGTATCAATCTTTTGGAAACCGGCAATAGTGTAAAGACTTTTCAATACGGCCTGGCCACCCGGGTCATTTCCCATCGCTACGAGCCCGTCAGAAATGATCGCTTGAATCTTGGGATCCAGAGTTTTTACGTATTGGACACCATCGTTCGGAATACGATCCGTATCATAGAAAGGCGCTACTTTTTGCGCTATATCGGGATAGGTCGCCTTAAGATTTGCAGACGGATCTGTCAATATATCGATATAAGCTGAGCCTGCATCGCAGTCGCCTTTATATACAGCAATAGCTACATTGTTATGGCTGCCTGCATTTTGGGTGGCCTTAAAGTCTTTATCAGGATTGATGCCATTAGCCGCCAAAACGATATGGGGCACAATATACCCGGAGGTCGAGTTAGGATCAACGAAGCAGAATGTCTTACTCTTTAAATCGGCGATGGTCTTAATTCCTGAGCTGACACTGGCAATAAACTCACCCCGGTAGAATGGCTCGATTTGACCGGCCAGGGCCTTATCTGGATCAATGGCATTGGTAGTGTAATTACGCAAAGAAGCCAAAGCCGGGATAATTTGATACTTCTGTTCGGCCAACAAAACCGAGAAGGTATTCAAGAAACCGACCTGGGCTTTGTTAGCACCCATCGCTTCAATCGAGGCGCCAAAGGAGGTGCCAACTTCGATTTTGAAGGATAAACCGGTCATTTTGCCAAGGCAGTCGGCAATCGCATTACCAGCGGTGGCAATCTTACCCGAATCACCCGAAGGAACGAATGTAATCACGATCGGGTTGCCAGATGAACCCAAATCACCGGCCTTAACGGTTGGCGGATTGGGCAATGGGGCGCAAACAGCTGCTGGAATGGTCGGCGCGACCGTTGGAGCAACTGTTGCCGGGGTGGTTGGTGCGACCGTCGGAGCAACCGTAGGGGCTGCAACCGTGTCCGTAGCGGCGGGTGCAGCAACGGTATCTGTGGCGGCTGGGGCTTGAACCGCCTGAGTTGGAGCAGCGGCTGCAGTCGGTGTGGCTGCCGGAGCGCAGGCCGTCACCAGCATGGTCAAAATGACCAACCCAAGGAAAGCAATCAGAATCGGACTCTTCTTGTTCATACTATCCTCCTCGAGAGCAAATAACTTGCTAAAAAAATTGGGTTTTTCTATCGACAATCAATATGATACCCCACTTTATGAAAATAACCAATCAGCAAATACATTTTTTTTGAGATATAAGATCCCTTAAAGAATCGGAAAAGCAAAACTTGCTATAGTCAAAATCTTGCCCCGGCCTCCATCATCGCCAAGCCGGGCAATAAAAAATGCTCCAGTTACCGCCCCAAAACCTATGGCTGCATTGAGCGCCCCATATCCATCCGCATTCATTTTTAGCACTTGATCGACGTAAGCTGGAAGGATAGATGTATAGGATGTTCCAAAAACCGAGAAAATCGTTGCCAGAAGCAGTAAAGCAAACAGATCCACATGAGTTTGGACATATTTCAAGCCAGCGGTGAGCTGTTTCCAGGGAGAATCCAACAATTCTGGAGCGGGCTGTTTTTGGAGCTTCATGGCAAGCAAGCCAATGATCACCGCTAAAAATGACTAACCGTTTATGAAAAAACACCAGGATGGCCCATCTGTCGCCATCATTACACCGCCAAAGGCCGGCCCGATGACTCTGGCGCCATTGATCATGACTGAATTCATTGCAATTGCGTTGGTTAAATCTTCACGGCCGACCATATCGACAACAAACGCCTGGCGAGTTGGGCCATCCAAAGCATTAACGACACCCAACAAGACTGACAGCAGGATGATGTGCCAAACCTGAACCTGATTGGTAAATGCCAGTGCTGAAAGAACAAACGCCAATACCATTGCGGCGGAATTGGTCATCACCAGCAAACCCCTTTTTGATACTCGGTCCGCAATAACCCCGCCCCATGGGGCTACGATCAACGAGGGAATAGCAGCCGCAAAACCAACCAGGCCCAGTGTAAAATCAGAATGACTGAGCTGATAAACCAGCCAACCTTGTGCGATAAACTGCATCCAGGTACCAGAAATTGAGACTAACTGGCCGCCAAAATAGAGCTGAAAATTTCGGTGCCGGAGAGAAGTAAATGTTTTGGATACCCGCTTAACTTTTGATTGAAGAATTTCTGAGGCCGCGGGTTCATGATCAAGATTAGAACTCAGTTTGGTCCCCTCAATATTATTTTTCATAAAATAACTAACTTAAGAGGTGCTATTTGGATCGGATGGCGTGATGATTATCCCCTTTTTATCACTGCCACGCACTGCTGAAGCCAGGCAGCTTAACAGCGCCATACCCATTGCCATATAAAAACCAATATTTACACCTTCGTACAAAGCTGAAGAAGAAGATCCAGCCATGGCTGTTGTCAAAATAGCACCTGCCAGGCCTACTCCCAGGGCCATGCCCATATTCCGAGCAGTAGCCAGAACTCCTGAGGCAATACCCTGCCGGTTGCGAGGAGCAGAACCCATTAGAGCACTCGTATTTGGTGAAATGAAAATGCCTGTCCCTAAACCGCTGACTGCCAAACCGAGGATAATATATCCTTGTGACGTATTCGGCCCAAGATGCGACAATAAAGCCATTCCAATTCCCAGAATGAACATACCGAGTGTTGCCGGTAAACGAGAGCCAATTTTATCCGAAAGTATTCCGCTGATCGGCGCACTGATTGCCATCACCAAAGGTTGAGCTGTCAGTAGAAGGCCGGCCTGGGCAGGGTCTAAACCGCGCCCTTGGATGAGATAATAGGGCATCAAAAATAAAGTACTGTAAAGGACCACATAATTAAATACTGCACTGGTTGTAGCAGCCGAAAAGATGCGCTGCTTGAACAAACTTAAATCAAGCATCGGGTTTTCAATTCTATTTTCGCGCCGGACAAACAGGGCTAATAAAACAAGGGCACCTGCAAACAACCCGATCACCGGAAAAGACCCCCAACCCCAATCCTGGCCCTGGTTCAAACCCAGCAGCAGAGTAACCAGACCCGACATGAACAGCAATGCACCTACCAGATCGAAACGGGCACCACTTTCTTCGCCTTGATCCTTTCGAATAAAATACAGGCTCAACAGCATCGCAATCAAACCAACCGGAACGTTGATGTAAAATACAGCCCGCCAACTAAATTTTTCGGCCAAAAAGCCGCCCAATGAGGGACCGACGGTTAATCCTAAATACGTCATGGTGGCCTGTAGACCCAAAGCCCTGCCACGCTGGCTGGCAGGGAAACTCTTGGTTAATATAGCCGGTGAGTTTGCGTACAGCATAGCTGCGCCTGAGGCCTGAATTGCCCGGAAAACGATCAATATTCCAGGACTACCTGCCAGGCCACAAAGCGCAGAACTTGCCACAAAAATTGCGAAACCGGCAATATACATCAGCTTATGGCCGCGCATATCGCCCAATCTGCCAAAAGTCAACAATAATCCACTGACTACCAGCAGATAGATCGTAATTGCCCATTCAACGGTTGCAATATCGCTCTTAAAAGCTTGTTGAACCACCGGCAAAATTGTATTAACTACGCTGCCGTCCAGCGCAGACATAAAAGTGCCTATCCCGACGGCGAGCAGTATCCAATATCTCTTGGGCTCCGGGTTCTGCTGGGTTTGGGGAGTCGTATTTTGCATGTCTGATTTAATTGGCTATGGTTGGATACAACCGGGCTCCTATCAGGGTAAAAAGCGTTGTAGCAATAATTAATATTCCAAAATCCAATCCAAGGCCTGTAGTGGAGCTTCCGCCAGCCAGCATTAATGATCTGAGAGCATCAACCTCGTATGTCAGCGGATTAACACGCGAGATCACTTGCAGCCAGGCTGGCATAATCGAAATTGGGTAGATCGCATTACTGGCAAAGAAAAGCGGCATAGTCAAAACCTGGCCAATCCCCATAAATCGTTCGCGGGTCTTAACCAGGCAGGCAATGATCAATGAGAATGTTGAGAAGAAGGCTGCACCCAGTATCACGACAAGAAGTACACCCAGCAGCGCCAATGGATTCCAGTTCATTTTAACACCAAGCGCCAACGCTAACAGGTAAATTATGACAGCCTGGGTCACCCCTCTCACACCTGCAGACAGGCCTTTCCCTAAAACTAGGGCCGCTCGGGGGGTCGGGCTGGCCAGGAATTTGTGTAAAATTCCCAGGTCCCGCTCCCAAATGACAGCAATTCCATAGAATATTGATATAAACAATACACTTTGTGCCAGGATACCAGGCGCCATAAAGTCGATATATCGAACATTTCCAGTTGGAATTGCACGTATCTGCGTAAATACCTGGCCGAAGACTAACAACCATAAGGCTGGTTGAACTGCCCGAGTAAGCAGCTCGGTCGGATCATGGCGCAATTTACGTGCTTCCAATTCGGCGATAATAATCGTCTTTTCAATAAAATTGATAAAACTGGCAAACGGATTGCCAGGTTTTGCAATCGTCTGACTAGCCAAGCCTGCGAGCTGTACGTCTTGCCCTTGAGGTCTCACGGTAAGTTCCTCCTGAATCTAATAAATCTCCAGAATAGTGGATAAATACATCATAAAGTGTGACGTCATCACCTTCAATCGAATCTTTTAGCTGCTGCGGTGAGCCAATAGCGGCAATTTTGCCAAGATGCATGATGGCCACGCGCCCGCAGATGACGTCAGCTTCTTCCATCATATGGGTAGTTAACAATATTGTTGTTCCGTAACGGTCACAAAGTTGTTGGATATGGTCCCAAACCGTCCGGCGAGCGTTTGGATCTAAGCCGACTGTGGGTTCATCCAGGAAAAGGACGCGCGGCCGGTGCAGCATGGATTGAGCAATTTCCAATCTTCGGATCATGCCGCCGGAATATTGCCGGACCATCTTATCGGCCGAGTCTTCCAAACCCATAAAATTGAGCGCATCGTGCACCCGCTCTTGTCTTTCCGACTTGGGTAGGTCATACAGTTTGGCAAAAATGAGCAGGTTCTCATAACCAGTCAAGGTCCCATCAGCAGAAAGCATTTGAGGGACATAACCAATCACGCGTCTCACATCTCCGGCTTGAGCAACAACATCGCATCCAGCTACATAGGCTTTACCCGAACTGGGCGGAAGCAAAGTTGTCAGCATTTTAATCGTGGTAGTTTTCCCGGCTCCATTCGGGCCCAATAAACCGAATATCTCCCCTGGTTCAATCGATAGATTCAAACAATCAACTGCCAAAATTGAGTTGAATGAACGTGTTAAGTTTTCAGTCTCCAGAATCGCCATAATTTATACAATGACCTCAGGTTTAAACGGTTTCAGTGATTTTATAATTTGCAAACAACGGACGCATGATTTTCATGGCATCCATGATTGTGTTTTGTTCTGCCAGAGTCAGGGAAGAGAAAATCATGGCCAGATTTTCCAGCGTCCCTTTACGTGATATCTCCAACATAGAAATCCCTGCTTCTGTCAAAGACAGATTGACCATACGACGGTCCTTCAATGAAGTTTGCCGTGCCACCAGACCTCGCCCAACCAGGCCATCAATCATTCGGCACGCCGATGGAGAGGTTAATCCCAGATGCTCAGCCAGTGATAATAACGAACTGCCTGGATTTTTGTTGATAAATGTCAGTGCACGAAATTGAGGTACGGATAAATCGGAGCTACGATGGCTGCGCATTTCTGTCCGTATCGCCCGCATAACAGCAGGGATAACATCCAGTACCTCACGAGCGCATTCGTTTTCTGATTCAATCATAATTATCCTTTCTAATTATTAGCTTTTCTAATTATAATTCGGGATATAATCAGTGTCAATAGGTCAGAAAATCTGATCACAGCAAATTTCTTCAAAGCACATTCGTTTCCCTGGATCTATGGATTGATAATTTCATCTAGCAACTATGACTTTTCAAAATCCTATTCCCTCTCCCAGTTTCTGGATAAAAACAATACCGATCTACGGTGATTTAATTCTTTCACCCATGGATGGAATATCCGATCAACCATTTCGATCGCTTGCTCGTTCGCTTGGATCGGCGATGAGCTACACTGAATTTATCAATGGAATCGATGTCGTTTACGGCCATCCAAATCTAGAAAAACGCCTGCTATTTAACTCATTCGAGCGGCCAGTAGCAATTCAATTATTGGATAATAATACTGACAGGTTGCTCGAATCTGCAAAAAGATTACAAAAATTAGATCCGGACATCATCGATATCAACCTGGGTTGCTGCGCAAAATCTGTTTCCGCTCGAGGAGCTGGAGCAGGTTTATTAAAGGACCCTCTGAAAATCGCTGAGATTATAAACAAACTTAGTAATGAGCTGGATATTCCTGTAACGGCCAAAATTCGACTGGGTTGGGACGAAAAAAGCCAGAATTATATTCAAGTAGCAAAAATTATCGAGGAAAATGGCGGGCAGTTGATAGCAGTCCATGGACGCACCAGAGTCCAAGCCTACGATGGCGAAGCAAATTGGGACGCCATAGCTGAGATAAAAAACGCTGTAACAATTCCAGTGATTGCAAATGGAGATGTAAAAACTGTTGCAGATATTGACAGGATTAAAAATCATACTCACTGTGATGGCGTTATGATCGGACGGGCAGCCGCCAGCAATCCGTGGATTTTTTCTCGCCTGGATCGCCAACAAGTATCAATTGAACAGGTTCGCCAAACTATGCACCGGCACTTGCAAAGCATGTTAGATTTTTATGGGTCTCCATTTGGCTTAATTCTATTCCGGAAATTTACCAAACGCTATTTGCAGCCCTACTCTCTGGAAAAAAATCGTATATTTGACCTAATGACTTGCAACGATCCGGTGGAGTTCAAAAATTTGCTTGAGCAAACCCTTACGGAGATTTCAGTTTAGAATCAGATAGATTAATATCCGGATTCTGAGCAGGCAGTCCCTTTGAAATAATTCCCTCCCCAAAACGGTGTTGAAGTTCGTTTATGGCATCTTCCAAACGCTGGCTCTGCGGGTCTTCGACATCCCAAATTGTAAGTTGGTGCACACTTGGAGCAAGGCTGCTGATGCCTACGCCAAGTAACCTGACTGCTTTACCTGGCTTCCAAACTTTTTCGAATAGTTGTTGAGCTATGTTGGCGATCGTCTGGGCATCGTCTGTTATCTGATTAAGGGTTGTTTGTCGTGTGATCGTTGTAAAGTTTGGCCAGCGCAATTTGAGTTTTATCGTCATTCCGGAGAGATTATCGTCTTGAAGACGGCTCGAAACGCGCCTGGAAAGCTCTTGCAATGTCTTGTGCAGCTCGGAATCGCTTTTTACATCTCTCGCAAACGTGATCTCCTGGCTGTAAGATTTAGCCGGGTACGAAGTGACAATGGGACTCCGGTCAATACCCCTGGCGTGCCGGATCATTTCCTTGCCGTTTTTTCCAAAACTGGCAATCAGCTCATATTCAGGAAAGGATACAATATCGCCAATGGTTTGGATTCCCATCTCGGCCAGCCGGGCTGCTGTTTTTGGCCCCACACCCCACAAGAAATCAGCGGGTAAGGGTGCTAAAAACTCAGTTTCACTTCCAGGAGGGACAACCGTCATTGCAAATGGTGGACCCGACCCGCCCTTGGCCTTTTTTCCCACATCAGTCGCGATCTTCGCCACCAGCTTGCTGGTTGCAACACCAATCGAACAAGACAGACCGGTTTCCTGTTTTATCCGGGTCTGTAAGCGTTTGGCGATAATATCTGCCTTTTCAGGTATGTCACTGACATCTAAAAATGCTTCGTCGATTGAAATCTGCTCAACCTGTGGTGTCAATTCCCTCAGTATCGCCATAACTTTTTGGGAAGCGTCCTCATAATTTCCATGACGAGAAGAAATAATGATCAATTGAGGACATAATCGCAAGGCCTGACTCATTGGCATGGCAGAATGGATGCCATAACGACGAGCAGCGTACGAGCAAGACGCTACCACGCCGCGTTCATTTGGCCTTCCGCCAACTGCAAACGGTTTCCCAACTAATGAGGTATCCCGCAGTTCTTCCACCGAGCAAAAAAATGCGTCCAGGTCCAGGTGGATTATCTGACGGATCCGTTCCACCGATTACCTCACCGAAATTGATTGAACGATTAGTCGCTGCTGCCTTTGCTAGTCCCAGATGAACCTTTTTCTTTATCTGACCAGTGATTAGCAGCTTTTTCCAATTCCGAGTTAACTTTCCGCAACGCGCCTAGCAGCTCATTTTGGGCCTTCTCTTGCAATTTTCCATTCTCGATGCTCGTGTTAATGTCATGTAAATCTGATTTCAATTGTTTCCCAGGTTCGCTTTGGGCAAACTCATTGGCAGCCTTGTTCAATGTGTCTCCAACCTCAGTCAAGCTCAGCTCGATTTCCCTCTGAACAAGCTGGCGTTCCGGGCTTGCCCAGGCTGCCCGAATAAACAAATTCAGGTTCTTACCCAGATTGCGAATTTCATCTGATATATCAGTTTCTTGGGGATTTGGGTTGCTCATAATAAATCCTTTCGTGAACAGCTTAAGTAAGAATTGAATTATTTAATTTTACCTCACCCCGAGAAATCCAGGCAGATAGCAACAATAAAACAAGCCCTGATCCATCAAAGACAATAAATCGAATGACTGTTCCCGCCATAAATAGATGCCCCTGTGGCAAAAATATCAAGAGCAAAGTTTCACCAACAAAACCGATTGCCTGCATAACCACAGCTTCCAACAAGGAGAGTCGATTTTTATTGGGTTGGATCAGTGCTACACTATAAGGCACATTCCACATCAAGAATAGAATTCCAAAACCTTGTATCGCCCCATTTCCTCCAATTCCTGTTAATTCAAAGCCAAATAAATATCGCCCAGGAAAAAGGATAAATAAAATTGCGCACTGAATATTTGTCGCGAAAACCCATCCAATTAATAACCTGGCGATCCAAATTCGGCGATTATTATTTTTCATATTTCCACTTATAACCTTTCAAGTTTATCTATACCGAAATTTAGTCGAAATAATTTGAGTATACTTAACACTATCCGGGAAATAATGGCGCTGCAAATAAATGAACTACTCCGTTTCACGACCAGCTACTAATCCCAATGATGATAGCCCACCGACGAGGAACCGTTTACGCCCAGACATTAAAGCAGCGCTGGTTGTGGCAATTTTTTTTACAGGATTTGAAATTTTAGGGGATTTAATTCCATTTTTGGGCTACTTGATTACTTTTCCTTTAACCTTGATTGTATATTACATACAAGGACTGCTGACGGGAATATTTATCAAGGGAGATCCTAAATACAGCTCAATTAACTCCTGGGGGTACGCTCGCCTGGGTTTTTCTTCCGGTCTTTGGACCGGATTAATCCTGGCTTTGATTCTATCTATTCTTAGCTATATCGTTACAACACCGGCTACACTGGGTTTCAGTTTGGCGGAGTTGCCATTCACGCTGGTAACCATATTGTTAGACTTAGTAATGAATTTGCTGATCACAACACTAACAGCCTGGCTATTTGGAGCTTTGAATCGTTCCACTTTCATGAGCATTTCCTGTCTCCTGTTGATTTTCTCACTTGGCTCGGCTTGCATCGCTGATATTCTGCTTGGGATAGGAATTTCAAAAATACTTATGAATATTCTGCCGCATCTTCGAACTTATATCCCATTTTTTCAGCATTGATCCAGACAATTTATATGTTAAAATTGGCTATGCGCAAAACGTAAATATTTTTTGAATTAACCAATCCACAGCGGCTCGCCAATTAGTCAAAATAAGACTCGACCGCTTTGAAGGTTATAATACATTTTATCCCTTTTGATTTCATGTTGATTCAG
>DATFYI010000189.1:0-3173 GCA_035315125.1 Anaerolineaceae bacterium | reverse complement strand
GGTGAAGGTAACCTGTCCATAAGCAGCATCATGGCACAAGAGGAGATTGTTTTTTCGAGCGAAAGAAACCGCCTCTTCAAAAAATTCCAGGGGAGCGCTGGCCGTAGTTGGATTATTGGGATAATTCAACCAGAGCAGCTTGGCTTTCTTCAGCACACTGGGTTGAATTTCCTGCAGGTCTGGTAAATAATCTCTTTCAGCTTGCAAAGGAAAATAATAGGGCTCGCCACCCGCAAAAACCGTCCCATGAGTGTAAGTCATATAGCCCGGGTCCGGTATTAAAACAACATCGCCCGGATCTATAAATGCCGCGATCATATGGAAAATGCCCTCTTTGGAGCCTAACAGTGGAATGACCTCTTTCTCAGGATCCAATTCGACGTTATATTCTCTTCGATACATCTCCGCCCAGGCAGCCCGCATTTTCTTTGTACCGCGATGAGGCTGGTAAGTATGTGCATCGGGCGAAGCTGCTGACCGGTCGAGCGCCGCGATAATCGGCGGGGCAGGCGGTAGATCAGGGGAACCCTGGTCAAGCCGGATTATATCAGCACCGGCGGCCTGCATTGATTGGATCTGGCTGGTCAGTGTGGCGAAAAAGTTCGGTGTTAACTTTTGCATTCTTTGAGCGATTTCAATCATGGTAGCTTCCTTATAGAATTAACAATCACTTCAAGCATTTTTTCTTTGGGGGCTGGTTTGCCTGTCCAAATTTCAAATGCCAGCGCGGCTTGTTCTGCCAACATACCGGTTCCATTGGCGGCTTGCAGACCTGCCTGGTGGGCTGCCTGTATCAAAGCTGTTTCAGCGGGATTGTAAACCAAATCGTAAATAAAGGTATTTTTGGGATATGCGCTCCCCTCAGGCCAGGGATTATCCTGAATATTCGGAAACATGCCGAGCGGGGTAGCATTCACAACCAGATGGCAATCAGGTGCGATAGCCTGGATCGAGTTTTGCTCAAAAGATATCGGAGTAATATCCAAAATTTGATCGCTAGATTTTCTTTTTAGATCCTCAATCAAGTCTTTGGCCTGTTTCGGCCGGCGAGCAGCTAACCATACCATCCAACCGGAACTCGCCAAAGCATACACAACTGCCCGGGCAGCCCCGCCAGCACCCAGGACCAGGGCAGTACGATCCTTTTTTTGTTGAATGATTAACCAATCTGGTATCTGACGTTGTAAATCTGCTATGAAACCCATTACATCGGTATTATCCCCCACCAGAAGATTCTCCTGCTGCATAACTGTATTGACAGCCCCGGCCGCATTTGCAACCGGAGTTAACCGATCCAAAAATAGGATGACTGACAGCTTATGGGGAATGGTCACATTCAGACCCTGGATTTCACCGCTGCGCATCTTCTTAAACAAAGCGTCAAGATCTGCCCAGCCTGCCGGTAAAGGTGGTATATCATACAGCAGGTAATCGCCCTGCAAAGATAGTTCTTGTAAAGCCGTCCGATGTAGCTGGGGGGACAGGCTGTGCTCTAATGGATGTCCTATCAATCCCAGAGAAAATCGCTCAATGCTCATGATTTTTGTCCAATCTATTCTTAGTTTACTCGAAGATCTCCACCTAATTGCTGTAAGATCGCAATAAAACCCGGAAAGGATTCATCCATGATCTCGGCGTCGGCAACTTCTACCTCCTGCTGCGCTGCCAATCCTGCAATTGCCAGGCTCATCACCAAACGGTGGTCGCCATGCGGGTTGACCAGTCCACCGCGGGGAAGCTTCCCGCCCTGGATTGAAAAACCGTCTGGCATCTCAGTAGCTTGAACGCCAATGCTGTTCAATTCCTGGCACAGCGCTGATATCCGATCCGATTCTTTTGTACGTAACTCCTGGGCGTCACAAACCAGGGTAGCACCATCTGCAAAAGCGGCTGCTATTGCAAAAACTGGAAATTCGTCGATCATTCGCACTACCAGTGGGCCATATACCTGCATCGCTTTTAATGAGCTGCTGCGGACTGTTATATCACCAACCGGTTCCCCACCTCGCTCAGTCATTTTGCTGATTTCGATCCTGGCGCCCATCTGGCGTAAGGCTTCCAATAAACCGGTACGACCGGGGTTTAGACCAACCTCTTTGATCGTAATTTCCGATCCAGGGGTAATAATACCAGCGACAATTAAAAAAGCCGCTGAAGAAAGATCACCTGGAATTGTAAGGTGAAGAGGATTGAGTACAAGTGGATCAGGCGGTGTTATTCGAACCATATATTCAGATGCGCTATTCTGTCTTTCAGCCGTTTCTTGAAGTGGATCAGACATCGGAAATTGAATCTCAACACCCATGCTCTTCAACATTCGTTCGGTGTGATCGCGTGAAGGAGCTGGTTCGATTAATGTAGTGGTTCCTTCAGCAGCCATAGCTGCCAGCAGCAAACAGGATTTTACCTGGGCGCTGGCAACCGGCAACGTGTAATGAATCGGGCGCAATTGCTCTCTGAAAGATCTAGCCGTAAATTGAAGCGGCGCCGTGTTTTCTGTGGAAGCTTCAACACGAACGCCCATCTGTTGAAGGGGTTCTACAATTCTATCCATTGGCCTGCGACGCAGACCTGTCGTACCATCTAATTGAGCGGATATCCCAGAAGCTGCCAACGCGCCAGCCAACAGACGTAAGGTAGTGGCTGAGTTTCCGCAGTAAATCGGTGTCTTAGGTTCCCGCCAATTCTCCATACCCCGCCCATTCACGAACAAAGTCGTTCCATCCAATTTCCAATCTAGGCCCAGCATTCGCAAAGCGTCGAGCAATGGCAGCGTTACACCTGAGACCAGGAAATGATCGATAATACTATCTCCCTGCGCCATGGCAGCCAGTAAGGCCGCCCGGTGCGAAATCGATTTATCGCCAGGAAGGCAATTTGTAGAGTTCAGACCAATCGTCCCTTGTAAACGTTGGCCAGGTTTTACGACCAGTTTCATTGAATGTCTCCCTGTTCGCTATTCTCGGTCAATTTCCGGTAACCCACAGCATTATTTTCTAATTGCACTGCCAATCCCGAAAAATCCCTTTGTTCCAATAAATCCAGCAAGCGGTCCATCTGTAAACGAAACTGCCGAAGGGCTGACAAAACATTTTCCCGATTGGTCAGCAGGATATCCTGCATCATCTGCGGTGAAGAGCCAGCCAACCGGGTCGTGCTGCGAAAACCAGGCC
>DATFYI010000188.1:0-5123 GCA_035315125.1 Anaerolineaceae bacterium | reverse complement strand
TGGAGCGGCTGGACCCGTTAGGCCATCCGGCGCGTGGCGATCCGGCCCTGCAGGCCTCATTTTACGGCATCAGCGAGCAGGATCTACGCAGCCTGCCGACTGAGATCGGTTGACAAATCTGATGGGGTGAAGAACGCCTGGGAAGCCATTCAGGTGCTGCGCTCGATCTATTCCGGTACAATGGGCTACGATTACGGGCACATCCACGTGCCGCAGGAACGCGATTGGCTGCGCGCCGCCGCCGAAGGCGGCCTGTTCCGCAGCCCGCAGGTCGAGCTCGACCCGCTGGCGCTGGACGGGCAGGTGGTGATCCGACCGATGATGTATATGGTGCTGAATTACGACCACCGTATGATGGACGGCAGTGAAGCGGTGCTGTTTCTGGTGCGGATAAAAAAGATCACTGAGGCGCCTGAGACGCTGCTGCCGGAACTGCAGGCAGGCTGCGCAGAAAATCGACGGCCTGCTGGGCGGTGGCAATCTCGATGACCTTGATGTGGCGCGCCACGGCAAGCGCGGCCGGATAATTATCCGGCGGCGAGAGGAAGTATTCAGCCCCGGCAGCTTCGGCGGCGGCCACTTTTTGTTCAACGCCGCCAATTGGCCCGACCGTACCGTCCGGGTTGATCGTGCCGGTGCCGGCGATCTTGCGCCCGCCGGTCAAATCAGTGGGGGAAAGCGCATTATAAACCGTCAGGGTAAACATCAGCCCGGCCGATGGTCCGCCTACGATCTTCTGGGGTGTGATCTTGACCGGAAAAGGCAGGACGATATCCGAACCGGCCGGCTGGATGGTGATGCCGATGCGGGGCGGACCGTTGGGTGTTGCCGGCGACATTAAAGGCACGTCAAGCTCAAGCTGCTGGTGGTTCCGTTCGACCGCCAGATGAACCGTGCTATCAGGTTTCTGGGCCTGGATCAATTTAATTAAACCGGTGGTGGTTTTAATTGCCACGCCGTTCAGTGCGGTGATGATATCGCCGGATTTCAACAGGGTGATGGCCGGGCTGGCCGGATCGACCGCCACAATCAAAACGCCCTTGCTGACCTCTTGCGCTGGATAACCGGCCAGGCGCAGACCCACTACCGCGGCGGTTGATTCGCTCTGGTCCAGCATTTGAAAATCTTGCTGGGATTGCTGTTGAGGAGTTTCATTGGCCGGGATCAGGCTTTCGGGTGGAACGATCTTTAAAGCCGGGTCGACCTGGGCCAGCAGCCATTCTCCGGCCGTGATGGAGGTCTGGGTGACGACAGAAGTCAGGATAAAGGTGCCTGGATGCACATGCCGGTACCGGCTTGGAACGCTTACCATCGGTTCGACCGAAAGCGCCAGCCCGGGCGCTTCGAGCCCATTGTTGGTCAGGACCAGCGCGGCTGAGGCAGTTAGCATGGCCAGGATGAGCAACCCGCCAAACAATCGCTTGATCAATATATTGCTAACCGGCCTTTCCGGTTGGTCAACAGTGTGGTCGGATATCAGCCGGTTGGCGGGCTGAACCCTCAATCCAAACAACATCAGCAGGGCAAATAAAAGGGTGGTCAGGCCGGTTTCCAGGCTGAAGCGGGCCCGTTGGGCAATCAAGAAGATGCCCCAGCCGGTCAGCACGCAGGCAATCAGATAGCCAAAACGCATGGCGAATTGGGAGCGTTGGCCGATTGCATCCGGCCAAAACAGCCTGCACAGACGCCCACCGTCCAGCGGGAAAGCCGGTATAAGATTGATGACCAGCAGCCAGAGGTTAAAGGCGCTCACGAACAGCATGCTGAGGTTGAGGGCGGTATCGATTTGGGCATTCCAGACCAGGTAGGACAGCACGGCAATTAACAGATTGACAGCCGGGCCGCTAGCTGCGATGGCCGCCTCGCGCCAGCCGGAATCAGCCTGCGGCCAGGCTTGAGCGGCATCCCCAAATAAAAACAGGTCCAGATTGTCCGGTAAATGGCCCTTGAGGGCGCCTGCGACCAGCCGGTGCCCGAGCAAGTGGTAGGCCAGTGAGCCAGCAGCCAGAAATAATATCAGGATTGCCAGTGCGGAGGTTTGCAGGGGTGTGAGGAAGGCCGCAAAGGAAGGAATATATAGATTGATCAGACCCCAAAAACCGGCTGGCAGTACCATCAGCCAGGATAAATTCAGCAAAACCTTTAAATGACCCGTGCGGAATTTAATCGTATTATCGATGAAGGAGGGATATCTCATATAGTGATCCAGTTTCTTCTTAAGCGTAAACAGCAATGATTAAGCGATGATTAATATGGAAAATGCAAGAGTTTAGTTTGTTCAAATATGGTTCATTTTAACAAACCTTAGCGTGCCATTAACTAGTCCTTAACATTTTAAGTAAATGGAATTAACACAATCCAGATATGATGAATTGAATGTAAATGATTTCAACTTCTATATCCTGAGGAGGAAAGAAAAATATGCGTTCTAAGTCGTTATTTACTTTGGTTTCGGTATTGATCGTAGCAGCCATTGCAATGGTTGCCTGCGCCCCGGCGGCAACACCGGTTCCGCCGACCGATACTGTGGCTCCCGCCATGCCGGCCGCCACCGATACTCCAGCGATGGCCGCGGCCACCGATACTCCTGCTGCTGCTATGGCTGCTGCTACGGATACTCCTGCCGCTGCCGCACCTGCCAATTTTGATTGGTCAACCGCAAAATCCGTCGCCGATGGTGGTGGTATGGATGCACTGGTCAAAGCCGCCCAGGCTGAAGGTAACCTGACCGTTATCACCCTGCCGCGCGATTGGTGTGATTATGGCGATATGATGGACAATTTCACCGCCAAATACGGCATCAAAATCCAGGACGTCAATCCTGATGGCGGTTCTGCTGATGAAGTCCAGGCCATCAAAGACAACATGACCAACAAAGGCCCGCAGGCCCCCGATGTGCTCGATATTGGCCCTGCCTATGGTCCTCTGGCTGCCGGTACGAGCCCCACTGGCCCGAACCTGCTGGCGCCCTACAAAGTGTCCACCTGGGATACCATCGTGGGCAGCAAGGAAGCCACCGGTCTTTATTATGTAGATTACTATGGCATTTTAGCTTTCGAAGTAAACACCGACGTGGTAAAAGACGTTCCGGCGAGTTGGTCTGACCTGCTAAAACCCGAATACAAAGGACAGATTGGTTTGGCCGGTGATCCACGTGCCTCGAACGAAGCAGCTCAGACTGTGTTCGCTGCCGCAGTCAACAACGGCGGTACCCTCGATAACATCCAACCCGGTCTTGATTTCATGAAGAAACTGAATCAAGAAGGCAATTTGCTGCCCTTGATCGCCGATCCCGGCGTCATTGCCAAGGGTGAAACACCCCTCTCGATCCATTGGAACTATCTGGCCCTGGCCGATCAGAAGTCCGACGCGGGCAACCCGAACATCAAGGTGGTTTATCCCACCGGGACTGCCTGGGGTGGTTATTATTACCAGGCCATCAGCGCCTATGCTCCACATCCTGCCGCTGCTCGCTTATGGGAAGAATACCTCTACTCGGATGATGGTCAGAATACCCTGATCAAGGGCTTCTGCACCCCCGCTCGCATGGCCGATATGCTCTCTCGTAATGTCGTTTCTGCTGATGCACAGGCTGCCCTGCCGCCTGCCGCCATGCTCGCCGCTGCCACAATCCCCAGCCCGGACCAACTCAATGCTGCCCGTGCAGCCGTCAAAGCTCAGTGGGATTCGGTTGTAGGTCTGAATATCGTCCCCAGCAAATAGCTGATCCACTTTTCTGGCTTATTGCTTTCTTACTAATATGGCGTGGTCCGGTAAGCCGGACCACGCCAACCCTAAAAAATATGAGCGAAACTATTGCAAACCCCGTATCAACGCAAGTTATACGCCGCACTCGTTCATCTTCGTCGCTGAGGAATTGGATCGGCGTTTTGCCGTTTTTACTGTTCATTGCCATTTTTCTGGTGCTGCCCTCGATCAGTCTTTTCGTTGGCGCCTTCCAGGATCATCTGGGACATTTCACGCTGGCGAATATCACTGTTTTTCTGCGAGATACCTACGTGCTGAAATCCTATTCGATCAGTCTGACAGTCAGTCTGATCACATCCTTATTAGGGGGAGTGATGGGCTTTTTTATCGCCTATGCCATCACAGTCGGTAACGCCCCGAAATGGATGCGTAGCATTATTTTAAGTTTTTCTGGCCTGGCTGCAAATTTTGGCGGCGTGCCGTTGGCCTTTGCATTTATCGCCACCCTGGGCCATACCGGTTTTCTGACTGCAATTTTTAGGGGCATCTGTTTTCCAGCTGCTGGAGGAGCTCAAACCTGCCCGTTTGACCTATACCAGAATGGTTTTAATCTTTACAGCGTTGCCGGTCTTACCCTGACGTATCTTTACTTTCAATTTCCATTGATGGTCTTGACCATCACACCTGCTTTACAGGGCTTGAAAAAGGAATGGTTGGAAGCTTCTCAGAATTTGGGCGGCAGTTCATACCATTACTGGTGGCACGTAGCCTTGCCAATCTTGTGGCCTTCCATTCTCGGTTCATCCATCCTGTTATTTGCGAGCGCCTTTGGCGCTTATGCCACAGCCGAAGCTTTAACCGGCGGCAGCATCTATCTTGTGACGATATTAATCGGCCAGGAGATCCGTGGAGATGTGCTGGGCAACCCAAATGAGGGTTATGCACTGGCCCTGGGTATGATCCTTATCATGGCCGTGTGTATTATCGGTTATACAATTCTGCACCGCCAGACGACCAGGTGGCTGAAATCATGAAAACAAAAAAAAGAAACATGTGGGCATTATTCTGGGCCATCGTGGCCCTGCTTTATTTTTTCGTGCCCTTATATGGAACGCTGGACTTTTCCCTGCGCATGGAAAGGGGCCGGCTAAGTTTGATGGCTTATCAGGTGGTTCTTTCAGATCCGCAGTTCCTGGCCAGCTTCCAATATTCTGCCACCATGGGTCTGATTACCATTTTGGTAAGCGTTTTGATTTTTCTGCCAACAATTTATTGGATGTATCTAAGAGTGCCCGAAGCACGGCCTCTGATAGAAATTATCACCATTCTGCCCTTTATTATCCCGGTGATTGTTTTTGCGTTTGGACTGATCCGCACATTTTCTGGACCACCCCTGCAGCTTACGCTGACGCCTT
>DATFYI010000187.1:0-13010 GCA_035315125.1 Anaerolineaceae bacterium | reverse complement strand
GAAATAGTCCCCAAAATATAAGTTGTTCCCATCTTCGATGCGGCATCGAAACGATTATAACTGATAAATTGTTGGTTAGTATCCAGGTTGCGCCGAAAATTGCAGAATCTGGCTATAACTGTTCGACCATCGCCAGGGCTCCCAGGATGGCCGAGTGAATAACCCAGGTGGGAGAAAACAGGGTTTTTGCGATCCATTGAGCGGGATAATCTAAATTGGTTTGGCTCAAAGACTTTTTCAACGAAGTTGCTGCATTAACCATGACTTCGATTGGGACTTTGCCTCCTTTTCGGCGGTAAAATACCAGCGCCTGAAGGCTATAAGCAGTTTCTTCAGGTGTACCCGAAAGATAGCCCCATGAACCATCCGGTCTCTGGGTCTGGATGATCCATTCGACTGCCCCGCTAACCAGATCGGGCCGCCAGCCCCACAAGGCAATAATCGCGTGACCGGTTGTGTAATAAGGTGATGCATGCCATTTATCATACCAGAATGACTTTGCAAATTGAGTGTGCTGCAAAAAATTCACGACTTTGCGGCTCATCCGCTGTTTATCCTGGCAGTCCGGACAAACTGCCAATGCTTCTAAAAGGTGGCAATGCGCGCTGCGAGATGCGTCTCTTTCGAATTTAAAACAATAAAAATTATCTTCTCCTTCATAAAACTGAAAAACTGAAGCATCCGGTTTGTAACCTGCCCGGCTCAACATTGCAAAAGTTAAAGCAGTATCGTCCAGATCCGGGACAGAATATTCTTGGCTGAATCCAACTCCTTCGGCCTTCCAGACTGACCACAAACGTTCACAAACCGGATTTGCTTCCGGCGGAAGCATTTCGTTGACCAGATATAAATTATACAGACACCAGGCTTGCTCAAACACTTCGATTGGAGCAGTACAAGGAATGCCGCCGCCCGTCTTGCGAACCAGTCTCTTTAAGTATGCCAGGCTTTTTGGGTTTTCGGTCTGGTTGTAAAAATAGCTGGTGGCGGATGGCGACACACCGATCGAGCCGTTTTCTTCCTGTACGTCCTCGCATAAACATTTGGCATCGACCTGATCTCCCATGAACTCGAATGAATAAGTGGTGGGAACCAGACGCGAATAGAGCAGATGAGGCGGTATCATGTCTAATTTCCGCTGGCGTTGGACACGATGATAATCAAAATGCCCGTAGGGTAACCGGAAACCCAGTCGGCTGGCCCGGTCCAGTAGCGATGGCATAATCAAATCGAAGCCAACCGGCTCGTAAGGATCGCGCTGCATATTTGTGGTATTTCGCCAGATCGAGCGCAAGCCGGTTTCTATTTGGGAGTCTACTGAATATTTATTGCGCCATTCTGTTAAAACCAGGCAGGCTATCAATGTAGATAGAATTCGATCATGATAGTATATTGTGTCGGTTCCCCAACTGCCATCTGGATGTTGGTGGGTTCTTAACCAATCCAGAGATTCTGGGAAGGCCGGTTTTTGGGAATGATCAGGATCCTGGATGCTGGCTACCCAGGCCGTATCATAGCACGTCCCTGCCAGATTTCCTGAACCCACCATTTGATCCTTAAATAATTGAACCAACTCGTCGTACCAACTGGGCATGACTTTACTCCTGGAGAAATTAAAATTGAATTGTTTGACCAGGCAGCAATATTGGGTATGATTTCTTAATTAAAAATAAGGGGCGAGATTGCTTCAGTTTACCACATGTAGTTTCAATTCAGTATAAAATACAGGTCAATGGGTTGATGGATTGATTGGCTATCGTCTGAATTATAAAATAATGGAGGTGACCTGTTGGATAATTCGCGAATTCTTTCTCGTGAAATCGAATGGTCTAATTATGCTCGTAGCGCTTATTTTGCAACGGTAGTACCCGGTGTTGAAATTCGTGTTTCTAATGAAGTTATCCTGGTTTCTGATCCGCTGGTGCCATTGGTAGATGGAAACCATGCCGCCATGCTCAATACTACGCATGAGCATACGGATGATTTGATTGATCGCATCATCCAACATTACCAGGAGCGTTGTTTAACGCCCACAGTTGTGCTTTCACCAAGCTGTTCACCGGATGATCTGGGGCAGCGTTTGCTGGAGCATGGTTTCAAGCTTACCGGAGAGCCTGAATACTGGTTGGCCCTCGAGGATGGATCAGTCGTCGAGGGTTTAAAATTTCCGGCTGATATTGAAGTGCACGAGATCGAACAGGCCGAGCTGACTGACTTCTGCCAGATCATGGCTGCTGCTTTTGAAATGCCAGATGAGATCGTGCCAATCCTATATCACAATTTTTCGTTTGTTAATGAATTGCCGGGTATTCACAATTACCTGGCTTGTATCAATAAAAAGCCGGTAGGTTGCGGCAGTCTCTTTTCATATGCGGGTTTTAGCTCTTTCGGCTCGACCGGTGTGCTGCCGGAAGCGCGTTTCTATGGAATAGGTCCTGCCCTTTTTGCACATGGCTATCAAGATTGGAAAAAAGACAGGACAAAAATGTTTCTCATCCAGACTGTGGTGCCAGGTATGGACCGCAAGCTGAGCCAGGTCGGCTGCCGGCGCCTCTTTACTCGATCCTATTATGCTTTGGAGTGAGGTGGTTGGCCCCGGAAAGAATCCAAGGGTGTAATCCCTCGCTGAAACCAAATGCCTGTGGTTGCATCTACATCCCCCAACCCCAGCACGAAATCATGATTACTTTCATAAAATTCTTTTAAGGCTTTGAGATCTTTATCGCTTATATGATCCCATTCTTGCTGTGTCCAACGTCCTACCAAATGATCCCACAAGATCATACGTAATAAGCGAGAATCAAGTTCAAGCGAAGGAACGGCTGTGTAGTATAGATCGGTTTGGGATGTAACCAGCATGGGCACATCAAAGACCGCTGGCCGGCCAAAACCTATATAAATATCCGTTGCGCCTACATATTCACCATAATAACGATTTATGATAGCATCTCGGGTAAACTCAAGCCGCTCGCCCTGGCTGTGCGCAAGGTCGTCGGCGATGCTGACCAACATATCATCTGCCCACAAGCCATAAAATATGCGTCGTGGGCCACTGTTGTGTGAGGCCGGACAATGATCTAAAATTGAGATCAATTCTTCTCCGCCGGTCAGGCAGGCAGCTTGGCGACGCCAGTCTCCATAAAAGCGTACTCGTACATCATATTTACGGTAAAAATCTTCAAAAACCGGGTGATTTGCGAAAAACGACATCCCTTTCATCATCTGGCGGACGTACTCTTCTCCACGGCTCATCAGCTCAGCCCCAAAGGCAGGCACCAGAATAGTATTAATACCGTGATCGAAAAGCATGTTGAAAAGCTCTACATACCGTTTGGCTGATAATTCCATATATTTATCCATATCCCATACCTCGGGGTAATGCAAAAGGAACCATCGGCGAGTCCCGTCAATCGGGAACGCCAATGTCAGCCCGTTGGCCAATCGCGCTACCTCGCCAACCGGCAATTCCAGGAACTGCGAAAGGCTATATTGATTGACTTCAGTCATACACTTTCTCCGGGAAAGAGATAAACTGATGGCACTGAAACCTGGTTCATACTGCTCCACGAACTGCTTTTGACAATGGTTTTAATTTGAAAAAATCACTGGTGAAAGACTTTTATTAGCCACAATTGTACATTGAAAGTAAGGAAAACCATTTCCCCAAAATCATTAATACCTTTTTCAAGGTAAAATGAAATAATGATCGTATAATTTCTTGAAATTATTCTCCATAACTGATTCGCCTAAAATCAAACCAAAATCAAGATCAAAGCCTGTAGAAGATAGAATTCATCATTAAAGACTGTATTCTATATTTCTGCCAGCCGGGATGAAAAAGGTATTATGAATAGTAAACCTGATCGTTCTTCTCAGCAAGAAGCCGCCACCAAGGTGGTATTCACCGTAGTTTTTCTTTTGATTTTTGCCGGATTTATTATCCTGGCGGCTCGCCTGATCCCACTGCGCTTGAATTCATCACCCAGCCTGCTTGACTTTGTATTATTGGCTTTTGCCACAATACGGTTGGGCAGGATGGTTGCATATGACCGGGTCATGGAACCGTTCCGAGCGCCGTTCACTAAAACTGTACCTGATAAAAGTGGGATCGGTAAAACAGTGGTGGCGCGAGGTACAGGCATCCGCTGTGCAATTGGTCAGCTTATTTCCTGCCCTATTTGTATCGGAACCTGGATTGCAGCCCTCCTGGTTTATGCTCTCTACACTTTCCCGGGACCAGCGCGCCTTTTTATCATCATTAGTGCGGTCATTGGATTGGCAGAGATGCTCAATGGACTGATTGAAGCGTTTAGTTGGTCGGGTCACCTGGCTCGCACAACGGCTGGTAGCCAGATGATTGTTAATAAACGGCCTGTCAATGAAATTACCCAAATTGAAAATCACTTGAGCGGGCCTGCGAAGACGGAAGAAAGTCTGATTGATGAGTCAATGAGTGAGCGTACAGGTGAAAAATCGGATGCCGGCTGAGCCGAGAATTAACCTTAAGGGAAGATCATGGTGGGGGGTAAATCTTCAGTCATCTCGACTCGTTCCTTAAAATCAGATATAGATTTGTTTTTGATGTAAATATCCTGACAGATATATAATAAAGAAAGCATTCTAATTTATTAATATACCGTTTAAGACTTTTCTGTCTTGATTTTGCCACATGGGATAGGATCATTATGGCTTCTGTCAAAACCTTCAGCGCTCCATCATTGAGAATAAATGTTTCCCCACAAATTCAAGCAGCCTTTAAAAAATCTCTGCTGGCCTGGATCGTGGTCAAAATAGTCCAATCGTTGACAAGCCTGGCAATTTGGCAAGTTATTCTTGACAGAAGCCAAAATAATTACTATTATTTCGGTCTTAAACCGGTCACCAATGGCTGGCAAGGTCTTTTGCTGGGCATCTGGCAGCGCTGGGATGGGATTCATTATCAAAAGATTGCGGAAACAGGCTATTCACAAGATTACCTGTCCGTCTTTTTTCCATTTTACCCCTTATTGAGTCATTGGTTTAGTGCACTGACCGGTATAAGCCCGTTGATCGCTTTACTGGTGGTCAGCAATATCATGTTCATCGGACTGCTGGTGCTGGTCAACCTGTTGGCCACCGATTTGTTAGGTCAAGAGATTGGCCAATGGGCTTTTTTTGGTGCGGTGGCATTTCCAACCGCATTTTTCTTTTCGGCCATATATCCTCAATCCCTGGCTTTATTTTTGATTTTACTGTCGTATTACAGTTTCCGAAAAGAACACTGGGCTTTAGCCGGGTTCGCCGCTTTTCTGGCAGGGTTAACTCACAGTACCGTTTTCCCGCTGGCATTGTTATTCGCTATAGAAGTTTTTCAAAGATTCCGGCAGCACAACAAATTCCAACGGATCGCTTTGGGATTCATACCTTTCCTACCGCTTTTAGGTACAGCGCTGTTTATGGCCTGGCGCATTCGCTTTGGTTATCCGAACTACCAGCAGCTTGAATGGAGCATATGGAGAGTTGGTTTTATGTCCCCCTGGCAATTCGCCAGTACGCTGGTTTCTTTTACCCTCGCAAACAGCATTGACTTTATCCACTGGATGGATATCGCAGTACTCATATTGGCTTGTATTGTAACGGTCTGGTGTTTTAAAAAGTTACCGTTCTCGGTGAGTATATATCAGTTATCTGCACTTGTGTTCATCGTTTTTACAGGTGATGTGGCAAATCCGATCTCATCAATCAGCCGGTATATCCTTATTATGTTTCCCGTTTTTTTCTTTATTGGCTATCAAACGCAAAATAAGCTGATCCGCATGGGTGTATTTGAATTATGTGTTATCTTGCAAATTCTTTTAACAGGTTATTTCTTTCTGTGGGGGTTTGTAGGGTAACTCTAAATGTAGCAGGCTGACCAATATATGCCTTTAGAAAGCCCAGCTGGAAAGCCTGGGGTATTTGAAGCAGTTCTTACCAATAATAGGTTTTTTTAGGGGTCAATCGGATTACCAGGTTTTCCGGATCGTGGATCCAGGATTGGGGATCATCTGCCAGGACACCATTCTCGCCCAGGTAGCGGATATAAATTTTTGTGGTCATTGATTCAACCAGCGAGCGCGGCTCGCTGATGAGTTCAACCGGTCCTTCAAATAGAACAGCTTGCAGCAGGCCATCACTTTCTTTTGGTTCAACCAGGATCGAACACAGTGAATTTTTCTTCAGCTCTTTGATCTTGCGAGTGCTGTCGAAGGCGCTGATCCAGACGCTGGCGCCGTCCCATAAAAACCAGACCGGCACCACATGCGGTTGATGTGTGGCCGGATTAGCGGTGGCAATGCGGGCCAGAACCGGCTGCTGAAGCAGTCCTTCAAGAACGGCTCTCGTTACAATGTTTTCTTGATCTGTCATGTCTCTCTCCTGGATGGATTACTTACCTCCCAAAGAATAACCTTTTACGCTATTACCGTCAAGCAATCAATGCGGTTGAGAACGCTTCAATTCTATAAAAAAAACGAGCTGCTCGAATGAGGGCAGCTCTGTCAAAATCTAAAAAGCATTAACAATTTTTTGGGGCCTTAACTGGCATAGATACCAGGCTGCGGTTGCTCACAACGGAGAGGGCATAATCGATCAACATGCCTGGGATATCTACACCCGTCAACGGCACGGTGGAATGGAATTCCATGGTGTGGTTCACTTCATTGATCAGATAGCCACGCTGGGGATCTTCCAGGATATCTACTGCTATGACGCCTCCGCCAACCGCCTGAGCGGCGGCGACGCTCAGATCATTCAGTTCTGGGGTGACGGGGCAAATTTCGGCTTTACCTCCGCGGGCGGTGTTGGTTATCCAGTGCGACGAATTTCGGTAAATCGCACAGACAGTGCGATCACCGATAACGAAAGTGCGGATATCCCGGCCCGGTTTCTGGATAAATTCCTGAATGTAGAATACGGAGTGCTGGGTTGATCCAAGCGTTTCTTTATGTTCCAGGATGGTTTCGGCTGCATCACGATCGTTAATTTTGGAGAGCAAGCGACCCCAGGAGCCGATAACCGGCTTCAGGACAACCGGGAAACCAATCTGGTCCATAATCTCCAGGGCGGCTTCAGGGGTAAACGCGACCCAAACATTGGGCTGGGGTATGCCGGCCTGGTTCAAGGCAATCGAGGTAGCCAGTTTATCACCGCACGTTGCAGCCACGTTCGACATATTGACGGTGGGAATGCCCCAGCTGTTCAGGATCTGGGTGGCATATAACCCGTTTTTGAAGGAAAGACTGCGTTCCAACACCACATCATATTTTATCCAGGTGTCTGGATTTGTCAGATTGAAGATGACTTGCCGGTCGTCAATTTTTTCATAATCGACGCCGCGTTTTTCAAGACCTTCAAAGATCCATTTTTCTTCAACCCTTACCCTTGAGTAAAGCACACCAACTTTCATTCTCGTAATCTCCTCATATGGAATGATTCAAAATCAATTAAGATGGGCCAATACGGCCTGTGTGACGCTGGCGGTCGTGTTATTTTTGCCAAGCAGATATGCTTCAATTGGGATATCTTGAACCAGAGCTGTTTTGACGGCTGTTTCTATTCTTCGTGCGGTTTCGTCCAGGCCCCAGGCGTAGCGGGCCAACAGGGCCGCACTCAGTATGGCTGCCAGCGGATTGGCGATGCCTTTGCCGGCGATATCCGGCGCTGAGCCGTGCACCGGTTCTGCAATGGCTATGTCTTCTCCCCAATTAAGCGATGGGGCCATCCCCATGCCGCCGCACCAATATGCTGCCGCATCGGACAGGATATCGCCAAAAAGGTTGGTGGTGACGATGATGTCAAAACTTTCGGGGGAACTGACCATTTGATATGCAGCAGTATCTACCAGCAACTCATCTACCATCAGCCCATCCTGCTCCGCGCCATTTTCCTTGAGCACTTCATGAACAGAGGAGCGAAACAACCCATCAGTAACCGGCAGGACATTGGCCTTATGGACTATGGTCAGTCGACGCTTGCGGCCGGTCAAGCGGGCCAGTTGTAGGGCTCGCAAACCGATCCGACGGGAAGCCGCGCGGGTTATTACCCTTTCTGCAATGGCGGTTTCGCCTTCCATTCGCTCTCGACCGGCATACAGCCCTTCGGTGTTCTCCCGCACCACCACCAGGTCGATACCGGGACGCGGTGAAAGCCCGGGCATACTTTGCACCGGGCGTATATTGGCGTACAAATCCAGACTCTGGCGCATGGTGATAATAGCACTGCGGTAACCCGCCACTTTATAAGAGGGAGAAGAGACGGCTCCAAATAAGGCCGCTTTACATTCTCGAATGGCTGTCAGGGTCGCATCCGGCACTGAGACGCCGTATTTCTGGAAGCAGTCCCAGCCGGCCACGGCCGGGACTGCTTCCAAATCCGGAACCACTTGCTGCAGGATAGCCAGCGCGGCCGGGATAACTTCATGACCGACGCCATCCCCTTCGATAACACAACATTTTGGCATAGGATCAGGCCTCACCGGGGAAATGTCCGTGTAGTTTTACATAGGGCACGATGCCACCGGCCTGTAGGATTTCCACGGCGAACTCCGGCAGTTTCGGGAGCTGATAAACCTGTCCCTGGCGGACGATTTGTTGGAGAACAGTATCAAAGCTGACCTGGTCTCCATCGTGCAATGCCTGGACGAGCTCGGGGCTTTCATAGAGTGGAATCCCCAGATTCAAAGCGTTGCGGAAGAAAATCCTGGCAAAACTGAGCGCAATGATTGCGCCAATCTGGCGTCTTTTAAGCGCCTCGACTGCATATTCGCGCGATGATCCGCAGCCAAAGTCTTCCAGAGCTACGATAATATCGCCGGGCCTGGCGGTTTGGGCGAATTCGGGCCTGGCCTCGATAAAAGCTGCTTCGCCCACATCTGCATCGGGACGCATATAAGGTGCATAACGCCCGGGCACGATCTGATCGGTATCAATATCTGCTCCAAATTTCCATATTCTAGCCATGACTAACTTCTCCATTAGAGGTTTTTTATAAATCACGTGGGTCACTGATCTGACCTGTCAGGGCAGTGGCAGCGGCTACTGCCGGTGATGCCAGGAAAATCTTTGAGGACGGAGCGCCCATGCGACCCTGAAAGTTACGATTACCAGTGGAAAGGCAAACGTCGTTATCTCCTAGTGTGCCCTGATGCCGACCCATACAAGGACCACAGCCCGGCGTCGTCAGAGTGGCGCCGGCGTTGATTAAGATGGCGATGGTATCGTCGACAACGGCTTTGGCCAACTCCTGGCTGGAGGCCGGTGTAATAATCATCCTCACGTTACTGGCGATCTTTTTGCCTCGCAGAATCTCTGCCGCAGTATGCAGGTCCTCATAGCGCCCATTGGTGCAAGTCCCCAGGAAAACCATATCGACGTGTGTGCCTGCGACTTGAGAGAGATCGGTTACATTGTCTACGGCGTGTGGAATGGCGACTTGCGGTTCAAGTGCATCCAGGTTGATCTCAACAGTGCGGGCATACGAAGCATCCGGTTGTAGTGAATACCACTCCGGTACCTCAAGTTTTTCGGCAACGATGCCGCTTGGTGGCACGATGCCCACTTTTGCGCCGACCTCCACAGCCATGCTGGCCAGGGTCTGGCGGCCCTCCAGCGGCATCCAATCCAAACCGTGATATTCCACCGCGGCATAGTTCGCGCCGGAGATTGTCAAAATCTGGCATATTTTAAGCGCCAGGTCTTTGGGGGCCACGTAAGGCCGGAACCGGCCATTAACCATCACACGAATAGTCTCGGGAACCCGCAGCCAGGTTCGCCCGGTTGCCCAGATCAAAGCTACATCGGTTGAGCCCATGCCTGATCCGAATGCGCCAACCGATCCATAACCGGTAGAATGTGAATCAGATCCCAGCACCAATTTACCAGGGGCGGCAATTTTCTCCTCTACCAAAACCTGGTGGCAAATTCCCCGGCCTACCTCAAACAAACGGATTTTCTGCTGGCGTGCAAAGGCGCGTGTGAGATTTTGTGAATTGGCAGTTCCGACAGTGGCTGCTGGCGCCACATGATCCAGCGTGATCACCAACTGATCCGGGTTTTTCACATTGGCAACCCCTAGCTGGTCTTGCATGATCTTAATAATACTGGGGGTCAAGGAGTCGTGGCTCATGACCACGTCAGGTTCTACAATTACAAGCTCACCTGGTTGGACCTGTCGGCCGGCTGCTTGTGACAAAATTTGTTCGGCTAATGTCTGTCCCATTTTCTATTTCCTTAGCTTTCAATTGAATTCGATATTTCGGCGGACGCTGAATAGGCGTGGTGTGCGTTGTAAAGCAAACTATCGACATCATCCAAAGTCATCGGACGCAGGTCGCACATGCTTTTTATCTTTTCTGTGATCCTTTTAATCTCATCATCCGAGATGTTGAGACTGAGCTGATCGGCACGGAAGCGAATGGCATTCCAACCGGTCAGCCGGTGAGCAATGTGGATGTAACGTGTCAGGCCAAAGTCCTCAGGTCTCAAAATCTCATAGGTGGAAGGGTTGTTTAAAACGGCTTTGGCATGGATGCCGGCTTTGTGGGTAAAAGCCGCAAAGCCGGTGATGTAATTATTGAAGGGGATATCAACCCCCACCAGCTCTGCGATGAGTTGGTCCAGTTCCAAAAGCAAGGGTAAATTGTATTTGGAGACAGTAGCCGGACTGACCGCATAAAGACGGGCTACCAATCCTTCCAAAGAAGTAATCCCGTTGCGTTCACCGATCCCCATTACACTGGTGTCGATGTGGGTGGCTCCGGCTTCCAAGGCGGCGAAAGCGTTGGCAATTGCGCAGCCGGTGTCATTGTGGCCGTGGAATTCAATATCCGCTTTAACCCGGGAGCGCAGACTTGCTACCAGCTCATAAATCTGGCGCGGGTTGCCAATCCCAACCGTATCAGCAACGCCGACCCGGTTATATCCCATCTTATCAACGGCTTCGTATACCTTAAACAGGTCGCTTGGGTCGCTTCGCAGGCTGTCTTCTGTGCTGAAACGCATCTCAACATGCTGGCTCTTAAGGTAATCGAAGACGGTTGCAGCGATTTCAATGATCTGAGCGATGCTTTTATTGTGGCTAAACTCTCGCAAATAAGAAGATGTGCCGATAACCACGTCCACACCATCTACACCGGTATCGACTGCCCGTTTGACATCATCCAGGGTGCAACGGGTATGTGTGAGGATCTTGGCGCGCAGTCCCAGGTTAGCGATCACCCGACAGTCTTTCTCGCTTTGTGGGGAAGCGCAGGGAGTGGTCATTTCGATGTATTCCACCCCGAAGGCATCCAGCAAGGATGCGATGCGAATCTTCTGCTCGGTATTGAAAAAAGCGTTTACAAACTGCTCACCCTCTCGCAAAGTTGATTCAATGATTGAAAAATTCTCCAGACTCATCTTGAATTCTCCTTATTTGTTATCAATTCCAGGGTTTTACCCCGGGCAATCTATGGATAAAAAAAGCGGGTTCACCATTTTCTGGTAAACCCGCTTCGAGTAAACTATCCTGCCTATACTGCCAGGAAAACGCGAATTACCAGAACTCAGTCCGGTTCAGCTCCTTTCCCAGCTTCTTAACAGTCTCAAATATCTCTTTATATTCTACGTATCCGCACAATTCCATGCACTATCCTCCATTCTGAAAAAAACACCCCACCAGGCGGTCTGGTGAGGTGAGATTCATTTCCTCAAATTGGTAAGCAGCACTTACCAGACCACCGTTGGGTGTCTGAATGTCTTCTTACCCTTCTTTAACAATGGCAGAATGCAGTTGAGATTGATTTGCATAGAAAACATTATATAGAATACTTTCTCATAATGCAAGGATGATTTTTAACCGGTTTTTATGTCGGCCTGCATGGCATATTCCAGGGCAGCAGCCAGAACCTGGATACCCGCCAGATATTCCGAAACCTGGATGTGCTCTTCGGGGGTATGATCCAGGTTCGAGTCACCCGGCCCATATGCCAGGATAGGGGCTTTTGGCCAGGTCGGACCGGCCAGATTCATATCTGAAGTGCCGGTTTTCAAGCTAAAACCGGGTTGTCCACCCAACTGGCGAATGGAAGCAAGAAATGCTCTTACCAAAGGAGTATTTTTTTCGGCCCGAAAAGCCGGAATGCTGTCTACTATTTTCACATCGGCATCGCCGGCTGCGCCAGAAACCAGCTCGATGGCCTGCGGTACACTGATCCCCATTGGCAGACGCATGCCAATTTTTAAGTGTGCAGTTTCATAAAAGCCTTGTTGCGTTGAGTTCATTTCCCGTAAAGTCGGAGACAATTGGTCGAAAACTTTTTGAAATTGGGCATTATATTCATCCGCCAGCCGGCGAAGCGTGTTCCAATAATTTACGGCGGCTTCACAGGCGCTGCCTGAACGTCCGGCTGTATGGGCTAACGCCTGGACGACCGAGTAGCGAAACCATATGCTGCCCTTGTATCCCAGTGTGATACGATCCCAGCCGCTGGGTTCGCCAATGACGACCATTTGAGGGTTGTAATGCTCGCAGATGTATTTTGCACCGTGCGAATCACCTTCTTCCGCTACTGCGCCGATCACTGTGATCCGCCAATCCGGCAGGATTTTGGCGCGCACGGCCGCACAGACAAAACAGGCCAGTGGGCCTTTGGCATCGACCGAGCCGCGACCATACAAATTGTCCTGCTGGCGGGTTACATCGATAAAACCGGGCACGGTGTCGATGTGGCCTAATAAGAGAATTTCATTGGCGCCATTGCCTAACGTACCGATGGCATTACCGGCCGGATCAACTTTGGCGGTGAAACCCAGCGCGTGCATCTTTCCGACCAGATAATCGCTGGCGCTGGTCTCCTGCCCGGTAGGACTATATTGCTTGAGCAGCCCTTCCAACAGGGCAACTTCATCCAGGCTCATGCTTCTTCTCGTAAGGGAGCAGATAAAACGCTTTTCACAACTTCGACTACCTGGCTCAATTCCTGGCGGGTAATGACCAGGGGAGGCAAGAAACGC
>DATFYI010000186.1:0-14422 GCA_035315125.1 Anaerolineaceae bacterium | reverse complement strand
GAATGACCAATCCGGAAATGATGTACGCTTATCTTCGCTGTACGATCGAGTCAGTCCAGGGGTGGTGGCTATTCTAATAGACACCCAACAAGGCTCAGGTCTTGGATCTGGATTTGTATATGACCAGCAAGGAGATATTGTTACAAACTATCACGTTGTAGAAAATGCCCAGAATATGGAAGTCGATTTTCCATCGGGTCTTAAGGTGCAAGGTAAAGTGCTGGGCACCGATCTGGATTCGGATCTGGCAGTAATCAAGGTCAATGTCCCATCCAATCAACTGGTTCCACTGATGATGGGCGATTCAGATAAGGTCAAAGTGGGCCAGTCGGTTGTTGCGATCGGCAATCCATTTGGATATTATGGCACCATGACTTATGGCATTGTTTCAGCCAAAGGTCGCGTACTCGATTCAATCCGCCAGTCACCAGATGGCGGCTCTTTTGAGGCTGGAGACATCATCCAGACGGATGCCGCTATTAATCCGGGTAACTCCGGGGGACCTTTATTAAACCTGGATGGAGAAGTAATTGGGATAAACCGCGCCATACAAACAACGGGATCGACCAGCACGGGCGAACCAACCAATAGCGGTATTGGTTTTGCCGTCTCGGCCAATATCATTAAGCGGGTTGTGCCATCACTCATTAAAAATGGTACTTTTGATTACCCATATTTGGGAATATCGGCACTTTCGCAGGTCAGCCTGGCTGACCAGGCAGCCTTAGGCCTGGACCGCTCCACTGGCGCATATATTATTGATGTGATCTCCGGCGGCCCGGCTGACAAAGCGGGTCTGATCGGTGGAAGTAAGGCTACCAACATCCCTGATTTGAAGGCCGGGGGTGATTTAGTCATTGCAGTGGACGGACATCCTGTACAAGTGTTCGGCGATTTGCTGGGCTTCTTGATGACCAGTAAAAACCCCGGTGATCAGGTTACATTCACAATTCTGAGAGACAATATTCAAAAGGAGGTGGTGGTTACATTAGGCAAACGTCCATAAAGTTATGGATGAGTACTTTAATAAATTCTGCAGTCGAAGGAGGTTGTCATGCTCACAGAAAACAACTTGCGGGAATTGGTTGAATTTAAAACGTCAGATCCCGTATTGACCGTCTATTTGAACACTGAACCTACTGAAGGAAATGCAGACACACATAAGCTTCACCTGCGTAACATGTTTAAAGGCATACACATGCCTAGAGATGAGCAAGCGCTGGAGCAGTATTTTGACCATGAATATTCCTGGGCGGGTCGCGGCGTAGCTGTATTCTCATGCGCACCGCGGGATTTTTTCCGGGCTTATCCTTTAGGGATACCGGTCTACAATCAGATTCATGTGGGTGACCGGCCGAGCGTAAAACCATTAACAGATTTATTGGATGTTTATGGTGGGTATGGGATCGTCCTGGTAGATAAACAGGGCGCTCGCCTATTTTTCTTCCACCTGGGTGAATTACGAGAGCAAGAGGGTGTTTTAGGTGAGCTTGTAAAACATACGAAACAAGGAGGGGCATCAACATTTCCAGGCCGACGCGGCGGAACTGCTGGACAGACTCATTATGAGGATGAGTTGGTTGGGCGCAATATGAAAGATACTGTGGATTACGCCGTGCATTTCTTTGAGGAAAACCGGGTTCGTCGAATATTAATCGGCGGTTCGGATGATAATGTTGCTATGTTCCGCGGTTTGCTGCCAAAGGCCTGGCAAAGCCTGGTAATGGGAACTTTCCCAATGAGCATGACAGTCAATCATCCGGAATTACTTGCACGAGTGATGCAAGTAGGGATGGAGGCAGAAAAACGACAGGAAGCACGCCTGGTCGAAGCCTTGATCACCTCTGCAGCTAAAGGGAGTGGAGCTGTAGTTGGATTGGAAAATACTCTAACCGCCACTAATGATAACCGCGTGCTATCTCTGTTTGTGGCACATGGCTACCGTAAAGCCGGCTATCGCTGCCAAAATTGTGATTACATAACCTTTCGCTCGATGGATAGATGCCCGGTTTGTGAGGGGAAAATGGAGACTGCTGAAGATCTGGTTGAAATAGCCATCAGCCAGGTCATGCGTCATGGTGGAAATATTGAAATTGTCCATGACAATCTCCAGCTTGAGAAAGTTGGAGAAATTGGAGCAATGCTGAGATATTAATATTTGCAGTATCCTCAGCCCCAATTGTGTCCTTTGTATATAAAATTCCCCGCCCAGCAGGGCGGGGAATTGTTTTTTTGTGCTTTATCGTCCAACTTTCGTTAAGGTTTCACAATTAAATAAGGCTGTGCAAGCATTAAAGCTGCCAGGCTTTTTGAATCATTAATTTCATCCTTTCGAACCATATCATAAATTTGTTCTACAGGGATTGCAATGGTTTGTAAAAATTCGTCCGCATCCGCTTGCAGCGGGTCGGAATAGAGGGCGGTTGCCAGGTACACATACATTAATTCAGTGCAATAACCAGGCGCCAGGTATATCTGCCCTAAATATTTTATTTCTCCCGCAGCCAGACCGGTCTCTTCCCGGATTTCCCGAAGAGCACAATCTTCAGGCTGCTCATCTTTTTCAATCATCCCCGCCGGCAGCTCAAGTAAAACTTTTTGAGCGCCCAGGCGGTATTGGCGGACAAACCAGACATTGCCATCCTGATCGAACGGTATTACTGTGATTGAACCCTGGTGATTGACCAAATCATATTTGTTTAGACGGCCATCCGGCAGACGGGCCTCGACACGTTCTACATCGAAAACACGACCTTCAAATAAAGTTTCTCGGTTAAGCACTTCAAAGTTCATATAGTATCCTTACTCATATTCGATTGACTTCCACCAATTTTAACATAGACTATTCAACAAGATAGGTGAAATAATCTCTTTCGAATTCGTAGTTGAATTCGGGCGTGGAAAAAATATTTCCCCGCCTGGATTAGCGGGGAAGTGATGGTTTATATTTCTAACTTAGAAGAACCTCAGACCTGGGCAGGCCGGTTTTTTTATTTTTATGGGATATTAATGACCTCGCCTGGTGTCAAAGTGTAGGCGCCTTGTAAATTGTTTGCCGAAAGGATAGCCTGCGGATAAACATCTCCAAAATAGCAGGCGATCGTATTAATATTATCGCCGCTTTTAACCGTATATTGGGTGGGGTGGGCATGCCATACCCGTGGGCCAAATGCAGTATTCCAACTATCATTCTGAGGAATTTGGAGAACTGTTCCTGAATATGGTCGGGAGTACATGTTCATTCCATTTTCATAAAAGAGGTCATTGAGATCTAAATTGAAACGACGCGCAATGCAGATGAGATATTCACCATGTTGCAGAGTATACGTGGAAGGTCGTTCCGGGACAGTGGGACTGGGTTCGGCTACCTTCGGTTTCGGTGTTTTGGTCGGTTTGGTCGGTTTGGCAGTTGCCTTCGGTTTTACTATTATGGGAGTGGTCTGAACCACTGGCACATTGGTTGATGTCACTTCAACCGCTGAGCCAGTGCTATTCATAGCCACAGTTGTCTGAGTACCGCTTAAAATACCAGACAGAATACCCGGTTGAGTGGTAATCGGAAATGGAATCTCGGTACTGGATGCTACGGTCGCTTTTGGTGCCTGTGAGGCTGGCAGTACGCAGGCAGAAAGAACGATAAGAAGCATTACCGCAGCCAATAATAAAACTAATAAATTTTTGGGCATGATGATGTCTCCTTCTTGTAGGCGTATTTTCCACCAGTCAAATTGGATTTTAAGACGCACATCGATCGTCCTTAAGTTCTGAGAGTAAGAGCCTTATCAGGCGTCAAGCAAGGGTGTGATGCGAAATCTACGGATGACTCTTGCAAGATCTATGCCAGAAGATCTCTGAAAGAAGTATGGTTCGTTTGGGTTATGGGTTTGGCGTGGCGGTTTGCCCGGAAATTGGGAGTGGCTCTATCGAATGATCGGTTTGAACTAATTTCGCAGATACCCAACCAGATCCTCCCATGGCTTTTGAGTAAGAAATCAAGATCCAATCGCCGGAATTGGTTCGGGCAATTGCCTCAGCATTTTCTTGAGGATTTAAAAATCCAACCAATCTGGCGGATATATCAGGAGCGTCGTGAAGATTAATCGTTAATGGACCTGGATTGGTAACTATTACCTCAGTGGTCTCGGTTTCAGTAGGGTTTTCGTTATTTTGAGTGGCCGTTTGCGTAGGGGTAGGAGTATCCGTTGGTAGGATTTCAGCCACTTGAACGGTCGGCAGTGGAGTTGGTGAAATATAAGCAACACCTGTCATGTGCGCATACTCTTCTTCATAGGCATTACGAAGGGAGAGGCTATTCGTCCGCTCGATATCGACCTGTGAGACAGCAACTCCACCCATACTGTGCGCCATGAAAAGAATAACTTCATTCATATAATTTACTGCCATACTTTGTAATTTGGCAATACATGCGGGTGGATTATTCGTATCAGTGCGCCGGCGTACATCCTGCAAATTCAATATCAGCACAGACAATTGCTCCTTAGGAGTCATACTGGCAACAAATGTATCATCATCGAATTCCCGCATCAAGATGTTGATGCGCTGGATTCCTGCTGAAATGTTAGCGTTCGAGCAAGGATCGGGAGTTGCTATTAAAGTTGCTGTTGGAATAGATTGTGCGATGGTAGGAGTGCAGGCACTGCTCAATAAAGTGATCGTAAGGATAACTGCCATGATGCCCAGGAACTTATGAAGCATTTTCCCTCCAAACAAATTGAATAAGTCTATTTTACTCGAAATATTGGCCCGGGGTTCCCATTAAAAATTGCATAAGGTTATGGCTTTTAAAATAAAACAGACCTCTGGATAGTTTTTATTATAATCACGGCAGAGGCTTGAGTTATCAGCGGAAGTTAGTCTTTACATCCTATTGCTCGGATAACGGCAGGACAACCGTAAAGGTGGTTCCCTGTCCAAGAGTCGAATCTACCCAGATGCGACCGTCATGGCTCTCGACAATCGATTTGACAATTGCCAAACCCAAGCCGGTTCCGGTAACATCACTATTGACATTACTGGCCCGGTAAAACTTGTCAAAGATATAAGGCAGATCCAACGCCGGGATACCGATACCCGAATCAATGAATTGCAGGATGATCTGATTTTGTTCAACCGTCCCATGGATGGTAATCGTGCCGCCCGGGGCGGTGTATTTGATGGCGTTATCCAGCAGATTATCGATCATTTGTCTGAATTGAACCGGGTTGGCAAAAATTGGCGGGAATGTATTCGGCAATTCTAATTGCAAATGGTGACCATTGTCAGTCAGCTGCTTTTTAAAGCCCTCTGCTGAATAGTAAATGAGCTGGCCCAAATTGATACTTTCTTTGCGAGCATCGAAACCTGCCTCAATGCGACCCAGGTTTAATAAGTCGTCTACCAGTGTGGTTATGTTCTGTACGCTGACCTGGACACGCCGTACAAAATCACGCTGCAAGTCATTAATGGGGCCAGCACGCTCGATCAGCTCAACATAACCCATAATGGCCGTCAAAGGCGAGCGCAAGTCATGCGATACGGTACTGACAAAATCGCTCTTAATTCGGTCGAGCTTTTTCAGGTAAGTGATGTCGTGCATTGTTATGGCGATGCCGACATCTGGAATGGGTGTTAACTGTGCGTTAAATACGCGCCCATCTTCTACACTGATCTCCACCCGGTTTGACAGGCTTTTATTGGCCGAATCAATCAACTCAAGCAGTTCGGGTTGAGAAAATACGTCCTTGAATTGGCGACCAATGACCGGCTGAGCAGGTAGATTGAAAGCGGATTGGGCAGCCTGGTTAACCATAACCATGCGTTGGTCTGAATCAACAACGATAACGCCATCCTGAATACGAGTGAGAACGGTTTCCAGTTTGTTCCGTTCTGTTATTGTATTGGTATAAAGCCGGGCATTTTCAATTGCGATAACAGCAAATTCAGCGATAGCAGATAACAGCTTTACATCCCGGTCCTTGAAGGGAGCTCGTTCTGTGCGGTTATCAATCCCTAATACCCCGAAGACATGACCGTGGATTTGAATAGGCACGTAGACCAGGCTGTGTACCAGGTAAGCCGTTTTGATTTTTTGAGGTGTCTTTTCATCCAGTAAGACGGGTTGGCCTGAACGAAGAACAGATCCCGCCAGAGTATCTGTGATAGGCAGGCGGAATGTGCGAACAAATTCTTCTTGAAAATTACGCCCGGCTCGCATATATAACTCACCAGTCGTTTCGTCTAACAGAAGCAGGCTGCCTTCATCTGCGCCAGTCAGTTCCACCGCGGCATCTACGATGGCTGACAGGACGCTATCCAGATCCAAAGAAGCCGTTATAGAGCGACCTAAGCGGGCCAGCGTCTCCAATTCGTTTACCTGGCGCTGCAAGTTAGATGTTGCTCGTCTTGCTTCTAATAAAACCCATTCTCGGCGTTGTTGGGCTCTTTCAAGCGTATTCTGGGTCGCCTTTAGAATATCTTCTGAACGCAAAGGCAGACAAAGGTACTCGTTAATTCCCGCCCGCATTGCCCTTTTTAACAAATCCGGGGAATCGTGTTCAACAAACAAGATAATCGGCACCCCGGGTAACCTTTTGGAAAGTTCATTTGCAAATTCCAGGCCGTTGCTATCATCCAATTTCTCACTCATAATGATTAAAGCCGGGACAGTAGTGCGTAAGATTTTCTGGGCGCTGGCGCGGTCCTGGCATAAAGTCACTTGATAGCCGGCTGACATTAAAACCCGTTCAAGTAAAAACTTTATCTGGAAATCTGAAATGACTACAAGGAGTTGCTCTTTTGAAGGTGAGGTCATGATTTAAACCAATCTGTCACTTAAATATGGGTAAGGCAATATGAAAACTGGTTCCAGATCCATCTTTGCTTTCCACCCAAATCTTCCCTTTTTGTAGAGTAACCAATTCTTTAATCAAGCAAAGTCTGATGCCAAGCCCACCAAAACGGTGGTTTTGACCAGAATCGAGTTGAAAATCGGCATCAAAAAGGTGCGAAAGGCTGTCACGGCTAATTTCCAGGCGCGTGTTTGTAATCGTTGCGTGAGCCATTTGATCCGGTGTAGTTTCCAGGCGAATAGTAATTTGCCCCCCTGGCTTTGCATTTTGAATGGTAGCACTTAACAAGCCATCTAATATCTGCGTCATTTGTCCTTGTTCTGCCTTCGCCACCACCGCGGAAGAGGGAATATCCAAACTGATACTCATGTCATTTGCCTGGACGATCGCCTGGAATCGGCTATAGGATTGCCGAATCAACTCGGTCATATTCGAATGAGAAGATGCGGTACCAGTCTGGATGGGAATAATTGCTTCAGTAATGCGGTTGAGTTGCTGGACTTGATCTTGAAGCGCTGCCAGATCTTGCCTTTGATCTGACGTCCAGCGGGCTGCGGGTGATTTTATAAGGCGATCGAGGGACATGCGGGATTGATCCAGGCTGAATCGCAACTCCTTTTTGGCCCCTTGCAACAGTTCGTTTGCAATTCTCTCGTTTGCCTGAGCGCTTTCAACCAGGGATTGATACTTGTGGGCGCGCTCTTCGATTGCCCGAAAAAGGTGAGCGTTCGCCAGTGAAATTGCAGCATAATCCGCTACGGCTTCCAATAAGTGTTGGTCACTTGGGTTAAACGGTAGGGGTTGGCGTCGCATAACGACCAACATCCCGACCACCTGTTTCTGTACTTTAATCGGCACAATCAGGGCTGATTGACCCAATGTAAATATTTTGAAGCGCTTTAGCGGCTCACCATGAATTGAGAGAGACTCACCAGACATTGCAACCAACGAGCTGACGCCATCATCCCAAGGCATATTAATCCGTTCAGACATGCTGGCCGGTAAATTACGGTGAGCAGCAAGGATATAAACCCGATTTTTTTCTTCCCTTAACAGGAACCAACCTAAATCCGCTTGAGTAACACGTGTGGCCCCTTCTAGTATTTTTTCAAACAGAACAGACTGGTCAGTAATGGATACAACTGCCTTGCCAATTGCAAAAATGGCGGTTAACTCCCGCACGCGCAGTTGAAGTTCCTGATTGGTCTGTTGAAGCTGTTGGGCTAATCGTTCTCGTTCATGGCGCTCACGAACCTGTTTTAAAACCCGCTCCACCACATTAATTACTTCAGCTTCGCGCACAGGCCAGAGCAGGTAATCCGTTGCGCCCAGGCGGAAAGCCTGGATAATATCTGCCTCAGTACCTTTCAAGGACAAGACAATGATGGGTGTCTGTATCCCCTGAGAAGTGAGCGCAACCATTAGATCTTTACCACTTAGACCGGGCAGATTAAGATCGATCAGGATGGCGTCGGGTGCAAGTTGTAATGTTTTGGAGAGGGCAGTATTGGCATCACTGACTACAAAAGTCTGGTAGCCAGTAGCTTGCAAGGACTGACGCCCGACCAGATCACTGATTTCTGGGTCGTTCTCGACGATCAGGATTCTTTCCCGAGTAGCTGCTGACACTTTATAATGATAGCACTAAAAATCGAAAAAGGGATAAAAATACAGCAGTGCTTGATCCTTGCAAAAACGTTAAATCATGCAAGTATTATTAATAAATCGAATTTACAGCTTGTAAAAATTGTAAAAATCAGTCTCAAGACTTTAGTTTTTCTTCTAATTTCAGGATTTCGGCGATAACTCTGCCAACTGCTTCTTCTAACGGAAGAACGATACCCTGCTCATCCGTGCGATGTTTAAGCTCCACCTTGCCTTGCTTGAGATTGCGTTCACCTACAGTCAGACGCAGAGGAAGGCCAATCAAATCGGCGTCGTTGAATTTTACTCCGGCGCTTTCCGTCCGATCATCGAACAACACTTCCACCCCGGCAAATGATAGATCATTGTAAAGGGTTTGGGCTGTCGTTTCAGTGCTGCCATCCTTACTTCCAAGCAAAACGAGCTGTACTACATATGGAGCAATGCTAATTGGCCAGCAAAGTCCGCGCGGATCGTGATGTTCTTCTGCAATACAAGCCAATAGACGGCTAATCTCAAGGCTGTAATTACCCATAATAACCGGCCGGCTTTGGCTGGTTTCATCCAAAAAGGCGCTTCCAAGGGCAGCAGATTGAGTGACACCCATCTGGAAGAGATGCCCTATTTGTACCCCTCGATTGGAGCGCAGGCTCGTATTGCAGATGGGGCAACTATCTCCAGCTTGAGCTAGAGCGATATCGGTTATGAGACTGGCCTGATAATCACGCACGAAATTGACATTAAGCAGGTGGTAACCTTCTTCATTCGCTCCAGCTACTAAATTTGGGCAATCGGCCAGCAAATCATCCACAATAACCAGTACGTTTTTTAAACCCAATGGGGAGGCATACCCTGGCACAGTCCCTGTGGTGCGTATTTCAGCTTCTGTTGCCGGACGGAGGGCGCGGGCCTTGATGGCATTAGCCAATTTAGACTCACTGACCTCCATATCCCCACGTACCACCACAAAAACAAATTGTTCTATTTCTGTTTTATCTGAAATGGATTTGATCGGGTTGGCCATCAAGAATACAGCCTTGGCTGTCTTAGAGCTGGGTATGTGCAATATGTCCGCCAGGGATTCGATAGTGGTTGTATGCGGTGTTGCAATTTTTTTGAGGGGCAAGGGGATTTCTTCCGGCGGTCGTGGTTTATTGAAGCGGGCAACTTGACGGTTAGCCGCATACCCACAATGATCGCAGAATAGCAATGTGTCTTCGCCAATCGCAGTTAGATAAACGAATTCCTGAGCTTTCAACCCACCGAACATGCCAACATCAGATTGGACTGCCGTGGCCGGAAGTTGAAAGCGTTTGTACACGTTGGAAAAAGCCTGAAAATGTGCTTGATATTGAATTTCCAGACCCGGCTCGTTCACATCCAGACTGTAGCTCTCCAGTATGGAAAATTCCCTGGCCCGGATCATTCCAGTCCGAGAACGTGCATCATCACGCCACCTGGTTTGGACATCATAGATCAAGGCCGGAAGCTGGCGGTAAGAATGTACAATATTTCTTACCAGGCCTGCTACAGCTTCTGCGTGTGATATTGCCAGGACCATCCCATGCCCATTAATGTCCTGGAAGTGAGTCGTTCCTTTGTCTGCCAGGCCCAAACCCCGACTCTCTTGCCATAAGTCATCCGGTTGGACGATTGGCAAGGTCACTTCTTGCCCTCCAATTCCATTGATTTCAGATCGCACGATCTGGCTAATTTTATGGATGGATCGTTGCGCCAGCGGCAAATAGCTAAAAATACCGGCAGCAAGAGGGGCAATATACCCGGCTCGAATCAGGAGTTGGTGACCGGCGACATCTACATCTGTAGGGACCTCGCGCCTGGTTCGGTTAAACAGGGCTGACATTCGCATATCCGTTGATCCTTAGAAGATATTTATAATCAAGGAATAAATGAAATCCATTCTGAGACCGTCCGGTAAAGAACCGGAACTAATATATTTCCGCTTCTTTGGGAAATCCAGCCGAGCAACAAGGCCTGTCCTAGGCTAAACGCCAGATTTATCGGCAGATTTACCGGATTCAGCATCAAACGCGGCAATTGCCAGATGGTAAAAAGCAGAGCTGTCACCAGCCAGCCTACCTGGTTGCCCATCCAGGAACACAGGCGAAGTTGAATATAGCCGCGAAAAATGGTTTCTTCAGCCAGGCACATTCCGGCTGAGGCCAGCAGGGCATAGCCTTCAGCCGGGCTGACACCCGCCATTAAACTATAGATTTTCCCACGCAAGAAAATAGTCAAAAAGGCCAAAGCCAGACCAAGTTCAAAACCGGGTCTGATTATTTTCCGGCTCCAGCCAGTACTGCGCACAGGCTGCTTTCTGACTGCTAGTGCTAATAGGAAAGGGATCAAACTTAGGACTGCCAAAAATAAGCGTTGGTAGAGAACATCCAGGGCTGTATTGGATCTGATCAGGGCTGGATTGACTGTACCGGAATAAAAAATATATGCCAAAATCAGGATAAGAATATACAAGAAAAAGGAGACCAGCCCTTCTCGCCGAGGGTAACGAAAGCCCACCTGGGGGAGTCGAAAAACTGGGTTTAACCCCAGGATCAGCATAACTGCGATGACGCCCAGCCATTCACTGATGATAGCCAGGATTGAGTTGATGTTCAAAAATATCTCCTGTGCTTATTCGGTCTTGTCAGTATTCTCTGCGTCCTGGTTGTAGATGATATTAGCAGCAGGTTGGTTATCCTGAGCCGGATTTGTCGAAGGCTCCAGGTTAAGCTCAACGCGTTCTTCCATGCGAACCTGCCCACGCAAGAAGGCTCCTTCTTCAGTAGCAAATGCGACCGTTACAACATCTCCCCAAACGCGGCCCGAGCTGCGTATTTCCAATTTCTCAGAGGTAATGTTTCCACGAACTGATCCGGCAACAATCACTGAATTGGCACGCAGGTCCTCGCAAGTCACCCGACCGGTTTCGCCAACGATCACCAGACCACGTACAAAGATTTCACCCTCAAACGTACCCTCGATACGTACGCCACCGCTGCCGCGCAGGTTACCCTGCCAGTTGATGCCCGGTCCCAATACTGAAGTGACGCGCTCGCTGGGGATGGCTGTGGATGCCGGGATAGGTTGAGTATTTTTACTTTTGAACATTCATTTACCTCTTCGCAATAGATTTACCTGACAGGCACCAACAACAAAGGTATGTGTGTTTGGGTAACAACCCTCGGGGCCACACTACCTGCCCAGAAAGCCTCCATGCCCGATTTTCCATGTGTGGCCAAAATAATCAGGTCTGAGCTGGATTGTTCGGCGGTCTCAATAATATTGGCGGCCGGATCACCGCGACGAACTTCCCAGGACACGTTTAGACCTTCTGCTTGAAATGAAGCAGCTTTTTCTTGTAAATAATCCTGAGCCGATGATTCGGTCATATCCAACATTACAGAAGTCGCAGCAGGAAGCAGTCGGCTTGTGACAGCTCTTTCGGTAGGTAAGGTTCCCAATGTATATACGACCATCAACAAATCCATTTTGGCGTTTAAACTCTTGGCCAGCTCTTTTGCCAGAGGCAAAGCTTTTTCATGTTCTGGATCGCCATCCAGAGGAATCAATAATCTACTGAAAGTAACTGTCGGGTTAGAGCGATTTTCGTCCGGTTGAACAAGCAAGATGGGCGTTTTACCACGACTGATGACTTGTTGAGCAATCGAACCAACCATAATATCACGCAACCCCCCTGCACCATGGGAACACATAACGATCAGGTCGGGCGAAAGCTCACCGCTGTGTTCTACAATGCTGCGAGCCACATTCTTGACCTCTTCGGTGTGAACATGGCGGATCACTTTTATTTCTGGTGGAAAATTCTGTCGTGCTACTTGATCGAGATAATCGTAGGCTTCTTTTTGTTCTCTCAGATGGCGTTCACCATGAATTTCTTGAGGTGCATTGTGCTCGATAATATGGATCAAAGTCACGGTCGATCCAAACGCTTTGCTCAAAGAAACTGCAACCGGCAAAGCTGATTCGGCCAAATGAGATCCATCTAATGGGACCAGGATATGTTTAAACATTCTCAACCTCCTGTGAAGATAGAATACAGCAGGTAAATGTTCAACACAACAATCAGGCCGGCCGCCAGCCAGGCCAGTACGCTGGTAATCCGGCGATTAGTAAGGACACCCATCAAACTACGCCGGCTCGTAAACATAACCAAGGGAACAATGGCAAATGGGAGACCAAAGCTGAGGGCGACCTGGCTGAGAACCAGCGTTCTGGTTGGGTCCAAACCCAGCATAATTACAACCAGTGAAGGAATCATGGTAACCAACCGGCGCACCCAGACCGGTATTTCGAGATTGACAAATCCCTGCATGATGATCTGACCGGCCATCGTCCCAACAGATGCTGATGACAGGCCAGAAGCTAACAGCGATAAAGCAAATACCGAGCCAGATGCCTTCCCTAGCAGAGGTTGCAACGTCTTGTAAGCCTGTTGGATTGTACCTACACTGGTTATTCCTTGAGTATAAAAAGTTGAGGCTGCCATGATCAGCATGGCGCCATTGACCAGACTGGCTATACCCATAGCAATTAGCACGTCGATTAACTCAAAATGAAATAAACGCTTGAGTTGCTGAGGATCCCGAACAACAATACGGCCTTGAGTCAACGCTGAGTGAAGGTAAATTGCGTGGGGCATCACCGTAGCTCCCAAGATACCGGTTGCCAACAAAATGCTCTCCGGCCCGCTGAATTGTGGCACGAAAGTGTGGTAAGCCACAATGCCCCAATTTGGTTTATCCAAAATAGTCTCAATAACATAGCAGATTGCAATAATCCCCACAAAAGAAGTGATGACGGCTTCTAATGGGCGAAAACCGTATCGTTCAAGGCCCAATATAATAAAGGTGGCTAAACCGGTTAGAAGACCTGCCATCCAGAGAGGGATGCCAAGCAACAAATAAAAACCGAGTGCCGCGCCCAGAAATTCAGCCAGATCGGTGGCCATTGCGACCAGTTCCATCAGCACCCACAAGAACCAAACAACCGGCTTTGGGAAAGAGAGCCGGCAGTGTTCTGCCAGGTTGTGGCCGGTGGCGATCCCCAATTTTGCCGAGAGACTCTGGATAAGCATGGCCAACAGGTTGCTGAACATGATGACCCACAACAGAGTATAGCCAAATTGAGCTCCACCTTGAATATTGGTAGCAAAGTTGCCCGGATCCACATAGGCAACGCTGGCAATAAAGGCTGGTCCCAGGAAGGGTAAGAGGCTGGCCAACCGGCCTTTCTTGCTGGTTCCTTTAAGTATCTGATTAGCTTCTTCGACTGTACGCCGGTCTCCTGATTTAACCGGTGCATTGTCACTGCTGGATTTCATCAATTCTCCCTAAGACTCGTTTTACGATGAAATATCAAACGTCCCTGCGAATAGGCCAGATTGTTCCAGCCCGTACAATCCCATCGGGTGGTACATCGGCTTTGACGGTTGCGCCGTTGCCTATTCTGGCCCTGGCGCCGATCGTCAGGTCTATATTTATTGTAGCGGCCATCCCGATTTGAGCGAAATCTTCAACTCGAACATTACCTGCCAGCATAGCGCCAGGTGAAAGGTTGACACATCTGCCCAATAAGCAATCATGTGAAACGATTACGCCCGCATTGATAACCGTTCCGAACCCGACCTTGGCATCGCTGCTGATATAACTTTGTGAAAGTACCTGCACACCCTCATCCAGGCTGGCGGAAGGCTCGATAAAAGCAGTAGGATGGACGACTGCAGGACAGGTAAAACTGGATTGCGCCAGGCTGTCGAATACTTTTTGACGAATGGAATAATCGCCAATTCCGCCAACCGCATTGATTGCCAGATTCACACCGCGCTGGTGCAATTCTGGCAGTGCTTCGGCGCCCCCCAGAACCGGTAAACCGAGTATCTGGCTGCCAGG
>DATFYI010000185.1:0-2666 GCA_035315125.1 Anaerolineaceae bacterium | reverse complement strand
ATCTACGTGGCGCTGGAAGAGAGCGACGAATTCCGCATGAGTGTGGGCGGACAGTTTGCAGTGTGGCGCAGCCGGGACGATGGTGAAAGCTGGCAGCGACTGACAGAAGGGTTGCCCCACAGCGCCCACCTGGTGGTGCTGCGCGAAGCTATGGCGACCGACAGCCTGGAACTACCTGGCATTTACGCTGGAACTAACACCGGGCAGCTTTTTTACAGCCGCAATGAAGGCGACTCCTGGGAGCTGCTGGCGGATTTTCTGCCGCCGATCCAATCGGTGGAGACGGCGCTGGTTGAGTAGTATACTTTTCCTGGGTTCAGTTCGAAAAACAATCGTCATCTGGAGGAAAGCGACGCAATTCAACGAAAAGACCGCTTATCAAATAGCCGGTGAAGGTGATACAGCGATATTGCTGATCCACGGTATCCCTTCATGGCTGGATGAATGGAAATTCCTGGTGCCAGAGCTGGTTTCGGCCGGTTACCGTGCCCTTGCAATGGATTTGTTGGGCCATGGCAGCAGTTACCAGCCTGAAAACCCGGATTGTTATACAGTGGAGACGGCCTACGATCTTTTTGACGAATGGTTCAGCGGCCTGAATATTGATGCTCCGGTAGTGCTGGTTGGACATTCTTTCGGGGGGCAAATGGCGATCCGGTTTGCGCTCAAACATCCGCACAAAGTGGCGGCGCTGATTCTGATTGATCCGCTTTTGGACTTTGGCCAGTTTTCAAGAATGAGCCGGTTGTTGTTCTCAAATCCAGCCCTGGCGGCCTTTTTTTACAAGATCATCCCTTTAGGGCTGATTAAAGCTTCTGTCTGGCTGGAAAATATTAGAATAGAAAGTTTTCGGGTGCGAAGCGCTTTGCCGGACGGTGAGCTGGCGATGATGGTCAATGGCTACCAGCGCTGCTCGCCCAATGTGGTGTATTTCCTCAGAACGGTCAGAGATCAAACGCTCGATTATGCTGAGATTAAGGCGCCAACCCTGCTGCTGTGGGGCAAAGACGACCGCACCTTATCGACGAGCTGGTACAGAGAGCTGGTCAGAAAGCTGCCGGATTGTTCGTTTGAAATCTTAAACGCCAGACATTATCCCCAGCGTACGAATTTTCCGGAGGTAAAGGACCATATCCTTGAGTTTCTAAAAGCAAAATCTATCTAGCTTTACTCTGGAGTACGTCCAATTTTGCCCAGGGGTGATATGGTGGGGTTTGCTGATTTTGTTCAATCAGGCATTTTCTTTTTAATGAAGGAGTTTCACCTTGAGCGGGATGGAGGCCACTTTTTGCCAATTTGCATCCTCAGCGGGCCGGTATTCCACCACAAATTGATAGACACCCTCGCCCTTGTAGGGAAGACCCTGGTATAAGCTACGCGATCTCAAGCGCTCGAATTGGGATAGGTCGAGCTGCGAATCATCCGACTGAATGACCTCACCCTGCGGGGCAATTAAATTGACGCGCGACATGCCGCTGGCAGGTTTTGACAAATCGGATCGTATCCAGAGCGTAAGCAGCTCAACATTTATAGCTATGGCCTGGCTATTAGCGGCTTCGGCCGGGATGGAGACCTGTTCGAGAATATTGAAGATACTGATGTTATTGGTATCCTGGTCGATAATGGCATTCGAGCAGATTACGGTCCAAACATGTTCTATCATGGTGTGAGCCTCTTGATCTTTGACGAAGAGAATTTCCAGCCCAATCAGGCCGGTTAGATCAATAATTTTATTCGATTTTCCCCGATTGGAGCGAATATTTGATCAGTATTTTTAACACCGAGGCCATGGGATAGGATTATTTCACGCAGAGCAACTGAAGTAATGATGGCTGGTCAAGTTCTGCGACTCACGGTATGAAAATACCCGGAAAATAGATTTTATCCGGCAGGTTGAGCAGCGGGGCCTGATATTCATAGGCGCCGATGTCGTAGCCATAGCCAGAGGGACGCGGGTTGCCATCCAGGTCGTCAGGGACATCGCTCAAATATTTACCCACATCCACCGCCGGGCTGTCGGCCTTGAGGTGATAGTCGTTTGCGGGGTTGACAAAAAGCTGGTCAGGTATGGCAATCAGCGAATGGTGGTCAAAGCCTTTGGACTGCCAGTCTGCCAGTGTAATGGGTGTGTCCTGGCCATCGTCGCTGAAACGATCCATGACCACATTGTAATCGCTATTAAAACCGACTAAATCGGAGGGGCCAATGGTGAGCACGCCGCGCCAGGAATGGTTATTGTAGAGGATGTTGTTGAAAACCTGATTGTTGGTGTTGCCGTAATCCGGCAGGGTGTCGTCAGGTTCGGGGATATTGATGTCCCAGCGCCCATCGGATGGCATGATGATGGTATTGTTGTAGATCTTGTTGCGCTTTGAGCCGCTGCCGCCGTCGATCTGGTACATCGAGATGCCGCTGGCATGGTTGTTATAGAGCAGGTTGTTGCTGACGAGCGTATCGGTCACGCCGTCCATGTTGATGCCCGAACCGCCGCTGGCGCCGTTCTCATAGATGATATTCCCCTCCACCAGGCCGTAGGAGATGATACCGTCGCCGCCCATGCTGATGTCGCCGTTCATGTGCAGCCCGCAGCCGGCGTTATTGTGCAGCCGGTTGTGCAGGATGCTCGGATAATCGCTTGAGTTGCTGATATAGATGCCGTGCTGCAG
>DATFYI010000184.1:0-8303 GCA_035315125.1 Anaerolineaceae bacterium | reverse complement strand
GAAGACTGCGGTGAGTTAGATATCGTTCAGGGCTCAGTCGACTCATTGACGATTCAGGCAGAAGATAATCTGATGCCGTTTATCAAGTCAGAGGTTAAGGATGCCAGACTTACCCTTGGGCTCAGGCCGAATTACCAGGTAAACTCCATACAGAATACCATGCCTGTGAAATACTATGTATCGGTAAAAAACCTTAAGGAAATCGAGTTAAGTGGAGCAGGAAAGATTTTCACAAACGGCATTACGGCCGGCACTCTTAAAGTAGTGGAAGATGGAACTGGCAGTATCCAGCTTGACCGGCTGAAAGCAAATGAATTGGATCTGTACCTGGATGGCAAAGGCAGCACCCGGGTCTCTGGCCAGGTGGATTATCAGATCGTAGAAGTAGGCGGTCCAGGAAAGTATGATGCAGATGATCTAGATAGCAGCTTTGCCAGCGTGGATATGAATGGATCAGGAGCTGCTACAGTGTGGGTGAAGCATGCCTTGAATGTCCTGCTCAACAGCAACGGAAGCGCCCATTATTTCGGTAACCCGGTGTTGCATGTCGACAACACTGGCCAGGGGGTCGTTCAGGCTATGGGCATGAAATAACTTCCCGGCTTAGCGATCGAAGTAGATGCTTTTACAACTGACAGATAAGGGAATGGCGATTACGTAATCCCAATCGACTAATTTCATATCGCGGGCAATTACACCGGCACGATACATGATGCGGCTGTCTACGTTGAGCAGACCGGCCACTTTGGCGGCCGAGCCGAGGGCAATACCCATATCCAACAAACGGAAGGCGCAGTTTGGTCCGCGATATTCACCGGTTGTTTTGGGTTGAGCGGATAGCGTTTCACAGTCCGAAAAACCGCAAGCGCCGCAATCCATACCGGCCGTAGCGCCGTCTTTGATACCTATCAGTACCACTGCATCCGAATTCAAGACATTTTTGCCGTCTCGCTCGAAATTTTTCTTGGGGTTTTTTTTAATGAAATCGATCATGGCCTGCCCAAGCTGCTGAACCGGCTCACCGGTCAGTACTTTAACCTGGACGAAATTCTGGCCTTTGGTTTTGGGGGCGGTGATGGCGGCTACGGCCATCATTTGTGCAACGGTTTCAACAGCATCGATCATGGTGGTTTCTGTTCCTCTCCCTGGGTTGAGATTAATAATCTACGCGCCAAATGATAGCACAGGTTGCCGGAATTGTTCAGAGACAAAAGAAATTGGTTTTTTAGCCGTTAATGGATAGTATTTTGGCGATCATGCTGCTGAAATAACTGTAGGACTGCGGGCCAACCACCGGCTGGTTATTGACGGTAAACGAAGGCGTTCCCACAAAATTCAGCTTGTAGGCGGCCTGCATGCTGGCTGTCACTTTGGCCTGCTCCTGACCGCTATCCAGGCAATGGTTGAATTTAATGGTATCCAGACCCAGATCGGCGGCGTACTGCTTCAAATTGCTGGTGCTCAGGGCAGGTGCCTTTTGATAAAGTAAATCATGATAAGGCCAGAATTTTCCCTGAAGAAAGGCGCATTGAGCCGCCTCGGCGGCTTTGGGTGACTGGGCAGTTATCACTGGAAAATCACGCCAGATAAAGCGCACCTTGCCATTGTAATTTGCCAGGATCTGGCTTCTGACCCCGGCGCGTTCCCATCCCAGGCAGGTGGTGCAGCCAAAATCTCCGTATTCTACGATTGTGACCGGGGCATTGGCCGGGCCAATTGCTGGATCTTGAGCAAGAGGCGCCGGCACTATAGAAGCCGGTTTTGATCGGGTAAAATAAAAAGCCGCCAGCGCGGCCAGTATTATGATGGCAAGAATGGTCAGGGTTCTGCGATTTTCTGCCAGGCTTATACTTCCCATCGAATTATCATTTCACATCAATCTAGGCGTTCGATTGGCCCAGCACACGCAACAATGCTTCAAATTCTTCGCGACAATCCGGACAAATCTGCAAGTGATGCTCGATCAATGGCATCAAACCAGCGGCCTCTCCCCCCTCTTGCACGACCTCAGAAAACTGGCATAGAAGATTTTCAATTTCGTCACACGAAAGCTCATCTGGTCGGGTTTGTTCAATTACTTTTAACATCTGCTGAAATTTCTCTTTATCAATCCTCAGCTTACTGGAAGATTCTGGTTTAGGTCGGTTAAAAAGATGGCTGAATGGATTGGATAAACGCATTAGATTCCTCTTTACAGCTCTATGACGCGCCAGGTAACATGCATATTACCCTTGCTCGATGGCTTCAAAAACATCTGAGGTTAATATTCCCTCTTTTTCCATACGCTTTTTCAGGTGCAGACGCGCATCGTGCAGGAGCTTATAGAGAGCGTTCCGTTCCATGCCCATACGCCGGGCAACTTCACCCAATGGCATACCCTTGAACGCTACCGCAACCAATGCCCTACGCTGTTTTTCGGTCAGTTCTTCATCGATAATGCGTTGAACACGATCCAGCAAATCGGCTCTTTCAACCAACGTCTCGGTGGCGGGGATGTCACTCTTGATTTGCAAGGGCAGTATATCCGGGTCGTCCTCATCGGTCAGGCTTTCCAGAGAAACATCTCGCCATTTCTGGCGGCGTAGCTCGGTCAGGGCAATCCGCACCGCAATGGTATGAACCCAGGTGGTAAACTGGCTGCGACCTTCAAATGTGTCCAGCCGATCCAGCACGCGCAGTAAAGTATCCTGGGCGACTTCTTCAGCCAGTGGGGCAAATTGGGGGTCACTGCTGGAAAGCCACTTAGAAAGGGCGTAGGGCAGACCGCTTAAGATGATCTGGCGCAGATCTTCCAAAGCTGCATCGCGATCCGCTCCCGTGGAACGCAAGTCTGCCAGCCATTTTTCGTTCGTGCGCTTTTCCATTGCTCTCCTTAACCGGATTATAGCATACTATTATTATGAAAAAAGTGCTGATATATCAGGTTCTCCAGGAATGCAGAATAAAATTAACCTTTAAAGAATTAAAACAATGGAACTTCCAACGAGTAAGAAAAAAGAAATAGTAAACATCTATAAACATGCGAATTATAGCGAATGAATATGAACACTTAATCTTTATATAAAAGGGAGGATCAAATGACGTCATTGGAAGAATTTCGAGTTGAGAAAGATACCTTTTTTGCAAACGAACCGCAAAGCCCGCTAACTCCAGAACAGAAGCACGAATTTCACGGGCTGAATTATTTTCCGGAGAACCCTCAGTTGAGGTTAAAAGTTAATGTGGAGAAATTTCCTGGGAAAGAAAAAATCCAGATGCAAACCTCTACCGGAGATATCCAGACATACACCCGCTATGGGCTAATTAAATTCACCATGGAAGGAAAAGAAGTCGAACTGACCATTTATTCTGACCGGAATGGCTATTTCTTACCGTTTGTAGACAGCCTGGCCGGCAAAGATACCTACCCGGCCGGACGTTATCTGGAACCGGAGGCGCTGCCCAACGGACAGTTTTTAGTTGATTTCAACATGGCTTATAACCCTTACTGCGCCTACAATGAGATGTGGTCTTGCCCTCTAACCCCCTTTGAAAACCATCTGAACGTTCCCATCAAAGCCGGAGAGAAAAGGTTTCACGATTAAGGTTATAATGTCAATTTAATAAAGCCATGAGCCACATTCCAGCCGGCCAGCTTAAATCGTACGTCCAGAAGTACCAGGTTGATATGATCGGTTTCTGCCAACGACTGGTGCAGGTGCCCAGTTTGCCTGGCGAAGAAGAAAACCTGGTGCATTTGATTGAGTCTGAGATGAGCCGGTTAGGTTATGACCAGGTCTGGCATGATGAATGGGGCAACGCCATTGGATTGGTGCGTGGCCAGCGTAAAGGTCACTCTATTTTGTTCGATGGTCACATGGATCATTCATTTCCGGGAAATTTCGATGGCTGGTTTTACCCTCCGTATGGTGGTGAGATCCACAACGGCAGGTTGTGGGGAATGGGGGCAGCGGATATGAAAGGCCCGCTCGGCGCTATGATCCATGCAGTCGGTATCCTGGCGCGTGAGGGTATCCGCCCACCCGGTGATATCTACCTGGGCGCCGCAGTGCAGGAAGAAATGGGTGGTCTGGGAACTGTGCAATTATCAAGCAGTTTACAACCCGATTGTGCAGTTGTGGGAGAATCAACCAGTGGCCAACTGGCGCACGGTCATCGCGGCCGTTCTCTGGTGGTTGTCAAAGTAATAGGCAGGTCAGCTCATGCCAGCATGCCCCAGTTTGGGGTAAACCCCTATCCCGTCATCGCCCGCTTTATCCAGGGGCTGGAAACATTGAGCCTACCAAGCTATCCTGAATTTGGCAATACATCTGTGACGCCCACCCTGATCTTTTCGGACAAGCAATCCGGAAATGTAACTCCAGGTGAGCTCAAATTGCACTTGGATATCCGTACAGTGCCAGGAGAGGCGATTGCAGGCTTATTGGCCCAGCTCGATTTATTGCTGCAAAACTGTCTGGCAGAAGTGCCTGGTAGTCAGGGGCAGATTGAAATTCCCCAACAAGTGTTGCGCACCTGGACTGGAAGAACTGAGATATTTCCTTTCAGCCTGCCTTCTTATAATCTCAACCTTCACGACACCCTGGTTATCCGTGGGGAGGATATTCTCAAGCAAGCCCTGGGCCGTCCGGTGGAACCTATTATCTGGTCCTTTGCAACCGACGCCGGCCATCTGGCTGCGGCTGGCGTGCCGACCATCGGCTTTGGCCCGGGCGATTTCCCAAAATTACACAACATGGAAGAAAATGTCTCAATCGATCAATTGATAGAAGGGATGTTGGGTTATCTGGCATTGGCGCTTGAGCTGGGTGAGTGGTGACAGTGGCATCTGCTGACGGCGTAACCTTGGCTGCTTCATTGGGTTTTAAAGGTTATTATTAAAGTTATTTCTGAGAGGGATGGAGTTGGTATGGTAGAGACAAACACGATCAAACCTGCCGCCGTCCTGCACCTGGCAGGATTTCGGAACACTCAAAATCTAACCTGGCAGGGTCCACACGATTCAATTGCCTACGACCAGGAAGGCATCCGCAAATGCCTGTTAGATCTGGATCAGCCGGTTTATCTGGTAGGTGAGCCCGAAGCTCTGGGCGTAACCCGACAGGGTCGCCTGGAGAGTTCTCAGAACGGTAAGTTTGGTGGCACTTTGCCGGGTTATATGATGACCCAGGCGTTGCCGTTGCAGACCCTGGGCGATCCAGATTTCATTTCAGCCTACGGTACACGCTACGCTTATTACGGCGGTTCGATGGCCAATGGGATTTCTTCCGAGCAGATGGTAATCGAGCTGGGCAAAGCCGGTTTTCTGGGCTCTTACGGAGCAGCTGGGATGACACCAGCCCGGGTGGAAGCTGCCATCCAGCAAGTTCAAAAAGAATTGCCGGAAGGGCCGTACGCGTTTAACCTGATCAATAGCCCTAACGAGCCGGCGCTCGAACACCGTGCGGTAGATTTATATTTAAAATACGGTGTGACTTTGATTGAGGCTTCGGCCTATCTGGATATTACGCCGGCCCTGGTGTATTACCGGGTGGCCGGTCTTTCACAAACTCCGGCCGGCCAGATCCAGATCAAAAACCGGGTGATTGCTAAGATCTCCCGCAAAGAGGTGGCCAGCCTGTTTATGTCACCGGCGCCGCAGGATATCCTCAACCAACTGGTGGCCGAGAAAAAGATCAGCGAGCTGCAAGCTGGGTTGGCTCACCAGGTGCCGATGGCGGATGACGTGACGGTCGAGGCCGATTCGGGCGGGCACACCGATAACCGCCCGCTGGTCTGTTTGCTGCCGACCATGATTGCACTACGGGATGAGCTGCAAGAGAAGTTCCAATACGCCCAAACGGTGCGGATTGGAGCAGCCGGCGGCATCAGTACGCCCTCTTCGGCCCTGGCGGCTTTTATAATGGGGGCGGCTTACGTTGTGACCGGCTCGGTCAACCAGGCCTGCGTTGAATCGAATGCTTGCGAATATACCAAAAAGCTGCTGGCCCAGGCCGATATGGCCGATGTGATCATGGCCCCGGCGGCGGATATGTTCGAGATGGGTGTAAAGGTACAGTTGCTCAAACGCGGCACACTCTTTCCCATGCGCGCCCAGAAATTATTCGAGCTATATACCCATTACAATTCAATCGAAGAAATTCCATTGGCAGAACGCGAAAAGCTGGAAAAACAGGTTTTCAAGCGCTCGCTGGAAACTGTTTGGCAGGATACGGTCAAATTCTTTGAAGAACGCGATCCCGAGCAGATTAAGCGCGCCAACGGCGACCCGCACCGTAAAATGGCGCTGGTGTTCCGCTGGTATCTGGGACTGAGCAGCCGCTGGTCGAGCAGTGGCGAAAAAGGCCGCGAGATGGATTACCAGATCTGGTGCGGCCCGTCCATGGGCACCTTCAACGATTGGACGCGCGGCAGCTATCTGGCCGAGCCGCAAAACCGCCATGTGGTGGATGTGGCCTGCCATATCCTGACCGGCTGCGCCTATCTCTACCGCCTACAGGCGCTTAAACTGCAGGGTTTGCGAGTTGCACCGGCGCTGGAGTATTACCGCCCGGAAAAGCCATTGTAAAAACCTGATCGTTTTATTTGTGATTATGATTCTATGCTTTTTGGATCAATATTACATAAAGTCCTGGCTGCAGATAATTTGACCTAAATAAAGAGATCTTGCAAAAAAGCTCGGTCCGGGTTGTTCGGATCGACCAGCAGACCGAGGGTTGCACCTTCTTGCAGGTGGCAGGTGCGCAGGTTTTTTACGAGGGTCATTTTGGCATCATGTAGAGCTCCCAGGTAAGTGTAGCTGAAGCACATCTGGCCGCGGTTTCGGAAAAACCAGATGCCGGTAATGATGCCCTGGACATGGATACCGGCGGCAAAGACGGAGCGAATGTTCGACACGCGCCAGGCCAGCGCAAGCCAACAGTACAATGTCACCGCCAGCAATATCAGGATCAGAAAGCCATTTATATCGACTGCCTGACCGTTCAGGAGTGCCGGCAAAATGTACACAACCCCGAATAGCAACCACAGCGCTGGAGGTACTACTGCCAGAGTAATCGCCAGGTAATCGGTGCGAATGATTTGAAAGATGGATGGCAGGCGGTCGCTCATCGCAGCAGATCTTATTTGGCAGTCGCAACTGCCTGGGCAATGGCCTGTTGGATCTGCGCGTAGGTGGGGACGGAGCCGGGCGTCACCTCTTTGTTATTAACAAAGATAGAGGGTGTGCCGGTGACATTCATGCTGTTGCCCTCGGCCAAATCGGCGTCAATTTGAGCCTTATATGTATTGGCTTTAAAGCAGGTGTTGAAAATATTCATGTCCAGCTTGAGGGTCTGGGCATAGGCCACCAGCCGGTTGTCGTTGAAATCACCCACGTTCTCGCCGGTCCAGTTGGCGAACAGAATGTCGTGATAATCCCAGAAACGGCCCTGGGCAGCGGCGCACATGGCGGCATTGGCGGCCTGGTGTGATTCTCTTTGAGCGGAAGTCCATGTGCCGCGGTCGATAAACGGGAAGTTGTGGAAGACGTAATAAACCTGTCCGGAAGCGACTTCGTTCTGCATCAACTGCGGCTCGATAGTGGCGGTAAACTGGCGGCAGACCGGGCATTGGAAGTCTTCAAAGACGTCGATGCGCACTTTGGCGTTTGGGTTGCCGGCGGCAGTGCCGCTGGCCTGCGGGCGCGCCACGGGCGTGATCTGTACGATCGTGCCGATAGGGGTGGTGGCAGTTTTGATCTGGGGATAAACGGCAAAACCGAGGATGACCAGGACAATAACAATGCCTGCCACCAGGATAATGATGCCCTGACGGCGCTCGCGTTGAGCACGTTTCTGTTTGACGGATCTGCGAGTGGCTACCGTCCGGTTGGTTTGGGGTTTGTTGTCCGACATGCGCTCTCCTGAATAAATAATCTCAAGATAAAAAAGATCAACTTATTTGTGAATGATATTATAATCGCCAATCCTTAAGATTGGCTGAAATTATATCTGGATAAATTCACAGATTCCTCTAATTTGTTACAAATTCTATCCATGTTATGATAATAAACATGCAGAAAGATTTTGGTATTCATGCCCTGAATGCAGGTTATTTAAGCGAGCTGTACGAGCGATTTTTGCGAGACCCTCACTCTGTAGACTCGCAAACACGGGCTTTGTTCGAAGGCTGGCCGCCGGAATTGGTGGGACCTGGCAACGCACTGGCCAGTCCAGCTTCGGCAGCAGTGTTGCCCTACGAGTTAAATAAGGTGGTGGCGGCGGTCAATCTGGCCCAGGCTATCCGCAGTTTTGGGCATCTGG
>DATFYI010000183.1:0-4523 GCA_035315125.1 Anaerolineaceae bacterium | reverse complement strand
TTATCGATCTTCGGCGATCATGCCGATGTCATGGCAACCCGTGCAACCGGCTTTGCTTTGCTCGCCTCCCGGTCAGTACAGGAAGCCCACGACACCGCTTTGATAGCCGAAGCCGCTACCCTTAAATCGCGTGTGCCGTTCTTACACTTTTTCGATGGTTTCCGCACCTCCCACGAAGTCAATAAAATCGAACAGCTAACCGAGGATGACATGCGGGCCATGATCGACGATTCCCTTATCGCTGCCCATCGCAGCCGTGCTTTATCGTCAGACCATCCTGTACTGCGCGGCACCGCTCAAAACCCGGATGTATATTTCCAGGCTCGCGAAACGGCCAATCCCTACTATAAACAATGCCCCGCAATCGTCCAGGAAGCCATGGATAAATTCGCCGGGTTGACCGGGCGACAATACCATCTGTTTGATTATGCCGGTGCGCCGGATGCTGAAACCGTAATCGTAGCGATGTGCTCAGGCGCCGAGACCGCCGAAGAAACCGCTCTCTATCTGAACAAACAAGGTCAAAAAGTGGGCGTCCTGACCGTCCGACTTTTCAGGCCCTTCTCAGGCGAACATTTAATAAAGGCTTTGCCAGCCAACGTCAAGACCATCGTCGTATTGGATCGCACCAAAGAACCCGGTTCGGCCGGCGAGCCGCTTTACCAGGATGTGATTACGGCGGTATATGAAGGATTGGCCAGCGGCATAACACCCTTTAAACAGGCCCCCCGCATTTTTGGCGGTCGCTACGGTCTTTCGTCAAAGGAATTTACACCGGCCATGGTCAAAGGTATCTTCGATGAGATGGCCAAACCCAATCCGATCAACCATTTCACGATCGGTATTAATGACGACTTGAATAAAACCAGCCTGAGCTATGACCCCAGCTTCTCGATTGAGGACGACGAAACAACCCGCTGTATCTTCTTCGGGTTAGGAGCGGATGGCACCGTAGGCGCTAACAAGAACTCCATTAAGATCATCGGTGAAGAGACTGAGGGTTCTGCCCAGGGGTACTTCGTTTACGACTCCAAAAAATCCGGCACGGTGACCATTTCGCACTTACGGTTTGGCCCCCACCCGATCCACGCCCCCTATTTGATCGGGGCTGGAGATGCCAATTTCGTGGCGTGCCACCAATTTACCTTCCTGGAACGAGTCGAAATGACCAAGTATGCCCGCCAGGGTGGCGTTTTCTTGCTGAACAGCATTTATGGCCCGGATGAAGTTTGGGACATGCTGCCGCGTGAAGATCAAGAGGAAATCATCCAGAAGAAACTACGCTTCTACGTCATCGATGCTTATGAAGTTGCTCATAAAACAGGCATGGGTGGCCGCGTAAATACGATCATGCAGACCTGCTTTTTCGCCATTAGCGGTATTTTGCCACGTGACGAAGCCATTGCGCAGATCAAGCACAGTATTGAAAAGAGTTATGGCAAACGTGGTGAAGCCGTGGTTAAACAAAACTTCGATGCTGTTGACCAGACCCTGGCCAACCTGCGCGAAATCAAAGTCCCCGAAAAAGCGACCAGCACTTTGACCCGCCGCCAGCCTGTAGCGGATGAAGCTCCTGATTTCGTCAAGAAAGTGCTGGGCCCAATCATTGCGTTCGAAGGCGATAGTCTACCGGTAAGCGCCATGCCGGTTGACGGCACTTTCCCAACTGGAACTTCACAATGGGAAAAACGCAATATTGCCCTGGAAATCCCGGTGTGGGAACCCAACCTGTGCATTCAATGCGGTAAATGTGCCTTCGTCTGCCCGCACGCTGTTATCCGTACGAAGGTTTATGAACCGGCCCTGCTGGCAAATGCTCCGGCCACTTTCAAATCAATGGACGCCAAGTACAAGGAATTCCCTGGCGCGAAGTATACCATTCAGGTTGCTCCGGAAGACTGCACGGGCTGCGCCCTTTGTGTTGAAACCTGCCCGGCCAAAGATAAATCCAATTCCAGTCGTAAAGCCATCAACATGGCTGACCAACCCCCGCTACGCGAAACCGAACGCGACAATTGGAGCTTTTTCCTTACTTTGCCGGAGATTGATCGCACAGCCCTTTCCTTGAGCACCATCAAGAACGCTCAGCTATTACAGCCATTGTTTGAGTTTTCAGGCGCTTGCTCCGGTTGTGGCGAAACTCCCTATATCAAACTCGCCTCGCAGTTGTTTGGTGACCGCATGATTGTCGCCAATGCCACCGGCTGCACTTCAATCTATGGTGGAAACCTGCCTACCACACCGTGGGCCTTCAACAAAGAAGGTCGCGGCCCATCCTGGTCCAATTCGTTATTTGAAGACAACGCCGAGTTTGGCCTTGGGATGCGGCTTACTCTGGATAAACAGTCTGAATTCGCAAAAGAGCTGCTAAAAGAACTCTCCGGAACCATTGGCGACCAACTGGTAGCCGATCTACTTAACGCCGATCAGACCTCTGAAGCTGGTATTCGTGATCAACGCCAGCGTGTAGTTCTACTCAAAGAGCGCCTCGCCAATGTTAAAGACCCACGTGCCAGCCAACTGATCAACCTTGCTGACTTCCTGGTTCGCAAGAGTGTCTGGATCATGGGAGGAGATGGTTGGGCTTACGATATCGGTTACGGCGGTCTTGATCATGTGCTTGCATCCGGGCGTAACGTCAATGTTCTGGTACTGGATACCGAAGTGTATTCCAATACAGGTGGGCAATCCTCAAAGTCAACCCCGCGCGCCGCAGTCGCTAAGTTCGCTTCAAATGGCAAAGGCCTGCCAAAGAAGGACCTGGGCCTGATTGCCATGGCTTACGGCTATGTTTATGTAGCCCATGTTGCAATGGGTGGCAGCGACCAGCAGACTTTACGTGCCTTCCTTGAGGCAGACGCTTACAATGGTCCATCGCTGATCATTGCTTATTCACACTGCATCAACCATGGCATTGACATGCAAAAGGGTCTGGATCAACAGCGCCTGGCCGTCCAATCTGGCATTTGGCCACTTTACCGCTACAACCCCGCCCTGGCAGATGAAGGGAAAAACCCGCTGGTGATTGACTCTAAGGATCCCACCATTCCTGTCCAGGAATATGCCTATAACGAAACGCGCTACCGCATGCTCCTCCAGAGCGATGAGAGCCGCGCTGAATTCTTGATGAAGGAAGCTCGCGAGGACGTTGAAAAGCGCTGGGAACTCTATCGACAGATGGCTGCGATCCAATACAAGGCTTACAAACCGGAGTAAACACCCTATCACCCTGATGATGGAAAAAATCCATCATCAGGGGATTTTTGGAGGTTCAAAATGGTCGATCTAACCACAAATTATCTGGGCATGCAGTTGAAAAACCCGCTGGTAGCTTCTGCATCTCCATTATCCAAGAAGGTAGATATGGTCTGCCGCCTTCAAGACGCGGGTATTGGTGCAGTTGTCATGTATTCGCTCTTTGAAGAACAGATTATCCACGAAAGTCGCGCCCTGGATTTCTTCCTAAATGTTGGCACGGAATCATTTGCAGAAAGCCTGACCTACTTCCCGGATATGGACCATTATAATGTTGGCCCGGAAGAATATCTGAATCTGATCCAGAAGCTCAAACAAAAGGTTGAAATCCCTATTATTGCCAGCCTGAACGGGATTTCGAAGGGCGGCTGGGTGGATCTGGCTAAAAAGATGCAAGATGCCGGAGCCGATGCTCTCGAACTAAATATGTACTATATTCCAACAGACACCAATCTTAGCAGTGAAGAACTGGAACAGGTCCATATCGAACTGGTCAGTGAGGTTCGCAGCCAGATTAAGATCCCGCTGGCGGTGAAGCTCAGTCCATTCTTTACAACTTTACCCAATCTTGCTCAAAATCTGGCTAAAGCTGGCGCCAACGGACTGGTGTTGTTCAACCGGTTCATCCAGCCAGATTTCGATATCGAAACGCTGGAGGTCGTGCCCAACCTGAAATTGAGCACATCCAATGAACTGCGCCTGCCGCTGCGCTGGATCGCTATTCTGTATGGCAAGGTGCAAGCCGATCTGGCACTGACCAGCGGCGTCCACAGCGCTGAGGATGTCATCAAAGCGATGATGGCCGGGGCGAATGTGGCTATGATGGCCTCCGAGCTGATCGAACACGGGCCACATCGAATACCCGAGCTGATCAGAGATTTGCAGGCCTGGATGGAACAATTTGAATATGAATCCATCCACCAGATGCGCGGCAGCATGAGCCAACAATCTGTCGCTGAACCAGCGGCCTTTGAACGGGCAAACTATATGAAAGCGCTAACCAGCTTTGACAACCGTCTGAATTTCTAATCAGATTTTTCCTGACCTTAAACTCTGGCGCCAAACCGGTTGCCAGAGTTTTTTATTGTGGCTGGATATGCCAGAGCAAGACCTGGCCACCCTGGGCGGCTGATGCAAGCCAATTCCCGTCGCGCGAGAAGGCAACGTCCCACACACCACCTTTATTTTCTGTAAACCGGCGCAATTGAGCCCCATCGCTTACTCGCCAGAGAATTACAGTTTCATCCTGGGATGCGGATGCTAATAAT
>DATFYI010000182.1:0-2708 GCA_035315125.1 Anaerolineaceae bacterium | reverse complement strand
AACCTTAATTTTGGTGATGGTAGGTTCAGCTATAGAAGTCTTTTTGTTTTCGGCTGCCGTACATACGGATGTCAAAAATATCGCTATGGTTGTAGCGGATCAAAGCCGCACGACCGCCAGCCGGCAATATCTAGACGCCTTTACCACCTCAGGCACCTTCGACATTATTGGTGATGTTTCAGGGGAACAAGCGGTGGTAGACGCCATCGATAGCGGGCAGGCCAATATTGGCATAATTATCCCTCCGGACTTTTCCGATCAACTTGAGCAAGGCCGCGCCACGGTCATGATGCTGTTGGATGGTTCTTCTTCTTACACCACCCAATCGGCTTATAACGCCGCTAATTCCATTTCACAGCAGTACGCCGTCAGCCTGATTGGACAGCAAGCCAGCAGCCCGCTGATGCTTCATACTCAAATTCTTTATAACCCGGATCTGATTGACCTCTGGTTCGTTCTACCGGCCCTGATGATTTTTATCATGCAGGCCCTTTCGATGAACTTTACCTCTTTGTGCGTGGTTCGTGAACGCGAACTGGGTACCATTGAAGCGATTCTGGTGACGCCCATTCGGCCGCTTGAATTCATGATCGCCAAGTCGATCCCACAATTATTGGTGAGCTTTACCACGGGCATCGTATTTTTTATTGAGGCCGTTTTTATCCTTGGTATCCCTTTTCTAGGGAGTGCTCTTTTGCTGGTTGTCGTTTCGTTGATTGGTATTTTGTGCGGGCTAGGTTTGGGGCTGGTGATCTCCACAGCAGTGCAGACTCAAAACCAGTCCTATCAATTATCCGGCTTGATCAACGTTTCAGCCATGTTTTTGGGCGGTATTTTTTATCCATCCTATACGCTGCCAATAGTTTTACGCTGGCTGGGTTACATTTTCCCGTCCACTTATCTGGTGCCAATCGTGCGTGGCATGTTTCTGAAAGGCATCAGCCCTTTGGACCTCTGGCCGCAAACCCTGGCGATGATCTTATTAATGATAGGCACTTTTGCTATCGCCGCCCGTCTTTTTCGGCAAAGCCTGGATTGAGGAGGTGCGGATGGAAATTAATTTGCAGCGCTTAAAGGCTTTGACCCGCAAGGAGATCCTCCAATTTCTGCGCGATCGCAGGTTGTTAATGTTAATCCTGGGAATGCCGGTTCTGCAACTGGTGCTTTATGGCTATGCGGCCACTTTAACCGTTTACCATTTGCCCATGGCGGTGGTGGATCAGAGCAACGATACGAAAAGCCGCCAATTTATTGCTGCTATGGTTAATTCGCAGTATTTTGATTTGACACTTCGCTTAGACAGCCAGGAGGAATTAACCCACGCCATCGATTTGGGACAGGCGAAGGTTGGGCTAATGATCCCGCCGCGTTTTGCCACTTCGGTGGATAAAGGCGATGCCAACATCCTCTTATATTTGGATGGCACCGATAGCGCCAGTGTGCAATCTGGCTACGGCGCAGCTGCCCTGATTGCTCAAAATGAGGCCACTCAATTGCAAGCCTGGAAAATTTCACACCTTCCGCCCAACTCTACATCGGATACCCTGCCGGTGACTGCCTTGTCCAGGGTTTTATATAACCCGAACCTGATCGATATCTGGTTTATTCTGCCCGGTTTGGTTGGGGTGGTATTGCAAACCCTGGCGATTACCCAGGCCGCCTTGATTGTTGTCCGCGACCGTGAATTGGGCACGATTGAACCGATCCTCTCTACCCCCGCCCGTCCCATAGAAATCTTGCTCAGCAAGGTTATCCCACTATTGGTTCTCTGTTTTTTTGCCCTGATGTTATTGGTAGGAATTGGCGTTTTTTGGTTTGGTGTGCCATTTCGCGGAAACCTGTTGTTGTATTTCCTCGTGGCCTTATTGTTTATCTTTTCAAGCCTGGGATTTGGCTTGCTTCTTTCGGTACGGGCTAACACCCAAATGGAAGCTACACAATACGGTATGGTCTTTATGTTGGTAGGAATGTTGTTCAGCGGGTTTATGTATCCCTTAAGCAACATGCCCCTGCCGTTACAGGTCTTTGGTTCTATTTTCCCGGTCACTTATTTTATCCGAATTTCCCGCTCTATTTTTCTCAAGGGTGTGGGCCTGAATTTTATCTGGAGCGACGCCCTGGTATTGGCGGCTTATTGCGTGGTCATTATTTTGGTTGTTTCGCGCGTTTTTAAACAACGCCTGGATTGAGGAGTTCTGCATGGCAGCAATGGTTATTTTTGCAAAAGATCTGGTAAAACAATATAAAAATAATAGGACCGTGATCACAGCTGTCGATCATTTATCCCTGGAAGTAGCTACTGGAGAAACTTACGGCCTGATCGGGCCGGACGGGGCCGGAAAAACCACCACCATTCGGGTTCTGCTGGGATTGCTCAACCGCACGGCTGGGGAAAGCAGCATTTTGGGGTTTGATTCGATGCGCTCAACCTACGCTATCCGCGACCGCACCGGGTATATTGCCCAGTCCAATGTCTTGCCAGCAGACCTGTCTGTGTTAGAGAATATGCAGTTTTTTGCCGATATACACGGGGTGGATCGGGCAGTCCAGAAAAAAAACATCCCTGAGCTACTGGCATTCACCGGCCTGGGCGATTTTACAAGTCGCCTGGCGGGCAAGCTTTCTGGCGGCATGAAGAAAAAATTGGCCCTGGCATGCAGCCTGATCCATGAACCCCAGGTCGTTTTTCTGGATGAGCCAACCCTGGG
>DATFYI010000181.1:0-14879 GCA_035315125.1 Anaerolineaceae bacterium | reverse complement strand
CAATATCGATACCCAGGATTGCATCTTTCATTTGTGCAGCGGCTCCGTAAAACATAATCACGAATAAAAACATCATCACAAATAGGATGAAAAAACGAATGAAACGAATCAGATTTAATGAATTATTAAAGAGTTATTCGTGCTATTCGAAACATTCGTCCTGTTCGCGATCATTTTCGCTATGGAATGTTTTATAAACGGCCAAAGCTTCATTGACATTGGCGCCTTTGTGCAGAATGGCTGCCAGGGCGGCGGTGATGGCGCCCGGATCATCCGCCTGGAAAATATTGCGTCCAATGGCAACCCCGGACACCCCGACTTGCACCGCCTGGTAGACATTTTCGAGCAATTGCTGCTGGTCAGCTACTTTAACGCCGCCTAATATCACCACCGGTACGAAGCAGGTTTTAACAACGGTGCTGAATTCGTTGACGTAGGGAACTTTTACCCAATCCGCCCCCATTTCGGCGGCCACTCTGGCAGAAATGGCGATTGATTCGCTCGTGCTGAGCTGCGGACCGGCGTCAAATCCGCCCGGTTGCAGCTCGGCCATGACCGGCATTCCCCAACTGTGCGCCGCCGTGATAATGGTTGCCATGGTGTGCAGCGTTTGGGTTTCTTCCGGTGTGCCCGGGAAGGCCGAAACGGCCACTGCATCGGCTCCGATCCGCAGGGCGTCTTCGATGTGATAATACTGAGAACCAGCGCCCATTTTACCCAGCTTGGTGCCGCCCACATCCAGCCGCAGAATTAAACCCAGCGAGGAGATCTCACGCTCGAAGCGCGTGGCAATGCCGTAGCTGGTCAGAATGGCGTCTGCGCCGCCCGCCTCGATTCTGGCCAAAACTTCAGCCGGGTACTCCATGCCCCTGGCGGGGCCTTCGGTCAGGCCGTGGTCAAAGGCCAGGATCAGGGCGCGACCATCGCTGCGAAAAATTTGGTTGAGCCGGCGAGTGAACATCTATTTCTGTTTCCTTTTGGAGCAAGTGGGCAACCGGAACCACAGGGGCTTGCTGGCGCAAACCAGCCGCATTTTTTACAAAACCGGGCAGATCTCCTGGATATGTTTCAGGGCTTCGGCTTCATCACTGGCAGGATAAAATTCAAGGCCGATAAAGCCGTCGAACTTTAGCTGGCGCAATTTTTCGAACACGTTGACATAATTGATTTCACCGGTGCCGGGGTCTTTGCGGGATGGAACGTCGGCCACGTGTACGGCATCGTACAGACCGTCGTATTGTTCCAAACCCCAGATCAGATTGCCGGAATCGCGTTGTTGGTGATAGCAATCGAATACCATGGCAACCTGCGGGTGATCGATGCGTTGCACCCAGTCGGCCGCCAGATGGTGGTTGTGCACCAGAATACCGCCTTTAATGTGGAATTCGTTCAGAGCTTCGACCCAGACTTTCACATTGGTTTGCTCGACCAGTTTGAGAATGCGCTCGGTCTGTTTCAAAGTATTGGCATATTGTTCGGCTTCCGTGTAATTAGAGGAAAGCCGGCGGGTGATCGTGCGCCCGTTAACGAAGTCCACCTGGTTTGAAAACAGGAAAAGATGTTCGATGCCATAACGCGTGGCCATCTCCAGGCTTTCGTCCCAGGAACGGATCGTCAGCTCATTATCGCCCGGGTCGGCCAGGCTGCCCATCTCATCGTCGAAAGTTGAGTTGAAAATCGCACCCACCCGGCGGCATTCGGCGGCCAGCTCGGCCATCGGCTGGCTGCGCCAGGACCATACATCTACACGGCGAATGCCCAGGCGCACCATCGCTTCAATTCGCTCCACCATCGGCCTCTCTTTTTACCAGAAATCAAGATAGCCTGTGTATTCCATTGAATGGTTTCTCCTTGTGAAGATGGAATGGTACTCTTTTTCGGCCTATTTGTCAACCCATAATTTACAGGATGCAATGATATTTCTTTTCAGTTTACAACTATACCCCTTAAAAGACCGGCGGAGTGATGGCGGAGATATAGCTGGCTTCACCTTCTCCGGCCACGGTGATACTTTCCAGGCTGCGCCCTTCGAAATAAATGCTGTCGCCGGCTTCCAGATCGTAGGTCTGGCCGCTCAGGCAGATGCTGATCTTGCCGCTCAACACCACCAGACACTCTTCAGTCGGCTCGGCTAAAGGCCCAACCACAATATTGCCATCATCGGCCGTGATCCTGGCCTGGAACAGGGTCATTTTTTTGTTCAGGGTCGGCGTCAGGATTTCGTAGCGAATGTGACCGTGCGCCAGGTTGATACTGCGGCGCTGGTCGCGCCGCACCACCGGGCTGCCTTCGCGGGCATTGTTGGCCATATGCAAAATTGGCGTGTTTAACGCATTCGAGATCTTGCGCAGTGAGTCGAGGGTGGGGTTGGCGATGCCGCGCTCGACGTTGCTTAGAAATGTGGCGCTAAGCCCGGTTGTAACTGCCAGATCTCGCAGGCTGAGACCCAATTCTGCACGTTTTGCCTTAATTCGTGCGCCTAATTTTGCTGTTTCATCATCCGGAAATATTTTGTCCATGCTTGAGATCATTCCTTTCATGCAGGCTTACCCGGCATACTCTGGATTGCCGGGAAGTGACAGCCGTGCGGAACCATACCAGCTTCCGCCCGCTGATATTTCATTCTAACCCGCCCTCGAATTGGTGTCAAGTAAGGGTTTACAACACAATCCAACAAAATACGACAATTTTCGCTTTTACAAATTTATTGGAATTGAAAGGAAGAAATCAACCGAGAATATCCCATAAATTTGTTTTATTACAATACCTTCACCAATTTAGATAACCAAATGGCGAGTTTTTTTGGTAATAAAAAATAAATCAAAAAGCTGAAATAAGGCTATACTAAAGAAATATGAGGAACGTAGTAAAACAATTTTCAACAATAATTAAGGTGATATAGTGGACGATGCAGAACGGGAACGCCGAGAAAAGATGTCTAAATATTTCGGCACACGAGAATTGCTTCGGGTTGTGAGCTTTCTCATGGGGTGGATCTTTTTCGGTGTCATCATTGAGATTCTTCTTACGGTTGTTTTTCACATCAGTGAAGAAGTTGGTTTTCCTGTTTTTCTGGTATTTTTAATTACTGCTTTTACATTTCCCTTTGTTGGTCGGTTTTGGAAACCTGCTAATTCTCTCTTGAATAAAGTTATCGGAAATAAGAATCTCAACGTCCCAATAATTCCTCTTTCTACAATAAGACTTGTAGGTACAAAAAAGCGCCCCTGGTATTATTACTTACCTTCGGTTTGGGGATGGTTGTTGGTAATTGCGTTACTGTACGTTGTGATTAAATATCTTACGAAATAATAATCGCTTCTGATAATTTCTTCGAAACCGAGGTTATCGGTTTGAGTGTTTTTCAGCCACTTTTTTGACCTTCCATAATTTCAGAATTGCCGAAGGTTCGCAGTTGATTTTCTTGCGATGGCCGAATAGTTTCCTTATTGCTTTTTATCCCCTTTATCCTCTTCATCCCTGTAATTACTTAAATGGACCGACCACGATTCTCTGGCCGTTAAGCTGGTTGCCCAGCCCCACCCGCTCTCGTAACTGGTAGGCCGATTCCTGCAAATTACGAATCAAGCTCTCTTCATCCAGGGTCTTGATTTCGCCCCTCTCCATCACCAGCTGGCCGTCGATGACCACCGTATCGATGCAACCAGGATTAGCGGAATAAACCAGCGATGTGATTGGATCGGCCACCGGCACACAGGCGATGTTCTTCGGGTTGAACAGGAAGAAATCCGCTTTCTTGCCGGGTTCAAGCGAGCCAATCTCGCTTTCTCGACCAACCACTTTTGCGCCATCGCAGGTCGCCATTTTCAGAATCTCGATGGCCGGCAGTAAAGTGGCATCTCGATGGACGCACTTATGCAGGATGGCGGCGGTTTTAATCACTTCCAGCATATTTTGGTTATCGTTGCTGGCCGCGCCGTCCGTCCCCAATCCGATCACCAGCCCGCGCTTCATCAGCTCTGGAATTGGGGCAACCCCGGATGCCAGGACCATATTGGAAACCGGATTGTGAGACACTTTGATGCGTCTTTTTTGCAGGATATCCAGGCTTTTCTCATCCAGTTGAACCAGATGGACGCCGATAAAATCTTCGCCCAGCACACCGTTGCGATCCAACAGCTCAACCGCGTTGACGCCGTATTGCTGCAGGGCGTATTCGTCATCTTCCCGGCTCTCATCCAGGTGCATGCTAATGCGCAACCCGTAATGATCGGCGTAGCGGCGTAGCTGATGATAGCCTGGCTCGCCCATATCCCAAATAATACTGGGCGCCAGCGCCAGAGTTATTCTGGCGTGACCTTTCAGCTCCGTTACCAGGCGTTCAACATCCGCAAAAAACATATCTTCTGTTTCATTGACCGCACAGGCATTGCATTTGGGAAAATCGCCGGTTTTGGTATGCGCCCGTCCTAAAATTCCACGGATGCCAGTCTCATCGAAAGCCTGGACCACGGCGTCATCCAGGCCGGTCTGGCTGCCATGGGCGTACATAAAATCCAGGACCGTGGTCACGCCGCTGCGTATATTCTCGATGCAGCCGGCTACGGCCGCGTCATAAACATTCTCGAACTTGATCTCGCACAGCGCTTTGCGCACCGAGCTGTCCAGCCAGTCAAACAGCAGTTTATCGCGTCCCAGGCCTTTCAGGCTGTTTTGAAAAAGATGGGTATGAGTATTGATAAAGCCTGGAAAAACGAATTGGTCCTGGGCGTCAATCACCTTGCGGCATTCATAGAGCTCGAAGACCCTTTCGTTGGGCTGGATGGATTTGATCTGGCTGCCTTTAATAACCATTGCATAGTCTTCCAGGATTTGCAGTTCCTGGTTCATCGTGACGATGGTGGCATTTTTGACGATCAGATCGACAGTTTGCATTACGAAAATTGTCTGGTTGTTCAGAAGGTGTGGGCCAGCCCTAAAAAACGGGCGGCGTGATGACAGAAACCCAGGTGACTTTTTCTTCCGAGGCGCAAGACAGCTCCCGTAGGTGCTTGCCCTCCACATAAATGGTATCCCCCGCATTAAGGATATACTTTTCGTCATCGATGCCAACCGCCAACGAACCGGATAGCACCATGATGAACTCTTCGGTGGGGATGCTGAGGGGCCGTACCACATTGCCGCTGCAAGTATCTATGGCGCCAAAAAAGGCTTCCATTTTGTGTTCGATGTCGGGGGTCAACATCTGGTAACGCACAGCCGATTGCTCAAGATCCATCATCGGCCGGGCGTTGGCGCGTACCAGCGGGCTGCGTTTGGAGGTGTCCGAGAGAAAGAAAAGCAGCGGAACTTCCAGGGCTTCGGCAATTTTTCGCAGTGAATTGAGTGAGGGAGAGATCATGCCGCGTTCAATCTGGCTGAGAAATGAGGCAGTCAGATTGGTCTTTTTGGCCAGATCGCGTAAGCTATACCCGAAATCCGCGCGGCGCTTGCGGATCTTCTGGCCAATGGTGATATTTTCTGGCAGCATGTTTATTCTCCAAAATCAGGTATCGAAATGAGGAACGGTAAGGAAAGGTTTTTGAATTACTTTAGTGCAGTAAAACTTTACATTCGTATTATAGACCTGCAGGATTTTATAGTCAAACGCTTAAACGCATACTGCGGTTCGCCGAGACTGAAACCTCATCGGTTTCAAGCCTCCAGCTCCCCGCAGTATTGGGACGAAGCACCGATCTTTGAAGTATTATGCGATGTTAAAGAAACTCTTCTTGATCAGGTCTTCTCGAATTTTGCCGGCCCTGAACATATTTCCAGTAATCATATTGACGATCTGGACTGCGGCAGGCGAATGGATGTCCAGATCCATTTTGTAAAAATCCCGCTCGGCTTCGATAAACAAATCCTTGAATAAGCGGCCGTAATCCCTGGAGTGTTCTGTCACCAGTTGCGGCACGATCTCTTCGATCTTGCGGTCTTCCCATTTGACCCAGAATTCGGCCAGGCCGCCGTACAGCAGGCTGTCATTAATTTTGCCCATGGCCGCTTCCGGGTCCAGGTCCACCGGAGCCACCAGGCACAGCCCGCGCCCGTATTCCAGCGTATTCAGGTCAAAGCCCTTCTTTTTCATTTTATTGATGGTTTGCTCTAAAATACGCGCCGCCACCTGCACGGACGCCACAATGCTGTTGGTTTTATGCGCCAAAAAATAGACATCCTGCGGTTTGACCTTGCAATCCGCCGCCACCTTTTCGGCCATGCCCTCATCCGGAAAATGGTTGGCCTGGATGCCGAAAATGACCTCTTCGGAATGGTCACGGTAGCTGGTGTAATGAAAGCTTTCATCGATTTCAAGCGCAGCCTGCGCCCGCCCGGGGCCGGAGCCGATGGCCGCAAAATAACCGCTCGAAAGTGGGTAGCCGCCGATCTGGCTGCACAGCAGCGCTAACAGCGGTTCGGAGGTGTACACTTCCACCGCCATGACCGAGATGCCGCCTTCCAGCCAGTAATTCGTGAACTGGCAGGTTCCCAGATCCGCCATGACAATCTCGGCAAACAGCCGACCGGCTTCAAAACTGCCTTTGACATTGACACCCATATCGATCACGTGGGCACCGTTCTTCAGGCAAAAATGCCGGCAGCCCAACTCTTCGGAATGTTCGATCACGTAGCAAACTTTTGGCATTGCAAGTTGATTGATGCTGATCATCTTCCGGTTTCCTGATCCTTAAATAAGCTCTCACAACTATTCATCATTTGTTGCAGCGTTTGCAGGAACCTGGCGGCCGACGCGCCGTTAACCACACGGTGATCGTGCGTCAGGCTCAAATACAACAGCGGCTTGATAAAAATACCGCCATCTTTGACGTAGGGTACGTCCTGGATCGTCCCGATGCCCAATAAGGCGCTCTCACCCGGATTGAGTACCGGCGTAAAATACTTAATTCCCAGAGCGCCCAGATTGCTGATGGTAAATGCGCCGCCGGCCATCTCGTCCGGTTTGAGCTGGTTGCTTCTGGCGCGCTTTCCAAGGTCTTCCAGCTCGGCCGTTATCTGGCGCAGGCTCTTGTGTTGGGCGTCCTTGATATTCGGCACCACCAGGCCCTGCGGGATATCGATGGCAACCCCAATATTGATCTCATTGCGGGTCATTAAACTTGAGCCATCGATGAAACTGCGCAGCAGCTTGTGTTCGACCAGCGCCAGACCTGCCAGCTTGATCAACATGGCGGTATAAGTCAGCTTCAAGCCCCGGCTGCTGTATTCCTCTTTGTGGGCCTGGTAGGCGCTGACCAGGCTGGCGGCATCCGCATCCATTGTGATGGTGGTTTGAGCGCTGTTGCGCAGGCTGTCTGCCATGGATCTGGCAATCACGCTTTGCATCTGGGTCAGAGGTTGGGTTTCAGTGGCGAGTTGGAGCGGGGCGGTTTGAACCGCCGAAGGTGCGGCAACCGCCGCCGATGCCGCGGCCCTGGGCAGGCTGCCTTCAGATACCGCCTTCTGGATATCCTCACGGGTCACCATACCGAAACGCCCGGTTCCTTTAATGGTGTGATAGTCCACGCCTAATTCCTGGGCTAACTGCAGCGCTTTCGGGGCGATGGCCACATTAGCCGCATACTCACCCGCCGCCGGTTGAGAGGTTCTCTGGCTGGCAAGCGTTGGCCTAGTTGGCTGATCCGAGGCGATCGAGCGGGCCGCAACGGACGGGCTGGCAAATTGTGTGGCCGCAGGGCTGCTGGACTCCAACGCTTCGGCAGGTTCGTTGGCCCCGCGCACGATCAGGATCGTGCCGCCGCACGGGATGGTAGCGCCTTCTTCGGCCACAATCTCTACTACCACCCCATCTTCTTCCGCCAGCAGCTCATTGGATAGTTTTTCAATTGCGATTTCTCCTAAGACATCGCCTTTTGAAAAAGCTTGCCCTTCTTTTACCAGCCAGGAATTGATGGTGCCTTCTTGCATGGTTGCCCCATAACGGGGCATCGTTATTGCGTGCGACATAAGACGCCTTCTCTCCGGCTAATAGGCCATCAGTTCATCACAGGCTTTTAATACGTCGTCGTAATGGGGCAGGACGTAGTCTTCCAGCACCGGCGCAAACGGCACCGGGGTTTCCAGCGAGGTCACCCGCCGGATGGGAGCCTTCAAGTATTCGAATACATCCTCATAAACCATGGCGCCGATCTCTGCGCCGTAGCCCATCACCTTGGGACCTTCTTGCACCACTACCAGCCGCCCGGTCTTGGCGACCGAATTGACGATGGTTTCTTTATCCAACGGGAATAAGGTGCGCGGGTTGATGATCTCGCATTGGATGCCTTTTTGGGCAAGCTCTTCGGCCGCTTTATGGGCAAAGCCCAGCATGGTCATGGCCGCCACGATGGTAATATCCGATCCCTCACGTTCAAGCGATGCCTGGTAGAGCGGCAAAGCGTAAAGCTCTTCGGGCACCTCGCCCTTGGTATTATACAGACCTTTATGTTCAAGGAATATGACCGGGTTGTTGCTGCGGATGGATGAAACCAGCAGGCCCTTGGCCTCGTAGGGAGTAGATGGGGCAACAACCACCAGCCCGGGCACGTTCATCAGCCAGGGTTCAATGCATTGCGAGTGGTGGTAAGCACAGCGGATGCCGCCGCCGGTGACGGCCCGCACCACCAACTGGGCGCTGGCCTGGCCGTTGTACATATAGCACAGCTTGGCAGCGTTGTTGACAATCTGGTCGTAGCAAACCCCGATAAAATCGGCAAACATCAGCTCAGCCACCGGGCGTAACCCACAAACTGCCGCACCACAGGAAAGACCAATAATGGCCGTTTCAGATAGAGCGGTATCGAATGCACGGTTGGGCCATCTTTTCCAGATGCCGGAGGTGATTCCAAAATCACCGCCCATTTTTGCCACATCTTCACCCAGAATAAAGACTTTTTCGTCGTGCTCCATTTCTTGATGCAGCGCTTCGTTAATCGCTTTTGAAAACGTAAGAATCCTGGACATTATCTTCCCTCCACTTCAATATCTGCATACACGTGCTTGACCGCATCTTCCGGGTCTGGATCGGGGCTTTCCAGGGCGAATTTGACAAAGCTGGCTATTTCGGTTTCAACCCGCTGGCGGATGGCATCGAGCTGCTCTTCGCTAACGCCGTGCTCTATCATCAGCTCGGTTTTGGTCACTTTGATGGGATCTTTTTCTTTCCATTTTTCCAACTCCCCTTGCGGGCGATAGGCGGCCGGGTCACCTGAAAAATGACCCTGCCAGCGGTAGGTCATAAACTCGATCAGGGTTGGGCCCTGGCCGGCCCTGGCGCGGGCTGCAGCGCGTTCCACCGCTGGGATCACCGCTTCGATATCATTCCCATCGATGGTTTCGTTTGGCACGCAGTAACCATCTGCCCAGGTTGCCAGTTGCGGCTGCGGGTGTGATTCCCGGTATTGGGTTGAAATCGCATACTGGTTGTTGACCAGGCAGTAAATGATAGGTAGCTTCCAGGTGGCGCTCATGTTCAGGCTCTCATGGCAGGCGCCTTCGCCTAACGTGCCGTCTCCCATGAATACCGCCGTGACGTCGTCGGTATGGTTATAAACCGAAGCAAATGCGCTACCCAGGCAGGTGACCACGATGGAACCCTCGATGGCATTGTTACCCATATTGCGCACCTTCAGGTCGTTCACATGCATCGAACCGCCGCGCCCGCCGTTAATGCCGGTTTTTTTGCCGAAGATTTCAGCCAGAATTGTTTTGCGATCTTCCGGATGGCTGGACAGCACGATGGCGCCGTGGCTGCGGTGGTCCGGGTATTTATAATCGGTTTCACGCAGCGCATCGATAATGCCGGCCTGCGTGGCTTCCTGACCGATGCTCAGGTGAACGAAACCGGGGATGGTGCCGTTTTTTGAGAACCTTTCTACTTCTTCCTCAAACCTGCGGATCAGCAGCATGTCCTCATATACTTTTAAAACTCGCTCTTTTGGAAGTGACATTTGGATCTCCTTTACCCTTAGCTCAGAAAACTTTTTCGAATGACATCGTAATTGATCTCTCCAGCCGAAAAGCTTTTACCCGTTCTGACGTTGTGGATCTGTAGCTTGGCAATCGAGTGAAAATCATGGTCGATCTTATAAAAATCTCGCCCGGCGCGTTCAAAAACATCGGCAAAAAGTTCCGGATAATATGGGCTGGATGTCTTTGAGACCAGTTTTTCGATCACCGAGGAAATTTCTTCATCCGACGAATCCACCCAGAACTCGGCGTCCCCGCCGTACAGGATGGCATCGTTGATCCTTCCAATGGCTTTTACCTCATCGTAGACCAGCGGAGCAATGGGGGCGACGCCACGCGCATTGATCACTCTGGAAACCTCAAAACCTTTTTCATGCATTTTGTGACAAACTTCTTCAACCATGCGGGCGGTCACTTGAATGGAGCCGACGATGGAAGCGCTTGGCGCCAGCAGCAGGTAGACGTTTTTCGGTGAAATATTGCAGGCTTTGGCAACTTCCCTGGCAATCGAATCATCCGGATAGCGAATGTCCTGCAGGCACAGTACCACTTCGTCATTCCGGTCCCGGTAGGGGGTCATATCCAGATAGGTATCCGTGGCGATAACACCCTGGGCTCTGGCCGGACCCGAGCCGATCGTGGCAAATTCCCCTTTTCCGAGCTGCCAGCCGGCGATTTGCGAAGCCAGGCAGGCAATCAAAGGTTCTGTTACAAAAAGCTCGATCGAGGCAAAGGAATAGTCGTCGTCCAGCTTCCAGGTTCCCAGATTTGCGATGGCCATATCCCCCAGGGTCACCCGCGTGTAAAGCAGGCCAGCCTGATAACTGCCCTTGACTCTCAGTCCCATGTCAACCAGTGTGGCTCCGCAGGGCATCTTGATGACTTTAACACCCAGCTCTTCATCCCGGGCAATAATTTCTTTTACCAGCTCGACGGCCATTTTGTTTATAGAAATTTTCATAGGCATAACTCCTAATAGCGGTTGCCAAACACGTCAATGGCAGCGCCCTTGATCGGGGCGGCCTCATCCGAAACAAGAAACAGCACCACCTTTGAGACTTCCGGCGGCTGCATCATCTCCTCCAGCGGGATGGTCACTGCCGCATCAGTACCCATCCTTTCGCGGGTGTATTCCGTATTGGTCATGCCAAGGTAGATCGAGTTAACATTGATGTTGAGCAGCTTTACCTCTTCCGAAAGGATACTGGTGAAATTCACCAGCCCGGCCTTCGAGGCCCCATAGGCGGCGAAGCCCGGGAAGAACACTTTGGCTGCGGCCGAAGCGATGTTCAAGATCTTTCCATATTTTCTGCTGATCATCGAGGGTAAAACGGCTTTCGTGCAATAAAAGGAGCCATTTAAATTGGTGTCGATCTGCTTCTTCCAATCTTCGATGGAGGTTTCAACTACCGGTTGAGACTTGTGATAGGCGGCGTTATTGATCAGGATATCCACTTTTCCAAATTGGCTGAGGATATCTTTCACATTCTTCTGAACCTCGTCATAGTTGGTGATATCGGCCAGGTAAGGGATTGCCCGGCCGCCGCTGTCTTCAATTTCTAGCTTGGTCTTTTCCAAATTGGCTACGTTGATATCCCACAGCGCAACCACGGCCCCTTCTGCCGCCAGATCCCTGGCATATTGAGACCCCAGCCCGCGCCCTGCGCCGGTTATGATGGCTACTTTGTCTTGAAACCGATTCATTTTCTGCTCCTTATTTGATACGAATGTCATTGCGAGCGATCTTTGCGAAGCAATCTCATCTCCGTCCATTTTGCGTGGCTCACTTATGTGCGACTGGCTTTTATCCCTTAATTACTTTGATTAGCAAATCCTGGCAGTGCTCAACGTGATTCTGAATAACATCAGTGATCTGCTTCTCATTTCGCATCTGAATCAAAGCGATGATAGCTTCATGATCGACGATCAGGCGCTCGATGGCTTGGGGGTAGCGAATAGCGCCTTCACGATACCAGAGCTCGTGACCGAACACATTTTCCTGCACGATTTCTGTCAATTTACGCAGACGGGATAGTGCAAACAAAGCTTTGTGAAAGTCGGACGAAGCCTGGATATAAAGCTCCGGGATATTATTTTTAATAGCTTGCCAGCTTCTTTCTACGGCTCTTTGCAGCGGTTCAATCGTGGTATCCTGATCTTGAATAATTTTCCTTAATACTGCTTCTTCCAGGGCGCCCGATATGATCAGATTTTCGCGGATATCCTCGATGGTCAGCTCTTTGATTTTAAAACCCACCCCAGGATACATGATGACGTAATCCTGGGAGGCCAGGATCTTTACCGCTTCACCGACCGGCGTTCGGCTGACGCCCAGCTTTTCGGCAATTTCTACAATGGTATAGGTTTTATTTCTTTCCAGGTAGCCATTGGCAATTTTGCCCTTCAATACCTGGTACACATATTCACCTTTGCTCAGGTACGGCCGGGCAATTTCAATTTCGCCTGGTTGGTAGATCGATCTGGCTTCTGTCATCTCTCTTTTTTCCCTGTTAGTTTTTAAATGGCCCGACCATAATTTTCTGGCCATTGCGTACATTGCCCAGCCCAACCCGCTCTCGTAATCGATAGGCCGATTCTTGCAGGTCGTGAATCAAGCCGTTTTCATCTAAGGTCTTGATCTCACCTTTCTCCATCACCACTTTGCCGTGGATGACCACTGTATCGATACAACTCGGGTTGGCAGAATAAACCAGGGAAGTGATTGGATCGGCCACCGGTACGCAGGCGATGTTTTTGGGGTTGAACAGGAAGAAATCGGCTTTTTTCCCGGTTTCGATTGAGCCTATCTCGCTTTCGCGACCGACCACTTTTGCCCCGTCGCAGGTGGCCATTTTCAGAATCTCAATCGCCGGTAGTAAGCTGGCATCTTGATGAATACACTTATGCAGGATGGCGGTGGTTTTAATCACTTCCAGCATATTTTGGGTATCGTTGCTGGCTGCGCCATCTGTACCCAACGAGATCACCAATCCCCGCTTGATCAGTTCAGGCACCGGACAGACAGCAGATGCCATAATCATGTTGGAAACCGGGTTATGGGACACTTTGATGCGCCTTTTTTGCAGGATATCCAGGCTTTTCTCATCCAGTCGAATCAGGTGGACACCGATGAAGTCTTCTCCCAGGACACCATTGCGATCCAGCAACTCAACCGCATTGACGCCATATTGATTCATTGCATATTCATCGTCATCGTCAGTCTCATCCAGGTGCATGCTGATGCGGATGCCATAGTGGTCGGCGTACTGCCGGACTTTTCTAAAGCCTTCCTCGGTCAAATCCCAGATAATGCCTGGAGCGATTGCCAGCGTAATTCTTTCATGACCCTTTAATTCATTTGCCAGGCGATCAACATCTGCAAAAAACATGTCTTCGGTCTCATTGACGGCGCATTTTACGTCTTCGGGAAAGCTACAGGTGTTGGTCTGAGCCCGCCCCAAAATTCCGCGGATGCCGGTCTCATCAAAAGCCTTGACCACGGCGTCATCCAGGCCGGTCTGGCTGCCGTGGGCGTACATATAATCCAAGACCGTGGTCACTCCGCTGCGCATATTTTCGATGCAGCCGGCCTTTGCCGCCAGATAAACATCATTGAAACGAATTTCCGGAATGGCTCTGCGCACCGAGCTATCCAGCCAGTCAAACAACAGCTTATCGCGTCCCACACCTTTCAGATTGGTTTGGAATAAATGGGTATGGGTATTGATAAATCCGGGGAAGATGAACTGGTCCTGCCCATCGATGATCTTGTGGCTGTCGTATTTTTCAAAGACCGTTTCGGTTGGCTCGATGGCTTTGATCTCACTCCCCTGAATGATGAGTGAATGTCCGGTCAGGATTTTTGTGTCCCGGTCCATTGTGACGATGGTTGCATTTTTGACAATCAAATCGACAGGTTCCATGAAAATTCCTTTGTTATTATTTATTGGTCAGGCTTATTGAGGGCGGTCACTCGAGCAGTATCGTGCATCTTGCATGCTGCATACATCCTATCTTAAAAAAAAGTTCTTTTCTTTCTTTACCCGTAAAACGAAACGAACCCAAACTGTGCAATGAAACTTAACATCTTAAGTTCGCTGGTACTTAAGATGTTAATCATTTATCGATCGGCTGACAATTATGACATTTGGCATGTTCGCGAGGGTGTAATCCGACCGCAGGACATAAATAAGATCATAATTGTCCTATCCTTCTAATTGAGATAAAGTGATTTCGAGAACAAAAGATGGCCAGATCAAGATAGCTGGCAGATTATCCCAATTCCGTTTTCTTAAAATGTTAACTTGTTCTTTATGGACAATGAATATATTCAATTATAATATACAATTATATATGTATAGATTACAAATGTAAATTGATAATTGACAGAGGCTTCAATAGTCATTATAATAGACTTGATCCCCAAAAAAATTTGAATTTATTCTTATATATGCTATTGATAAATTTAAAAAAACCCATATTTTGCACAGGCGGGTTGGAGTCCTGCCCTGGCGCAAGTCACGAGTTGAACAATCCAGTCTCAGGTGAAGGCTCATTTTGCCTGCTTCTCAACCGGCTTATCACACCATATAAAACCGGAAGACATCATCTACTCGCTGGTAGGGTCTATTTTGGAAGTTAATCCCCAAACTTGCCAAACACCTTTCGACCTGCCAGAAATATCTTCAAAATTTCCACAATAGATCGTTAAATCGAAGGAGGTAAATGTAAAGATCATCCATATTCCATCTGCTCTTCGTTAGATCCTGTTGTTAAAGAATCAAGAGAAGGTATTTCTTTTCCAAAACTAAAAAAATAGGAGCGAGAAAATGAAATTCAGTAAGGTGTTTGAAGTATTGATGATCGCAGTTATTGCATCGGCTGCGTTGTTTGGTTGCACGCCCGCAGCTACG
>DATFYI010000180.1:0-12420 GCA_035315125.1 Anaerolineaceae bacterium | reverse complement strand
ATTGCAAGCTTGCCATCCGGGGCATATCGAACAGCTTCAACTACTCCATCGTATCTTTGGCGTCCCATAGTTGTTTTAAAGCTTTCTCGTTCAAAACTTGTGCTTTTTTATGGATAACCGCCGAGCTAGCTCGGCGGTGATTACCAGTCGGGGTGGGCGGACTTGAACCGCCGACCCCCGCGTCCCAAACGCGGTGCGCTGCCAACTGCGCTACACCCCGGCTGTTAGAGTATAATCCGGATGTAACAAAACCGTCAAGTGATCCAGATGGCTTTAAGAATTTTTTTATATCCCCAGGTTTACAGGAGCATTGTTTGAAATCGAGTTATTCAGGCATTGTGCTGCTGGCATTCCTTTTGTTGTCCGGCTGCCAACCAACGATACCGCCTGCCCCTGCCGCCCAAATTAATCCCACTCAAAGTTCTTTTCCTTTCAAAACCAGCGCTGGCACCCTCCAAACACCATCTGTCACCCCGACGCAACTGCCATCCCCAACGCTGATTCCAACGCCGGCCGGATGCCAGGATCAACATGGCAGCATCGAACGCCAGTCGATTAACTCAAAGTTGCTGGCAAAATCGTTGTTTTTCCAGCTCTATTTACCGCCCTGTTATGATGCGAAAAAAACCAATGGATATCCGCTTTTGATCCTGATGCACGGCCAGACTTTTAATGATGACCAGTGGGTGCGTCTGGGCGTTCCCGCCAGTGCGGATACCTTAATCTTATCCGAAAAAACCCCACCTTTTATCGTCGCTATGCCTTACGAAGAATATTGGTTATCAAACCCGTACATTTCCAAATTTGGACAATCCGTCGTCGAGGAATTAATTCCCTGGCTGGATGCAAACTTCAATACCTGTGCAAAAAAAGAATGCCGTGCCATTGGTGGTCTGTCGAGGGGGGCTGCCTGGGCCATGCACCTGGGACTGACGTATTGGAGCATATTCGGTGCAATTGGCGCGCACAGCCTGGTTCCTTTTACCGGCGACCCAGGCTTTTTGCCGCTCTGGCTGAAGAAAATTCCATCCGGTCAAATCCCGGCTATTTATATGGATATGGGTGATAAAGACGTCTATTTTAAGTTTGCCAACAATTGGGATAAATTATTGACCTATTATCAGGTACCCCACGAATTTCATATCAACTCCGGCCGGCACGAAGAGCCTTATTGGCAGGCACACGTTACAGATTATTTGATCTGGTATGCCAGTCATTGGCAGAAGTGATTCGTTGTTATAATAAAAACTATGACTTTGACCCTTTCTGAAGTTGAGCATATTGCCGAACTTGCCCGTCTAAGCCTGACCGACCAGGAAAAAGAACTTTATCGCCAGCAATTATCCGACATTCTTGAGTATGCTGCCCGCCTGCAAAACCTGGATACCAGCCAGATTCCACCGACCTCCAGTGTGCTGCCGTCACGCAGCGTACTGCGCCCTGACAAATCTGCTCCCAGCCTGGATATAAAAGACCTCCTGCTCAACGCCCCCCAGACTGAAAATGATCAATTCCGGGTTCCCCCGGTTCTGGACCAACCCTCATGACAGAATTCACCGATCTCACCACACGGCAAACGCTGGATGCCTTGCGCCGCGGCGAATTTTCCTGCCAGGAGCTGGCACAAGCCTGTCTGGAGAGGATCAACGCGCTGGAAGCCCGTTTGCATGCTTTTATAACCCTGACCCCCGAGCTGGCCTTGCGACAGGCACAAGCAGCGGACCGTCGGCTGCTTGAATGGCGACATGCCCCAAACGACCCCCTGCCGGCTCTGTTGGGACTACCAATCGCGGTAAAAGATGTATTGTGCGTGGCAAACATACGCTGTACTTGTGGCTCTCGCATATTAGAAAATTTCGTTCCACCTTATACTGCCACAACTGTCCAGCGGCTTTTAGATGCAGGTGTGATTCTGGTTGGTAAGACCAATAACGATGAATACGCCATGGGCTCATCCACAGAAAATTCGGCCTATGGCCCAACTCACAATCCCTGGGATCTCGAGCGGGCGCCAGGTGGATCGAGCGGGGGCAGCGCTGCCTGTGTGGCGGCTCACAACGTCTCGGCAGCTTTAGGTACCGACACCGGCGGAAGCGTCCGCCAACCGGCCTCTTTCTGTGGGGTGACCGGTATCAAACCGACCTATGGACGCACATCTCGCTATGGGTTGGTGGCATACGGTTCGAGCCTGGATACAGTAGGCGTTTTTGCCCACAATGCAGAGGATACCGCTCTGATCTTTAGCCAGATGGCCGGCTATGATGCGCGGGATGCCACTACCCTGGATATCCCACTGCCTGATTTAGAATTGAAGGACGACGCCAGTCTTAAGGGACTGCGCATCGGCGTACCGAAAGAATATTTTATCCAGGGTATTCAGCCTGAAGTGGAAAGCGCGGTGCAGCAGGCCATTGCAGTTCTAGAAATGGCAGGCGCACAATTGCTGCCGGTCAGCCTACCGCACACCGAGTATGCCCTCCCGGTTTATTACTTGATTGCCCCGGCTGAAGCTTCGGCTAACCTGGCGCGTTATGATGGCATCCGCTATGGGCTAAGAGAGGAAGCCGATACTGTGCTCGATTTGTACTGCAAAACACGCCAGGCCGGTTTTGGCCCGGAGGTCAAGCGCCGTATCATGCTTGGTACATATGCCCTTTCGGCCGGTTACTATGATGCTTATTACGGTCAGGCGCAAAAAGTACGTACATTAATAAAGAATGACTTTGAAGAAGTTTTCAAAAGCGTGGATGTGATTGCTGCTCCAGTGGCGCCCAGCACGGCTTTCCGGCTGGGAGAGCACAACAATGATCCGCTGGCCATGTATCTTGAGGATATTTTCACACTGCCGGCCAATCTGGCGGGTGTACCCGGACTGGCATTCCCGGTTGGATTTGACAGCCAGGGTTTACCGGTAGGCATGCAATTAATGGGGGCGCATTTTCGTGAGGACGTTCTATTTAGAATAGCGCATGCATATCAGCAAATGACTGATTGGCATTTACGAAAGCCGGTTTTGTAAACGTTTATCAAGGTGCGAAATGTTGACTGGCTTACCTGAGACACCTCAAGAGTTAATGACCTGGGATTGGCCACAGTTTCAGCCGTTTGCACAACATCTGGCCGATGTAAAGATTAACTCCCAGAACGTCGAGCAGTGGCTAAGAGATTGGTCGTTATTAGACGAATGCGTCGATGAGCTTTACAACCGCCTGGAGGTTGCCATCACCGTCAACACTGCGGATAAAGACGCAGAAAGTCGTTTTAATCACTTTATGGATACCATCTATCCCAAAATGATGGCATCCGACCAGGGCTTAAAGCTCAAACTGCTGGAAAGTGGCCTGGTACCGGCCGGATTCGCAATACCCTTACGAAATTACCGGGCAGAAGCCAAATTGTTCAATGCGGATAACCTGCCCTTGTTAGCGGAAGAACAAAAACTATCCAACGAATATAACCAAATCATCTCAGCTATGACCGTACCATGGCAAGGGCGAGAGCTTACCATTTCACAATTAGAGGCGGTATACCAGAACCTTGAGCGGGATACTCGTGAACAGGCCTGGCGGCTGGCTGCAGAACGCCAGCTGGCCGACCGGCAAGCCATCAATGAGCTTTGGCAAAAATTATTGGCGCTGCGTCTGAAGCTGGCTGCTAATTCAGGCCTGCCCGATTACCGGGCTTTCCGCTGGCAGCAGTTGCTGCGTTTCGATTACACCCCGGCGGATTGTAAAAGCTTCCACGATGCCATCGAGCAGGTGGCTGTTCCAGCCGCCAGTCGTATCTATGATCGCCGCCGCCAACAACTGGGGCTACAGACACTCCGTCCCTGGGACCTGAATGTTGATCCGTTGGGCCGCTCGCCCTTGCAGCCTTTCAAAGATGTCCGCCAGCTTGAAGAAAAGGTATCAAACGTCTTCCACCAGGTCCACCCTGAGCTGGGTGCTTATTTCGATATCATGATTCAAGAAAACCTGCTTGACCTGGACAACCGCAAGAATAAAGCCCCCGGTGGATACTGTACTGGTTTTAATTTAGTACACCGGCCTTTTATTTTTGCAAATGTGGTCGGAACGCATCGAGATGTCCAGACTATGCTACACGAAGGCGGTCATTCATTTCATGTCTTTGAAACGGCAGGAATGAGCTATTTTGGACAACTTTCTGTTCCGGCCGAATTTGCTGAGGTAGCTTCAATGGCTATGGAGCTTCTGGCAAGCCCTTATCTGGCTAATGACTATGGTGGATTTTATACAAAAGAAGAGGCTGCACGAGCCGGGATAGAGCAACTTGAGCAAATCATCACCTTCTGGCCTTATATGGCGGTAGTAGATGCATTTCAGCATTGGGTTTATGAAAACCCGCCTAAGGCCAAAAATGCCGACCAGTGTGACGCCGAGTGGGGAGCTCTCTGGCAGCGCTTTATGCCCGGAGTAGATTGGAGTGGACTGGAGGACACCATACTGACCGGTTGGCATAAAAAGCCTCATATCCACACCAGCCCATTTTATTATGTGGAATATGGCCTGGCGCAACTTGCCGCTGTCCAGGTCTGGGAGAATGCCTTGAGAGATCAGACGAGTGCAGTTGCCCGCTACCGCAAGGCCTTATCTCTCGGTGGAACTGAAACCGTTCCCCGTTTGTACCAGACCGCCGGAGCAAAACTGGCTTTTGATGCTGACACATTGAAGAAAGCAATCTCTCTTCTCGAAACAAAAATCCAGGAACTCGGATCGAACGGAAACAATCTGTGAAAAATATAGATGATGATAAAATTACCTTGATTTCCTAAAAAGCAAGATACAGGGAGAAACATTAAAATGACAGAAACCTTAATAATTGCTATCCCTATGGCCGGTTTAGGCACGCGCATGCGCCCGCAAACCTGGAGTAAGCCAAAACCTTTGATTGGCCTGGCAGGCAAGACGGTTCTGGACTACGTTCTGGAACAATTCGACACTATTCCGGAATCAATTAATGTCGAATATGTTTTTATTATCGGACCTCAGGGTGATCAGGTCAAAGCATACATGGAGGAACACCATCCGGGTAAGAAAACGAATTATGTATTGCAAATGGAAATGCGTGGGCAATCGGATGCACTCGCTCTGGCGCGTGACTACCTGAAAGGTCCAATGCTAATGGCGTTTTCAGATACGCTGGTTGAAACCGACCTTTCCTTCCTGAAATCCGAAACGGCAGATGCGGTTGCCTGGGTCAAGCCGGTGCCAGATCCGCGCCGGTTTGGCGTGGCGCAATTGGATTCTGAAAATATGGTAACCCGTTTGATCGAAAAACCGAGTGATGCTACCAATAACCTGGCATTAGTCGGTTTTTATTACTTCCGCAGCGGCGAAGATCTGATTGCAGCCATTGATGATCAAACCCGCCGGGACATCAGTCTGAAAGGCGAGTATTTCCTGGCAGATGCGGTCAATATCTTGTTGGAAGGCGGCGCAAGAATCCGCACTCATCAAGTTGAGACCTGGTTGGATGCCGGCACCCCCGAATCGCTGCTCGAAACCAATCGCTACCTGTTAGAGCATGGTCACGATAACAGTCTTGATACATCGAATTCTCTGGGAGCGACCATCATTCCACCTGTTTTTATTCCTGAAAGCGCACACATCGAAGCATCCGTCATCGGCCCGTATGTATCCATAGGCTGTGATTGCCATTTGGAAAATGTGATCATACGCAACTCCATCGTCGAGGAAGGAGCTCAGGTCGAACAGATGATTTTGGAAGACTCTCTGATCGGTCGCAACGTCCACATCCAGGGACGCGCCGACCGCATTAATCTGGGAGATCAATCATGGGCGGAGATGTAACCCCGCCCCAGGTTAAATGCTATTCTGGCTACCAATACGCCGAAAGACCGCTGGCATTCGATTTTGGCGGCCAGCGCCTGGAAGTGGCCGTAATTGAAGCTGAATGGCGCAAACCCAATGGACACGGTTTTCGTCTGAGCACAAAAAATGGATTGAAATTTGAGTTGTTTTATGATGAGTTACTGGATGAATGGCAGGTCAATCCTTTGTAAATCCAGCTGGGGAGCATAAAACCCTCTGGACAAACATTAAAAGCCCACCAGTCTGATAAAAATAGTTTTAAAGGAGCATAAATGCGCGACACATTTCTTTCCAAACGGGTTGCCGAGCTAAAACCATCCGGAATTCGAAAATTCTTTGATATCGCCGCCACCATGAAAGATGTAATCTCACTGGGCATCGGTGAACCGGATTTCATCACCCCTGCACCGATCCTGGAAGCGGGTGTGCAATCATTACAGAGAGGCGAAACTCATTACACTTCCAACTCCGGCATCATGGAAGTTCGCCAGGCCCTGACCGATCACCTCGAAAAGCTGTACGGCGTCAGTTACAACCCGGCCTCCGAAGTCATTTTAACCGTGGGCGTCTCCGAAGCGCTTTATCTGACTGCTACCGCCTTGCTGGACCCGGGCGATGAAGTGATCGTGCTCACACCCTGTTTTGTTGCCTATCAAGCTGAAGTGCTGCTGGCTGGCGGCGTGCCGGTGGAAGTGCCCTGCCGGATGGAAAATAACTTTGATCTCGACCCGCGCGATGTTGAGGCAGCCATAACCCCACGTACCAAGGCCATTTTAGTCGGCTATCCTAACAATCCAACTGGCGCAGTGGCCAGTCGCGCCAGTCTGCTCCAGATTGCTCATCTGGCTGAAAAACACGACTTGATCGTAATTTCAGACGAGATTTATGACCGTTTGGTGTACGGCGTAAAGCATATTTGCTTCCCCACCCTGCCGGGCACAAAATCCCGCACCATCCTGTTGGGAGGTTTTTCAAAAGATTATGCCATGACCGGCTGGCGTATTGGTTATGTGGCAGGTCCGGCCGAGCTCATGACCGGGTTGCTGCGCGTCCACCAGTATACCGTCATGTCGGCTCCAACCACCGCGCAGATGGGCGCGTTGGAAGCCCTGAAGAATGGCGAGGAATATGTTTGCCAGATGTTGGCGGAATACGACCGCCGGCGCAAGCTCATTGTAAAAGGTCTTAACCAGATTGGGCTGCCCACCTTTGAACCTTTTGGCGCTTTCTATGCTTTTCCGAAGGTCAGCATCACCGGGTTGGATGATGAGGCCTTTGCCGAACGTCTGTTACATGAAGAAAAAGTGGCAGTTGTGCCTGGAAATGCGTTTGGAGCGGGCGGGGCCGGGTTTGTACGCTGTTCCTATGCAACGTCTTATGAAAAGATCGAAGAAGCTTTGCAGCGGATCGAGAAGTTTGTAAATCGGCTGGATTGAAAACATAAGTATAAATAAAAACAGGCCTATCGCTGTGATATCTTCTGATTTTATCCATACCGGTAAAAATAAATACGAAGGTGTCATCGGTCTGGAAGTCCACGCCGAGCTGGCCACCGTCTCCAAGATGTTCTGCTCGTGCCAGGTAGTCGATTCGATCCAGGCCGCACCCAATGTGGCGGTCTGCCCGGTCTGCGCCGGCATGCCGGGCGTTTTGCCGGTGGTCAATCAACAGGCGGTCGAATATGGCCTGCGGGTAGCGCTGGCGCTGGACTGTACCATCTCGCATACCAGCCTGTTTGCCCGCAAGAACTATTTTTACCCCGATCTGCCAAAGGGCTACCAGATTTCCCAATACGAATACCCACTGGCGGAACACGGCAAGCTGGTCATCGAAACGTCCCAGGGGCAGAAAGAAATCCGCATTCGCCGCGTCCATCTCGAAGAAGACACCGGCAAATTGACCCACGTAAAAAATAACGGCGAAACCTATTCACTGGTCGATTTGAACCGGGCCGGTGTACCGCTGTTAGAAATTGTGACAGAACCCGACCTGCATACCGTGGAAGAAGTGCGCGCCTATGCCAGCGGGCTGCGGGCCATCATCCGCTATCTGGGTGTCAATTCCGGGGATATGGAAAAAGGCGTCATCCGCTTTGAAGCGAATGTCTCCGTCCGCCTGGCCGGCAGCCAGACGCTGGGAACCCGTGTCGAAATTAAAAATCTGAACAGCTTCAGAGCTTTGGAGCGCTCGGTGGCTTACGAAATCGAGCGGCAGAGCGCCGCGCTGGAACGCGCTGAGACTATTCTTCAAGAAACGCTTGGCTGGGATGAGATCAACGGTGTAACTTATTCGCAGCGCAGCAAAGAAGAAGCGCACGACTATCGTTACTTCCCAGAACCGGACTTGCCCCCGCTGGTGGTCGAGCCGGAATGGATTGCCAGGGTCGACAGGAGCCTGCCTGAGCTGCCGCGTGCCCGCGCCCAGCGCTTCCGGGCAGGATACGGTTTGAGCGAAGCGGACGCCGCCTTATTGGTGGATGATAAAGCGGTCGCTGATTACTTTGAAGAAAGCGTAAAAGCCACCCCGGGCATACCACCCCGCCATCTGGCTATCTGGATCACAGGCGAGTTGTTTGGTTGGGTGAACCAATCCGGACAAAGCATCGCACAAATAAAAGTAAGCCCGGCGGCGCTGGGAGAATTGGTATGTATTACTGCCAACGGTGAAATTAATTTGACAACCGCCAAGGCCGTTTTAAGTAAAATGCTGGCCACCGGACAACCGGCCTCCAGCATCATCCAGGCCGGCGGCTTGCAGCAGATTTCAGACGGCGACCAGATTTCCCAGTTGGTCAACCAGGTCTTGGAAACCAATCCCCAGGAATTGGGCAGTTATTTGAACGGCAAAGAGACGCTGGCGAACTGGTTTTTTGGCCAGGTGATGAAGGCCGCCAAAGGCAAAGCCAACCCGCAGGTCATCCGCTCCGAATTGGAGCGCCAGCTTACCAAACGAAAGACCGGGCAGTAATTTCTAAAAGAACGTTCCAACGACACCCTCTATGTCGCTGCCGCAGGTGCACGAAGCAGCCTCCACCCTGGCCGGGAATGAGATTGCTTCGTCGCACAGCCTCCTCGCAATGACAACCACCATGTCGCTGCGAGGCTTTGCGAAGCAGCCTCCCCCCTGGCCGAGAGGGAGATTGCTTCGTCGCAGAGCCTCCTCGCAATGACAACTACCATGTCGCTGCCGCAGGTGCACGAAGCAGTCTCCGCCCTGGCCGAGAGGAGATTGCTTCGTCGCACAGCCTCCTCGCAATGACAACCACCATGTCGCTGCCGCAGGTGCACGAAGCAGCCTCCACCCTCCTCGCAATGACAACTACCGTGTCGCTGCGAGGCTTTGCGAAGCAGCCTCCACCCTGGCCGGGAATGAGATTGCTTCGTCTTTTGTGATAGCCCTGATTCTAGAGCTTCATCATCTTGACATAAAATCTATTAATGGTTACCTTTAAAGGGCGATTCAGTCGGAGGGATTTTTTGTTGATTGCTTCATTCCATAATGCCAGGATATTTCAGCGGGCGCTCAACCGAGGTGCCCGCTTATTTTTTCCTGGGAAATATCGGATTCACGTCTGAGCTCGCTCCGGCATATTTTATAGCGAATAATAGGAGAGAATCTTATGGCTGCTTCAACCAATGCGTTTGAAATGGCTCAACGCCAGTTCGATCACGTGGCTGAGTTATTAAAACTCGACCCGCAGGTGCAGGAAATGCTGCGCTGGCCTCTGCGCGAACATCACTTCCGCATCCCGGTGCGAATGGATGACGGCTCTTTGCGTACCTTTGAGGGCTTCCGTGTCCAGCACAACGATGCCCGTGGCCCGAACAAAGGCGGTATCCGCTTTCACCCGGCCGAAACCATCGACACCGTACGAGCCCTGGCCATGTGGATGACCTGGAAATGCGCCGTGGCCGATATCCCATTGGGGGGCGGCAAGGGCGGCGTCATTATCGACCCGGCCACGCTTTCAGTGACAGAGAAAGAACGCTTATGCCGGGGATTTATCCAGCAGGTCTGGATGAACATTGGCCCGCGCAATGACGTGCCTGCGCCGGATGTCGGCACGACCCCTCAAATGATGGGCTGGATGATGGATGAATACTCCAAACTAAACGGTCAGTATACTCCAGGCGTGATCACCGGCAAACCGTTGGGCAGCGGCGGTTCGTTGGGGCGCACCGAAGCCACCGGCTTTGGCGTGATCCACTGCGTCCGTGAGGCCATGAAGCATTTGAATATGCAGCCGGAGCAATGTGTGGCAGCCATTCAAGGCTTTGGCAACGTCTCTCAATATGCCGCTATCGGATTTATCGAGCTGCTCAAGGGTAAGGTAGCCTGTGTATCTTATTGGGACCGGGATGACCGCTGCTCCTATACCGTCAGCCATGCCAATGGAATTGACCCGCGCTTCTTAATGACCATAACCGATCAGTACGGCTCCATCGATAAGGCCAGGGCCAAAGCTGCCGGTTATAGCATAGAAGACGGCGACGCCTGGATAGGCAAAGAAGCCGACGTATTGATCCCGGCTGCCCTGGAAGGACAGATTACCGATAAAACCGTGGATAAGATCCACAAGCGGGTGCATATCGTGGCTGAAGGCGCAAACGGCCCGACCACCCCCGAGGCTGACGAAGTGCTGAAAAACCGCGGCATCTTCTTGATCCCGGATTTCCTGTGCAACTCCGGCGGCGTGACCGTTTCTTACTTCGAAAGCGTCCAGAATGATATGAATTTCTACTGGACCAAAGAAGAAGTATTGGAACGGCTGGACACCAAAATGACCCTGGCCTTTAACAGTATTTACGAAATGGCCGAGCGTGAAAACGTCTACATGCGCGATGCTGCCTACATGGTGGCGATTGGGCGTGTCGTCAAATCGATGGAACTGCGCGGCTGGATCTAAAACAAAACATTTTGTGGGGTGTGGGTTTTTTGACCGCACCATCCTTTTTATCATTTCGTAGGGTGCGGTCGCCTTTTGACCGCACCATCCAATTACCATTATATACGGTGCGGGTTTTTTGACCGCACTATCTATCTTATCATTTCGTAGGGTGCGGTTGTCTTTTGACCGCACCATCCAATTACCATTATATACGGTGCGGGTTTTTTGACCGCACTATCCATTTTATCATTTCGTAGGGTGCGGTCGTCTTTTGACCGCACCTTTCTTATCTGGCAATATAATTATCTTATGCCCGAATATCGCCGATCCTTACTTCAAGGCGGGACATTCTTTTTCACCGTTGTTACCTGCCACCGGCAGCCTATTCTGGTATCACCTGAGGCGCGCTCCATCCTCCATATGGCTCTGGACAAGGTTAATCTGCGTTTCCCATTTGTCATCGATGCGATTTGTTTGCTCCCTGGTCATATCCATTGTATCTGGACTTTGCCCGAAGGCGATACGAATTACGCAATACGCTGGGGAGAAATCAAGAAGCGATTTACAAAGGCTTATCTCAATCAAATTGGGCCAGGAGAACAGCCCAACGCATCCAGGTTAAAAAGGGGTGAGGCGACCATCTGGCAGCGTCGATTTTGGGAGCATACCCTTCGAGACCTGGATGACTATCACCGGCATCTGGATTACATTCATTACAACCCGCTCAAACACGGGTTGGTGAGCTCCGTTGCCGATTGGCGCTGGTCCAGCTTTCACCGCTACGTGAAATTAGGCTACTATGCCGGGGATTGGGGTTCAGCCTTTGATGAAAAGAAAGGCGGTGAGGAATTTGGAGAATAAGGATGATGCGGTCAAAAAACACGACCGCATCCTACGTGCTGGTCTTGGCGAGGTCGCAATCGCAGAATTATCCATCCAAACACCCATGAGAATCGCGAATGGCTTAGCTGCAGTTTCCACTGCCCTTGCTTTAGTGGCCGATACAAAGGCTGGGAATACTGTCCTTGAGAAAGGAATCATTGGAACGCGCGTTGCCAACAGTGTCGTCACAACAATGAGAGGATATGCAATTCCCGAAGCCTATATTTCATTTGTGGGTCAAACTATCACTTTGACAAATGACTTAGGGTGGACCTCTTTACCTTACTCAAATTGGGATCATTAGCCATGTACCTGAAATGGATTTTCGCAGTTGTTGTGCTATTAAGTAGCCTGACAATAGTAGCCATAACGTTCCGATCTTCGCGTCGACTTTTCTTTGCTCGAGAATCTAGACTTGTAAAATATATTGTTAGCTCGGCGCTTTATGGCACTTCGGTATGCTTGCTTCTCCTTGGCATTATCCTGACGATAGGTGCGCTCGATGCTAGCTACGAATGGACAATGAAGGAATTGATCAGCGTAGTTGTGCTCTGCCTTATAACTGGATTATTAGCGACGGTTGGAGCCTTGTGGCAATACCATGTAGCTGGCAAATTGCGCGAATGCGTTTATCAGTGGTTGAAGAAGAACCCACACTCGTAACTTCACGAGTCGTAGTCGTAGGTTGGGTTGAGGGGGATGTTTCTTGGCGTTGGCCCAATTCCAATGCTTCCCGAAACCCAACTTCCTATGATCAAATGCTACAATCAACTCATGAATTATCGCCGTGCTTTCTTG
>DATFYI010000179.1:0-3677 GCA_035315125.1 Anaerolineaceae bacterium | reverse complement strand
GGATGGATGGCGATCACCTGGGATTTCAAGCGCACCTCCACACCCATGTTTGTCAGGCGCTGCCTGGTGTAATCACCCAGCTCCTTTGGCAAGCCTTCCAGCAAATGATCCGCTGCTTCCAGTAGCACCACCCGCACCTGCTTGAAGTCCAGGTCGGGGAAGTCTTTATCCAGCGAACCTTTGATAAGCTCCCTCAGCGCCCCGGCAAATTCAACCCCGCTGGGGCCGCCGCCAATAATGGTGAAAGTGAGTCGGGCCTGCCTGAGTTCGGAATTATCCTCGCTGGCGGCGCGCTCAAAACAGGTCAGGATCTGGTTGCGCAGAACGATGGCCTGATCGAGCGTTTTCAATGTAAAGGCGTTTTCGGCCGCCCCAGGGGTGCCAAAGAAAAACGGCCGGCTGCCCAGGGCAAACACCAGGTAGTCGTAATGGAGTTCATGATCTTTCAGCCTGACCACTTTGGCCGAAAATTCGATCTGCTGCACCTCTCCCAGAAAGAAATGCACGTTCTTATGGTTCCAAAAAACCTCTCGCAGCGGTTGGGCAATGTCTTCCGGGTCCAGCAAGGCCGCGCCAACCTGATATAAGAGCGGTATGAAGGTATGATAATTACGCCGGTCAACCAGCGTGAGATTAATCGGCCCTTCTGCCAGGGTGCGGGCCGCCCACAGGCCGCCGAAGCCGGCTCCCAGCACCACCACGTTGGGCCGGTTAGCCTGATTTTGCTTGCCATCCCTTTCAACCTCAGGGTTCATTTTTTCGTCTGATTGCATGTCGGTACTCCTGCAATTGTTCCTATCCATACAGGTAACAACTTAATCATTAAATAATAAGATAAATTTAGTATAATATAACTCGGCTATTTTAGCCATAGAAATGTAGAATGCTATGATCCCGATTAAACGAGTCTAGGACCCGGCCACAGGCGAGGATGACGTGCGCTTTCTGGTCGATCGCCTGTGGCCGCGCGGCTTGCACAGGCAAGCGCTCAAGCTGGATGGTTGGCTGAAAGAAGTGGCGCCCAGCGCTGCGTTGCGCCGCTGGTACGGGCACGAACCTGCCAAATGGCCGGAGTTTCAACGGCGCTACTTTGACGAATTAGACGGTAAACCCGAAACCTGATAAGCGCTACTGGACGCCGGGCGTCAGAAAAACGTCACATTGCCCTACAGTTCCCACGAGACAAAGATCAACAACGCCGTGGCGTTGAAGATATATTTGGAAAAACACCTGACGTCATAACGATAGAAGTACGAAATTCCTATACCTTCGTCCCGCAATCCGGGCAGAACTTAACATCCACGGCCATTTCTCTGCCGCAGTTTGTGCAGAATTTGGTGGCGGCGGCAGCCGGGGCAGCGGCTGCGGGCGCGGCCGGCGCGGCCGGAGGAACGTACTGGGGCGGCACGGGTGTGGCTGCCGGCTGTGATGGCCCGGAGACTGGTTGGGTGATGGCGCCCTGCGCCGGAAAAGCTTCGGCATTGATGCGCTGGATTTCCTCGTTCTTATACTCGGCCTGGTGTTCCAGATCGGCGATGGCCTGGCAAATTTGATCGTAGGCCGGCCCGCTCACGCCCTGGCTGGCGCGCTGAGTGTAATACAGCTCACCAAGTTTGCTGTATTGAGCCTGGATCTGAGATTTAATCTTATCCAGATCGCCCTTGGCCCGGTTGAGCCGGTTTAGCTTATCGGCTTCGAATGTCACCTTGCCAGCGCCACTTTTGATTTTTCCAAAGAAATCGCTCATGTTATCCTCCTATGGGTCGCTTAAGTACAATCAAATTCGCATTCTTACGCAGCAATGATAGAGTTGACCAGCTTTTTTATCTGTTCCTATCAAATTTGTCCTCAATTCTATACCTGAATTATAATCAAGCTTTGCGAGGGTGTAAATCCGGAATCCACATCGAACGTGGCACGCATGCTGCACTGTTGCTGCATAATGCCGGTAAGCTCTTGCGCGGCGACCGTATTCAGGCATCTGAAATGGAAAGCGAACAATCCTTGCGAGAATGGCTGGGGGTTATCTGAACCTGCATTAAGCCGATTTATTGTAAAATGAAACCATCGCTACGATGCATCCACCCATCCAGCCGCCTACGAGACCTGCATGATCCTCTACGCCCTGTGCATATTTATCTCTGCATTTTTGCTCTTCCAGGTCCAACCCATGATTTCGCGCTACATCCTGCCCTTTTTTGGCGGGTCTTCATCGGTCTGGTCTACCGTGGAATTATTTTTCCAGGTCGTGCTGACCGGTGGATATGCCTACGCCGCCTGGTTGGTCAGGCGTTTTTCAGCGAAAAGGCAGGTCTGGCTGCACATGGGCATTTTGGCAGCCTCCATGCTCATCCTGGCAGTGCTCGGCCGGTCATGGCCGTCGCCGGTCATGCCGGATGCCAGTTGGAAGCCGGTCAGCGTCGCATCACCGATCACCGACATCTTCAAACTGCTGGTCGTGGCAGTCGGGTTGCCCTATTTTTTACTGTCCACCAACAGCCCGCTGATGCAGGTCTGGTTTCACCGCACGCAGCCCGGGCGTTCCCCATACGGACTTTACGCGCTGTCCAATGTTGGCAGCCTGCTGGGTCTTTTGGCCTATCCCTTTCTGATTGAGCCCAATCTAACCTTACGGGCGCAGGGCTGGCTCTGGTCGGGCATGTATGCGGTTTATGTTCTGATTGCGGGCTACACAGCCAGCAGGTCCCTGAAAACGAAAGGCGAAATACACGCAACAGTTTCGTCCGCTCAGGCGATATCAAGCGCTGCGAAACCCCCCATCCGGGTTCAGGCACTATGGATTTTATTGAGTGCAATCGCCTCAACCATGTTTCTGGCTGTAACCAGTCAAATCACACAGGAAGTCGCCCCTATCCCACTTTTATGGGTGCTGCCGCTCTCCATTTATTTGATCTCGTTTATTCTGACCTATTCGAACGAGCGCTGGTATAACCGCTCGATATTCGCAGCCCTGATGTTGGTGGCAAGCGCCGGCTATATTTGGGCGCTGATCAATACCCATGCGCCATTTATCGCACTGATCGTCGTTTATTGTTTCATCTTATTCGTGAGTGCCATGATTTGCAACGGCGAAACCTACCGCCTGAGGCCAGACCCCGTGCACCTGACGCGCTTTTATCTGATGACTTCCTTCGGCGGCGCTCTGGGCGGTGTTTTTGTAAATCTGGTTGCACCGTTTGTCTTCAAAGGCTACTGGGAGCTGCCAATCAGTTTCGGTCTGACCTGGACGCTGCTGCTGGCGATCTTCATGACACGCCGGGCTGCCAATCCGGAAAGAAAGGTGCGTTTTATTTATAACGTATTGGTCAGCGCCACGGTTCTGCTGGTCGGCGCTCTCAGTCTGTTCTCACTGGCCGGCGGTAAAACATCCGGGGATGTTTTCGAACAGCGCAATTTTTATGGGGTTGTGCGAGTCAACGAAATCAATCCGGATGATGCAGTTTGGCGCGGCTATAACGTGGTACACGGCATTACCGTGCACGGCATGCAATACAGCGCGCCCGATAAACGACGCCTGCCGACCGTTTATTACACCGAGCAAAGTGGGGTCGGCCTGGCGATCACGAGCAATCCCAAATACGGTCATGGAATGAAAGTCGGGGTGCTCGGTCTGGGTATCGGCACCCTGGCGGCTTACGGGCAAGCCGGAGACACGT
>DATFYI010000178.1:0-8165 GCA_035315125.1 Anaerolineaceae bacterium | reverse complement strand
AACCCACTAAACTATTAGACACGACCAACTGTTTTTATGTAGAGGCATCCAGCGAAATGACCGCGGCAGCCGATCAAGTTCAATCGGCCTTAAAATCCGACAAAATCGACGTTATTAATACATCTGTCCGAGGAGATGGAAGAAATTATGTCTGTCCAAATGTAGGAACTTCTATCTTTACCCCGAGCCAGACCACACTGAGTATTACTCTGAAAGTCGACGCTTTAGATGATCTGAATGCTTTGGGTCAGCTCACCGGTAAAGTGCTTGATAATTTAATAAGTCTGCCACCGCAAGCAGTGCCTCATTGGCAGGATGGACAAATCCAAATTAATTTCACCTCGGGCAGTGACAGTCGTAACCTGGTTTTTCTGGCCGCATTTGGCGTTGCTCAACGTGCTAAAGGCTTAGATGGAGCAACTCTGTGGCAAGCATTGAACAATCAACCTTGCTCTACCCAAACCATTCAAGATTCGGATACGGATCTTTCCAGCCAAATCCAGGCAGCTCTGAATAAAATTGGAGTTTCAGGCATCAGTATCACGGTTGTAGTTGACAGTATTCAATGTGTTAATCCCCAAGACGGAACTGTTGAGAGCTATTCTGCTCAAAAAACAACCTTCAATTTCAATCTCTCCGTAAGTGATCTAAAGGATCAGGAAGCCAACGGAAATACAGCCGCTCAGGCGGTAGCTGCACTGGCCGGTGTGGCTAAAACAGATATCCCCGGAGACCAACCGGCAGTTGTCTCCTTCGACTTTAATGACGGATCCACACAGCAATTAAATTCCATTGACTACAACCAGATAATGAATGCCTACCAGAGTGGATCTAAAGGCGCAGAGTTGTATATTCTTATAACGAGTCAAAACTAAACGCTTATGAACACTTCAGTTGAAGAATTCCTCGCAAATTTTAGCCCGCAGGTCCGTGAAATATCTTTTAGTCTCCGAAATCTGGTTTATAAACTTGTGCCGGATGCTGAAGAAATTGTCTACACCGGCTGGGGTAACATTCAATATTACTTTTCTGGCAAATCAAAAAGTCGCTTTTGTGCAATCAACCCTTATCTAGATCGGGTAGATTTCTTCTTTCTGCGTGCGACTGATCTGATCGACCCTGCTGGATTGTTGGAAGGGACTGGCAAGAAATTAAGACATGTAAAAATCAAGTCGCTTAGCCAGGTTAATAATCAAGCTTTAAGCGAACTTATTCTGGCTGCTGCATTGCTGGCTCGCTCCGAAAAATAAAATTCGACTTTGGAGAAATCATCATGAATGATCCCTATTTAAAACACTTGCTTGGCAATCATGAAGAAATCCTGTTGGTAACCCACCAGCATTGGATCGTATGGGTTCAGTCAATTCTACTGGAAGGTTTTGTGGCGCTAATCATTATTGCAGCGGATATTTTGCTTTATTACGTCCTATTATTCAATCCATTGGTATTGCTAGGGTTGATCCTGCTGCTGATTCCGATCGCCTCCTTAGCAAGAGATACAATGATCTGGTATAACAGGAAATATGTCATTACCAGCCGTCGCGTAATTCAAATCCACGGTGTGTTTAACAAAGATGTTATTGATTCCTCACTGGAAAAGGTCAATGACGTCAAAATGGACCAATCTTTTATTGGGCGATTGTTTGATTTTGGTGATGTTGAAATCCTGACAGCCAGTGAATTAGGTGTGAATTTATTTAAAAAAATTGCCGGGCCGGTCAAGTTTAAAACGACCATGCTGAATGCCAAGGCTAAATTGGAAGATGAACAAACCGGACATGGGGAACATGAGGAAAGCGATATTCCATCCTTGATTGCCCGTTTGGGACAGTTGCGCCAACAAGGGATTATTACAGAAGCCGAATTCCAAGCTAAGAAATCAGAGCTGCTGGCTAAACTATAATCAACCGGTTGCTTAATGAATTGAAGAGTCAAGTGATCAAATTAGCGGGTATATAATCCATACGATTCAGATACATCACACGGATTTTGTTCGCTTCAAGGTCAATACGGGTGATGGCAGCATTATTAAGCTGAAAAAATGGCAGGTTCTCTGGTGTTTGACCAAAAATGACCGGTAAGAACATCTGATAAAAATCACCGTGACTGATCAGCCCAACCCGGTCATTCGATCCCCCATGGCGAGTATATAATTCCTGCAAAACACACCTGGCCCTGGATAAACCCTGCTGGTTTGGCTCATGAGGCCGGTTCCACCAGCCTTGCTCCCCAACCGAATCGGGCAAGATAAGCTCTGGATATCTTTGCTCAAAATAGGCCTTAGAGTGTCCGGGCAAGCCCGCTTTCATGCCAGTCTGCGGATTCTTTTGGTAAATACCCCCTAATTCATGCAGATCAAGCCATCCCATTAAAGGCAAACCGGTAGTTTTTGATATTTCAACGCCGGTAGCCACCGCTCGTATCATCAAACTGGTATATAGGTGGGTCAATTGAATAGCTTGGATGTTCTGAGAAGCACTGGCCCGATTCATCTTTACAACAGATTGTGATCTGCCTAAAAATTCAGCCAGGACTTGAGCTTGTTGGTAACCTAAGTGCGTCAGTTCTGGATCTACGCAGCGAACATCATTGGAGCCCGTTTGCTCCAGCAAAAGATTGTTTTCTGATTGAGCATGTCGAATAAAAAATAACTGCATCGATGATTGATGCTCCTTATTTGATATGTTCCTCTCCCCCCGGGATCGCGTAGTATGCCGTAGACAGAGGGCAGGGTAAGGGCTTTATTAAGGCTGGTGCAATTTTATACTATTATTAAGCATTTTTACTATAAAAATTGTGCTATTATATTTAAGAGGGCCCTTAGAAAAAGGATGGAGAAAAGCGTTTCGTTGAATGATCGGCAAATCTTCAAACAATTGTGGTCTATATTTCAAAATCACAAGCCAGTCAGGCTCCTTAATGTTTTTCATGGCGTTCCAATATCTTACGAAGCCACGATATCGATGATCAGCCAATCCTACCTGGGTTTGAGCGTACACCCTTACCAGACCGCATGTATTTTTTTTGAAAGATACGTCTATCTACAGAGTGAGCAATTACCCTATCCAATTCGAGCTCACGCAGTTTCAGTTGATATTGGAGGAGACGAAGTTATATTAGAACGTCTGGTTCCGGTATCAAATAATTTTGGCAACCGTATTAATTTGCGGGTACAGCCCAAAGAACCCGTTCCGGTTGAGATTCGAAAAAACGACGAGAGTATCATTGCAAGTTTAGCAGACCTATCCCTTCAGGGAGAAGGAAAAATTACCCTGGGTGTGCTGGGAAAAAGAGAATTTAATCTGCATCAGAGTCAGGAAGTGGATCTGTCTTTAAAGATGCCTTTTTCAAATACTGAACTAAACATTTGTGGAGTAGCCGGCCGACATAACTTTGACCCAAAAAAGAACCTGTACCGGATAAAAATTCAACTTACGCCAGATTCGTCCTCATCGTCAATATTAACCGATTATATTTCTCAACGTCAAACTGAGATCATGCAGGAATTGGATCTGATGGTTCAGTCAATGAGGAAACCGCATCTATAGAATTGACCAGATGCTGAACAAACTCAAGATTTTCTTGATAGGCACTCCCCTTCCGACCTTTCAACTCTCAGATAATCGATTGAGTAAAGTTCGCGCTTTGGCCACTTTCTCGCCAGATGCACTTTCCTCAATTGCCTATGCGAACCAGGAGATTTATCTTGGACTGGTGGTGGCAGGCAGCGCTGGATTGTCCTTAAGCTGGCCGATTGGGCTGACAATCGTCGGGCTGTTAATCATTGTGGCTTTCTCGTATCACCAAACCATTTTCGGCTACCCTTCTGGCGGCGGCTCATTTATTGTCGCCAGCAAGAATCTTGGATTACTGCCAGGCGTGATTGCTGCAGCCGCTTTGATGATCGACTATCTGCTCAACGCCGCCGTCAGCCTGACAGCCGGGATCGCGGCGGTGGCTTCGGCATTTCCAGCGCTTTGGCCTTATCGGGTTTTGCTTTCATTAGGTTTGTTATTCCTGATCACATTAATAAACCTGCGCGGTATAAAAGAAAGCGGTACGGCCATGGCTGTGCCGGTTTATCTGTTTCTGATTTCCTATTTCATTATGTTGACATACGGCCTGTTTTTTGCCGCAAATAATGGCCCGGTGCCTTTAGCCTTGGTTGCCCCACCCGCCACCCAACCGATAACGTTGTTACTCATTTTGCACGCTTTTGCAACCGGATGTACTGCATTAACCGGAGTTGAGGCGCTCAGTAATGGTGTTCCTGCATTTAAACCACCTGAGTCGAAAAATGCTGGCCAGACCCTGATCATTATGGCCGTTTTAATGGGAGCCTTATTTATAGGGAGTATCGGTTTAACCCAATATCTGGGCGTTGTGGCAGGTCCGCAAGAGACAATCCTCTCGGCTTTAGCCAGAAAATTGCTCGGTTACGGGCCTGCCTATCTGTTAATCCAGTTCAGTACGACCGCCATTCTGGCCGTGGCCGCTAACACAAGTTTTGCAGATTTTCCACGACTTTCTGCTATTTTAGCCTCCGAAAACCTTATGCCCAGGCAGTTGACTAATTTGGGGGACAGGCTGGTATACAATAATGGCATCCTGTTGTTGGCCGGGGCGACCGCTGTATTAATTATTGTATTTGGTGGGGATACCCATCTCTTAATCCCGCTATTTGCGGTAGGCGCCTTTCTGGCGTTTACACTATCTCAGGCGGGTATGGTGGTTCATTGGTATCGAGAGCGAAGTCGCGGCTGGTTCTCTAAATCCATGATTAATGGGTTGGGAGCCGTGGCAACCGCAATAACTGTCTTGATCGTTGGTATCAGCAAGTTTACCGGCGGAGCCTGGATCACCGTGATCATGATCCCACTGATTGTTGTGATTTTTCTCAAAATCAGGTCTCATTATCAAGGCATCAAAAAAGGCTTATCTATGAAAGGCTTACCGCCATCGCTACGACCCTTACCACCTCCCAGAGTGGTTGTCCCGATTTCAGGAGTCCATCGGGGTGTTGTAGATGCCATAAACTTTGCACGATCCATCTCATCCCGGGTCACGGCAGTCTATATTGAATTACAACCCGGAACTGCAAAATCTGTACGCTCCAGCTGGGATGAATGGTGGCCTGATGTCCCATTAGTCATCATTCCTTCCCCTTATCGCTCGATTGTAGGCCCCTTAATTGATTTTCTGGATCAATATGACCAGCAATGTAATGATGGACAGCAAGCTGTGGTGGTTCTGCCAGAATTTATCCCGGCCGGTTTCTGGCAAAATCTCTTTCATAATCAGACTGCTCTACAAATTAAAGCAGCCCTACTTTACCGCCGGCGCCATTTTGGCTATCAACAAGTCGTGATTGATGTTCCTTACCATTTGCGGGACTAACTGGAAAAAATAATCCTCTGCTCACTTGAATCGTCCCTTTTTTTGCCAATGAAATTCACTCTTCGTTTGGTGACCAATGAAACCTGACCAGCTACCAAACCATTGGGAAACGGCTCGCTTATTTGTCGATGACAGTCAACTCGACGAACAATTTGAACTGCAACGTGTCTGTGACGCTTGTGCTTATATCGACAAATGGACAGGATTATCTGATCGTCCGATAGTATCCATTATTGAGAATGGAGATTTACCGCCTAACGGCTCAAAGGAATTCTTCAGGCTTCAATCAATTCGTTTGGCCAGCACTCATCAATTAATCGGTTATCTAAATATCTATCACGGATATCCGACTGCTGAAGTATTCTGGATCGGCATGCTTGGCATTGATCCTCAATTTCAAGGCCAGGGCTATGGGCAAGAACTGACCAGCAGATTGATTGAGCTGGTAGGAGAGCTACAAAGTTATTCAAAAATCGGGCTGGGAGTAGCGCTTAAAAACTGGCCTGCCATCCGATTCTGGGTCAGTGCCGGTTTCGATCGTATTATTAAGATCTCCGGAGACAAAGTCTATTCGAATGATTCCTTTGCGTTTCTTTATCTGGAGAAAAAACTCCTGTAACATCTCACAATCACATAGTTGATTATTTCGAATTGTCCTTTAGTATCTCCGCTAAAGCAATCATTCCCAACAGGTACGATTTCCATCCGAATCCGGCGATCGAGCCTCTGCACACCGGCGCAATCAGAGAGTTATGGCGAAATTCCTCTCGGGCATAAATATTCGATAGATGGACCTCAATCACCGGCAAATTTATGGAAGATATCGCATCCCGCAAAGCAACCGAGGTATGAGTATATCCACCAGCATTCAGCACCACCCCGGCAGCCCAGTGTTGAGCGTCTTGAAGGGCATCGATTAAATCACCTTCAATATTGGATTGGAAAGAGCGGACTTCCAATCCGAGGCTTTTTCCTTGTTCAACCAACCTGTGGTCAATTTCATTGAGGGATAAATTCCCATAAACCCCCGGCTCACGTTGCCCTAATAGATTCAGATTTGGTCCGTTTAATACAAGTATTGCCGACATTGCCACTCCTCAATACAAATCCCCAATTTCAACATTTGCCTCAATTCCAGGTCGAACTTCGCCAATCGCAACTGGAAGCGCATACATCACTTTACCACTGGCGCGCTTTTTATCCAATTTTATTGCCTCAATAATCGCCTGGCGATCGAGATCAAGTGGAATCCTGGTAGCTAAACCTAACCGGCAGAGGGTTTCAGCAATTTCATTGGATAACCCGGAGCGAGCCAACTGAATTTTCTCAGATAAACGAGCCTCAACCACCATACCTATGCCAACCGCTTCGCCGTGACTCAATCTATATCCAGACACCAGCTCAATTGCATGACCAACAGTATGACCCAGATTTAACACCTGTCTTAATCCTTGTTCGAATGGATCGCTTAAAACAATCTTGACTTTTACAGCCACAGCGCGGCGGACAATTGCCTCCAGGCTTTCCTGTTTGAGCCATTCTCTGTTTTCCGAAGTTCGGCTGCAGATTTCATAATAGAGCTGCGGGTCTCCGATAATCGCATGCTTGACCACCTCTGCCATTCCAGAACGCAGTTGTGCCTGGGAAAGCGTTTTCAAAATATTTGGATCCGAGAGCACCAGACTGGGTGAGTAAAAAGCACCGATCAGGTTCTTCCCTTGCGGCAAATCAGCGCCCGTCTTTCCACCCAGGCTGGCATCCACCATCCCCAATAATGTTGTCGAGATAGCGGCCCATTTTACACCGCGCAGAAAAGTTGCGGCAGCAAATCCGGCCAGGTCGGTCACCACGCCGCCGCCCAGCGCTAAGACGGTGCTTGAACGTTCTAAACCGGCTTTTACGAAAGACTCCCATAGCAAATTGATGGTCTGAATATTTTTAAACTCTTCTCCGGCAGGAATTGTGATGATAGTCGCTTTAAAACCATGCTTTTGCAGGCTCTCCATCACACATCCGGCGTAGATCTGTCCAACATTTTCATCTGTAACCAGCGCAATTGGAGATTTTAAACCGCGCCGGGATAATTCATAACCCACATTTTCCAACACTCCAGCTCTGACAATTACATCATATTCCGGTCCCATCCCACGAAGATGAAACCATCCTAATCGGATCTGGATCTCCTGCACTACTTGTTCTACAGAACGATCTGAAGTATTGATGATGAATGGAAAAGATTGATAATGCTCAGCACGCCTGGCAAGCAAACCTTCCAGGCGGTTGCGCATTTCTGCCCTATTTCCCGCCAATAATGGTCGTTGCTCTGCGGATGCCTGTAACCTCTGCAATAACTGGTCGATCGAGGCCATCAGGCAAATTACCTGTCCGGATTCTTCCACCTGTCTGCGGCTTTCGCCGTCTAACAAAGCTCCACCGCCCAGACTAATGACAACTCTTGGCTTATTAACATGTTTTGCAATTTGGAATCGTTCGATTTGGCGAAAAGCGTTTTCGCCATCCTGAACGAAAATCTCAGAAATAGAACGCCCAACCTGGTCTTCGATTTCCTGGTCTAGATTAATAAACTCATATCCCAACCGGTCAGCCAGAATCCTTCCTACGGTGCTTTTACCGCTACCGGATGGACCATATAAGTAAATTCGGTTCTCTTTTGAAATTGTCATCCTTCAAAACCCAATCTTATTCCGACCAGTATTGATGTTCGTGTCCATCCATTTTCAAATCAGAGATGGAGGTTCTCTTCAAGC
>DATFYI010000177.1:0-6779 GCA_035315125.1 Anaerolineaceae bacterium | reverse complement strand
AAGATGGGCTTTTTACCAAGAGGTTTGAGTTGTTCGCTGTATTCACGCCAGCGCTCTACACCTGCGGTCAGATAGGGCTTATATCGAGTGCTGGCAATGGTCGATTTGCCTTCTTGCATACCGTGGGCAATGCCTTTAATGGGCCGCTTGACAATTCCGTCGATAATGGCCTGTTTGAGAGGATAATCAAATACCGTCCAGGTGAATAAAGCGCCTTTGCTGTAACGCGGCGTGGCGGTGAAATCCAATTGGACAGCGAGCAATCCTGGCGGACGATTCGTATTCGTCTTCAGGTTATCAGATAGCTTGCGGATCACCTTATTCCATTCACTTTCTTCATCATGAGTGTGGTGAGCCTCGTCATTGATAACCATCACCGTTCCGCTGCGCGCCAGGATGCGCTGATCGAAATCCGCGATTTCAAGATTTTGGGCCGGTGGCTTGGGTCCTAAAACAGCCGTCATGATCTCGGTTTCTTCATCATCATTGCTTGAAGGTCGCTCATAAAATTGTTGAATATTCGTAAGATACAAGGCGCCTTGTGAACTGGCTCGTTCGGCGTCGCCGCGTATGTAGCAATCAAAGTCCCAGAAGATTTTAAGCTCTGGAGGTATGATCGGATCGGAGCGGTAAATTTTACCGTTGGCGAAATCCAGGCGCAACCGCTCGAAGACAATCACATTTGGAGCAACCAGAAGGAAGGTCCTGGCGTAATCATCTTTAGCTTCAGCCACAGCGTTGAAATACTGCCAGGCAATTGCCAGCGACATCACTTTGGTCTTACCGCTGCCGGTGGCCATCTTGATGCAGTACCGGGCAAAATCGTCGTATTGCAGCAGACGTAGCTCCTGGTTTCCACCCGCGTATTTTTCCACCAGGTCTTTATGCCGGCGCACACCGGCCACTTCATATAAATAAATCAGAGTTTCGACGGCAAACTTCTGTGAATCATGGTAAACAAAGGGATGCCCGTTAGATAAGCGGTGGCTGGTCTTGAACCAATAGTTGAGCAGGGTGCGCGTGGTGGCCGTAATACCTTTATACCCACCGGCGCGCCACTCCTTAACGGCTTCCCGGATGGCAGGGACGCAGGGGGCCGTTTTTACCTGTGGTTCAAGAAAACTGGTCTGCCCAAGGCTGGCTTTTTTGCACGGCATACGATTACCCCACTTTCACCTGCAAGGACTTGGTAGTGTCATTTCCCAGAATGTCGATTACCTTAACCACTACAGTATATTCGCCGGGCTCATCGTAGGTGTGTGCGCCCGACTTCTGCAAATCAGGGCTCTTACGGGTACGGTAAGTCTGCCACTGGTTGTGGAAGGTATCTCCCTTGTAATCCCAATCCACCGCCCAATAATCAATCCACTGGGACCAGTGCTTGATGGCGCGCTGGACATCCTCGGGCACGTCATCCGGCGGGATGACGAAATCAGTCAGCGCCAGGGTCAGACTCAATTTATTAACCTTGACATCCACCGAAAGGGCAGCCAGCTCGAAGAAATGGATGTCGCCCTGTTCAACCGCCCGCTTATCCATCACGTCGCGCGGCACGCGCAGGAAACGCAGGCGGATATTCGCCAAGGCGGCCTGTTGTTTGGCAACTTCGTTCAGCTCGAAGGCGAAATCCCAGCCCAGCACGTCCACCCCATTGGTCTCCGGCGCGTCTTTACCCGTGCCCACGGCGCGTTTAAACTCGGTCACGATGCCGGTGATATCGCTCACTGTGACCGGCGCATCCACACCACCCACATGCACCATCCGTCCGGCTTTAATGCCGTGCAGCCAGGTATAACCGTTGATCGGCTGGGCCTGGTAAAGATTTAAGATGAATTTACGGTAGGACTGAATAACATCCTCCCCATGAGAACTGAATTGAGTTGATTGCCAGGCCTGGCGCTCATATTTACCCAGGTTCTGGACGACAAAGGGACGGACATTTTCAATCGCCAGTAAACGTTTGCGGGTAGTATGAATAGCAAAACGACTTAAATCGCAGGCAATCCAGCAGCGATTAAGCTTCTCTGCTTCAGCGGCGGTGGTGCCAGAACCAACAAAACAATCAAGGATTAAGTCATTTTCGTTGGATGAGGCATTTATTATTCGTTCAAGTACAGCCTCAGGTTTTTGAGTGTTGTAACCTGTTCTCTCACCAGATGTCGCTCCAATAAATGGGATATCCCATACATCATCAACTTTTTCGTCGTTGTATTCATCATAAATAAGATTCCCCTTTTCATCTCTAACATTAACGATTATCTGACGATCTTTATCCCAAGCTTTCCGTTTTAAGTATTTGGGCTTATCTAGTGGTTGTGTCTGCGGATGAAAAATGTAATCCGAATCAGCGTTCTTTACATACCAAAGTATCCTATCGCTGTTTTGTGTAAAAATTCTCATTCCCCTCATTTGGTATTTTCGATAATACCAAACAATATCATTTCGAAAATTTTCTTTACCATAAACCTCATCTAACAGTGCTTTTGCATAATGAACCATATGCCAATCAAGGTGGACATAAATTGAACCATTTTGTACAAGTAAATCTCTAAGAAGAATAATCGTCTCGTAAAACCATTGAAGATATGAGTCAAGACCGTGTCCCCAAGTATCACGATAGGCTTTCATTTCAATTGCGCTGGGCTCTTTAACAAACGAGGTAGTCTCATCTTCTTCTGTATCAGGGTGGTCGGGAATGGTGGCGGTAAAAGAAAAATCCGACCCTATATTAAAGGGTGGGTCGATATAAATCAAGTTCACTTTGCCAGCAAACTCGTCTAAAAGCGAAGGCAGCACGTATTTTTTGTCGCCCCAAATCAGGCGGTTGCGCCATTCCTGGTCACGGCCGGCGCTGAACAGGTCCAGCATATGCTGGCGCTGTTGGGCTGATTCATTAACGCTTTCAACGGTTTGAAAGGGTAGAGAAACGCGCAGAGGTGCAACACGCAAGCCATCCTGGTCGTATTTGCCGTCCCATATAAGCTCAGTCATAGGTTAGCCTTTTTTGGAAAATGGTGAGACTTTATTATTCTACACTTGTTTTCCAAACAGTTTGTCTGGCTAATCAAATCTAATTAATGGTTATTCTATTTATTAATTTAAGTTGTTCATCCCGCCCAGGGCAGGGCGATCTGTTCCAGGCCGTGCACATTATCCATGACCCATAGGCTGGAGCCGTCAAAACCCAAACCGCCGATCAGTTGCCCAACCTGCAAACTACCCATATAATGGCCGTCGGCCTGGTCGTAATAATCGATATTGCCTAGCTTGTCTCCAGATTCGGCCGCCACCCAGATGACCTTGTTATCGGCGGCCATGTGCAAGTTCCCGATGGTCTCCGGCATATGCTGGCTGATGTCAACTTGCAGGACAGGTTTAACCGGATTGGTGATGTTATAAGCGGTTAAGACCCAGGGATGTGTCCAACCGGATTTCGTCTTTACTGCGGAATGGCCAATCATCCACATCTTACTGCCAGCCAGGAGGAGAGGGGAATCCCCGTAATCTGCTCCGGGGTCGGATGGCAACGGTTGTCCGGCAGGATCCGCCGCGTTCCACACGTACATCGCGTTACAATCAAAGCTGGGGTCTGCTTGCCCTGTCACCCACATCGAGCCCTGTCCGTCGTAAGCATAATGTCCATCGCATGCAAAATAATGTTTCGCATCGTTGATTTGAAAGCTATCTGTATCGATCCACTGGTGTTCAAGCCAGACTTTGCCAGGCGAGATGCCGATGGATTCTGCCGCCTCATCAGATTCCCCATATTTAAAGCTGATCTTTTTAATCAAACGCGCCTGGCTGGGATCAACGATGTAAAAGACTCTGTAACTTTCTGTAGCAGAAGTGCTATATTTTATGCTGGCCCAAATCAATTTGCCGTCATACTGGATATCCGTAAAGTTGCCTTGTTCGTAATCGGCAGCAATGCTGTTCAACAGATGACCGTCATGCGCATCCCACTCCTGGATGCCTCCGGGAGTAGCGGCGGTCCATAACTGGCCGGGCAGAACAAGCAACACCCCATTGAGGCCCCCCATCATTCCGCTGAGCATATCCCCGGGGTACTGGTATCCGCTACAATCCTGCCGAATGCAATAATGGGCAACCACCGCTGGCTGGGAGGGGCGGGTGGGTAAGGCAGCAGCCGGCCCGGTTTGAGTGGCAGACTGGGGCTGAGCAGTTCCTGCCGGTGCGGCCGGCAGGGTCAGCGGTTGAACATTTGCTTTTTGCGCTTTCAATTCGATCTTCAGTTCACCTGTCTGAGGCTGACTCGGATCACTCAACAACGCCCCCGGTATGTGCAGCTCGGCCTGCAGCAAGGCATCCGATTGGGGTTCTTCCCACAGGCTGCCGCTGATGGTTTGATTGTCCACCTTGCCGTTGACCGTATATTTATCTGCCGCAAAACCGCCCACCGTTTCTGTACCGGCCGGTTGGATGCTGCCATCCGGCAGCATATTCAGCCACAAGGCCGGGCTATCCATGCCGTGTAACTCCATGGATAGGGTTTGCAGGGAATTATTGTCCACCGGGTTGCTCACCCAATTCGGGTCCTGGTCGTTGGGAACGTAGGATTTTCCGGCCACAACCCAAATCTCGGAATTCGTAATGATGGCTTTGGGGTCGAAGCCCTGCGGTATGAACTTGGTATCCGGAGCGCTTTCATTTGATTTAATATGCATATTGCCGGAGCTATCGATGTCGATATGGATCGAAAGGCTGCTGTTATCCGGCCGGGCAGTGCTCAGGTCGATTTGAACGGAATGCAAGGCCAATAAATGATCCAGCGGGTCCTGCCGGGTGATGTCTTCCGGATTACTGGTGACAGCCGGTGTCATTTGAGCGGCTGCCGGGCTGGCACTCGAACTGGGCTGCAGGGTTGTCACAGCTTTTGTGGAGTTGGCTGGCGCGCCTATTTGTGTCAACGTACAGGCCAGGCTAAGTATTGCAACACTCAGCACCACAAGTAAAATTTGGTTTTGTTTGGGGAACAAAGTTTTCATCACTTCCACCCCTGTTTTGGATTGGCCGGACTGTTTTTGAAGGCTCGCCAATTGCATTGCAGCAGTGTATAAGTATCCTTACCGCCCTGATAAGGATAGGTTCTCACCCAGCCCGGCAAGCTGCAGCTCCCGCCGATATCCGCATCGGTCTGGTAATTGACCTGGAACTGGATGGTACTGACCACCGACAGGTCAACTGGAACTCGCAGCTTCATGGCGTTCAACCCCGCCTGGCCTGTGTTTTGGCAGCCGCCCAAATCACCAAAACTGGCCTGGTGCTCATAGGTGAAATAATTTGCCGCCACCGGATTAAATGGCGACTGGAAAGTAGCCCCCATGGCTGCCGGTGCGCCTTTAAGATGCACATAATTTGACTTCGCTCCAATTGAGGCCGAGGTAGTACAGGTGCCCCCCTGAGCGGTTACATTTGCATAAGAAAGCATATGCGTTGTCATGGGTAAAACCAGTGAAACGCCGCCCAGGCCGGCGTCATTGATCGTGAGCATCAATTGGCCCCGGCCTGTGTAGGTTGCAATTTCAAAAAAATCCTCGCTTTCGTCCGGAATAGTGGGGTTGAAGGTCTCATCTTTTCTGGCCGAAAAGGAGACCCACCCGGAATAAAAACCTGCCGGCAAGCTGGAACCAGCCCTGGCCGGGGTAGGGTTAGGGAACAATATTAATAGAAAGAATAACACGGCTGCCAGCCAGGGATGCATCCATTGCTTCATATAGCCCCTCCTGATTTTCTATGGTCAGCGATTAATTGGATATAAATCGAAATTCTTTCGTATTGATTCTTTTATTATTATATATAGATCGGGAATATCTTCACACATATCCATCCACCCTTTAAAAAATTGTCTTTCCGTTTTTCTCCCTATCTTAAAATTTGAAACAGGTTGCTGTAATCGTCCGTCCACTGCCGGATGTTGGTGCTATACCCGGCTAACGTATTGGCGCGCGGACTGATGGCCGGCGCCTGTAACAAAGCCGGATCGGCCGTCAGCAAGGCCCAATTCGAGGCGTAGGTACGCCCGCCGTCGGATTGGGTTGGGATAACCACCATGTTTAGCTTGTAATAATTGGCCTGTTGCCAAAGCACCGGCACCAGGTTCAGATAGTTGTTGGAGATGTTGATGGCCAGCAGGCCATTGGGCGCCAGATGGCTCAAATAAAGGTTGAAGGCTTCTTTGGTAAGCAAATGCACCGGGATTGAATCGCCGTCGAACACGTCCAGGACCAGCACATCAAAGTGGTTTGAACCTGCGGACGCCAATTCGCGCTCCAGTGACAGGCGCGCATCGCCTAAGATCAGGATATTGTTGGCAGGGCTATCGGCCAGATACGAAAAGTAGCCATCTTCGCCTTTGCTCAAATCGGCCATAATCGGGTTAATTTCATAGAAACGGTACGTGTCTCCGGCTTGCCCGTAAGCCGCCAGGGTGCCGATACCCAGACCGAGCACCCCGACTTTCATCCCATGACCGTATTTGGGGTTGCTCGTGATCGCCAGACCGACCCCACTTTTCTCGGTGTAATAAACGGTCGGCAGGCGTCGTTTAGCGGGCGCGCTGTATTGCATTCCGTGCACAGTAATGCCGTGTACCACGTTATAGCCTTGCCAGACTGCATTATCCGGATTGACTTCGTTGACCCGCACAACCCCATAAAAATTGCGCTGCTCGAAAACATCCCCGGATGTTTTACCGCCGGCCAGTGAGAACAAACTGAGAGCGCCGACCAGCAGAACCGTGGCGCTGACCAATACGTTAT
>DATFYI010000176.1:0-4290 GCA_035315125.1 Anaerolineaceae bacterium | reverse complement strand
AAGCTGCCAAAAAAGGGATGGAAGAAACCACTCCTATGGTTGCAAGAAAAGGGCGCGCCAGCTACTTGGGCGAAAGAAGCGCCGGTCACCAGGATCCCGGTGCAACTTCAACATACTTGATCCTTAAAGCAGCAGCTGACACCTGGGCAAATTGCTAGTATTTTTGGGCACGTTTGCCAATCCAAATTTTATATTCGATCAGGAGATGAAAAAATGGCACTATATGCAGCAGCAGTAGATCAGGGAACCACCAGCACTCGTTTCATGGTCTTTGACCATATGGGTAAGGTGGTCGCCGTCGATCAAAAAGAACACGAGCAAATTTACCCAAAGCCAGGCTGGGTAGAACACAACCCATTGGAAATCTGGGAACGGACTCAGGAAGTGATCAAAGGTGCCTTAGAAAAAGGCAATATCAACCCCAAAGATATCGCCGCCGTCGGTGTAACCAATCAGCGCGAGACCACCGTCGTCTGGGAAAAAGCGACTGGCAAACCGGTTTACAACGCCATTGTTTGGCAAGATACACGCACCGATCAAATCTGCAACGAATTAGCCAAGGATGGCGGTCAGGACCGCTTCCGCACCAAGGTCGGTCTGCCTCTGGCGACCTATTTCTCCGGCCCCAAGATTAAGTGGATCTTGGAAAACGTCCCCGGTGTGCGCGCCAAAGCCGAGAAGGGTGAAGTTTTGTTTGGCAACATTGACACCTGGGTTATCTGGAACCTGACCGGTGGACCCAAGGGCGGTGTGCATGTAACAGACGTTTCCAATGCCTCCCGCACCATGTTGATGAACCTCGAAACACTGGATTGGGACAAAGATATGCTCAAAGTTATGGGCATACCGCACGCCATGCTGCCCAAGGTAATGCCGTCAAGCGCCGTTTATGGGAAAGCAGTTGGCGATCTGGCTGGTATTCCTGTCGCCGGCGATTTGGGCGATCAACAGGCTGCTCTCTTTGGCCAAACCTGCTTCAGCGCAGGCGAAGCCAAGAACACCTACGGAACCGGCTGCTTCATGCTCCTCAACACGGGCACTAAGCCAGTACAATCCAAGAACGGTCTATTGACCACGCTCGGCTACAAAATTGGCGACCAACCAGCAGTATACTGCCTGGAAGGCTCAATCGCTATCACCGGCGCATTGGTCCAGTGGCTGCGCGACAACCTGGGATTGATTGCCAAATCTGCTGATGTAGAAGCCCTGGCAAAAACTGTTGACGACAACGGCGGCATTTATTTCGTCCCGGCCTTCTCCGGTCTGTTTGCACCGTACTGGAAGAGTGATGCCCGCGGCGTGATCGTCGGCATGACCCGCTATGTCAACAAGGGCCACATTGCCCGCGCCACATTGGAAGCAACCGCCTTCCAAACACGCGAGGTCCTGGATGCTATGAATAAGGACTCCGGCGTACCTCTGACCGCACTCAAGGTCGACGGCGGCATGGTCTACAATGACCTGCTGATGCAATTCCAGGCCGATATCCTGGGTGTGCCGGTGATCCGGCCGACCGTTGCCGAAACCACTGCCCTGGGCGCAACTTACGCGGCCGGCCTGGCGGTTGGGTTCTGGGCGAAGGTCGAAGATTTGCGCGCGAATTGGGGCAAGGATAAGGAATGGACTCCGAAGATGGATGCTGCCAAACGCGACAAAGAGTACAAGGGCTGGAAGAAAGCTGTCACCAAATCCTTTGAATGGGTGGAGTAACAATAGCCAGCTAAAAAGCCACGGGGGCGGCGGGGGAAACCGCCCCTTCCCGCGACCCTAAATCATGGCGGCGCACCTGGTTAATGGGGTGCGCCGCTTCTTATTAATACAATTTCTGGAGAATTGGATGCCAAATAACGAAAAAAAGAAAAAAGTAAAGAAAACAAAAGCCGTAGTAAATGAGCAAAAGCCAGGGCGGACGCCCTGGATATCGATGAAAACAGGCTTACGAGTAATTGCAGTAATCAGTATTCTAATGGCGGGGCTGGTAGCCTATGAGGTCATTCCAAACGGTGGCTGGGTGCAAGGTATTCTTTATGGTCTTTTGTTTGGCGCGTCGATTTGGGCTGTATTCCTTATCGTGCATATCTTTTTCCGTCTACTTAATAAGTAATCTCAGAAAAAGGCAGGGCGGTCTGTGGATGCGAATTCCTTGCTAGACAATTCCACCTGGGAGCTGATGTGGGCGCCTCATGATCAGAAAACCTACCAATTTGTTTTAGAGCACATTCACGCCGAGGATATTGTTCTGGAAATAGGCGCCGGCGATTTACGTCTTTCTATCCAAATCGCCAGAATTGCCCAGCATGTAACTGCAATTGAAATTCATCGAGCACTGTTGGAATGGGCATTATCGGATTATTCGGTAAATTTACCAACAAATCTGACGATACTTTCTGGTGATGCCTGTCTGCTGCCATTTCCCCCAAATATCAGCGTTGGAGTATTGTTAATGCGGCATTGCACTCATTTCGCTCTCTACGCCTCCAAATTAAAATCAACTGGTTGTAAATCCTTAATAACAAATGCTCGCTGGCGGCTAGGGGTAGAAATTGTAGATCTACAGGCTGCTCGACAGCCATTTAATAATATTGATATGGGATGGTATGCTTGCCAATGTGGGGCGGTTGGATTTATTCCTGGTCCGGTCGAAAATTATACGCTTGAGATGGATCAATATGTAAATGAAGTATTCGCATGTCCGCAATGCACTTAAACAGCTTATTATTTTGGCATAATTATTTGTTGTCGCATTATAATTGAATGTTGATTGTACAACCCAGAACAAAATTTCAAAAATAATTTTGCAAGGAGTCTGTCATATGAGCAAGCCAAAAATCATTATTATAGGGGCGGGTTTTACGGGGGTTGCAACTGCTCACGATTTGGCATTACGAGGATTTGATGTAACGGTCGTTGAGCGAGGGGATATCGCCAATGGTACATCAGGGCGGACGCATGGGCTGCTGCATAGCGGGGGTCGCTATGCAGTTACCGATCAGGAATCTGCCATAGAATGCATTGACGAGAATATGATTCTGCGTAAAATCGTTCCGCAGGTCATAGAGCCAAATGGTGGGTTGTTCATCGCAATCGATGAAAGCGACCTATCCTTTGCTGAGGAATTTATCGAGGGCTGTCATGCCTGCCACATCCCTATTCAGGAGCTGACACCCAAACAAGCCTTAGCGATGGAACCCAACATTAATCCTAAGGTCATTGTAGCTTTTACAGTTCCAGATGGGACATTTGACCCCATACGTCTGGCGCTTGCTTTCGCTGCCACAGCCAAGAATAATGGGGCAAGGTTCCGTACATTTACAGATATGGAACAGCTTATCATAGACGGGCAGGGAAACGTAACCGGGGTAAAAGTATGGGACCGTGCAAAAGATATTCACGAGGAAATCCATGCGGATCTGGTTGTTAATGCGACTGGCGCCTGGGTAGGGGAAATCGCTGCCCATGCCGGAGCGCATGTCCCAATTAAACCTACACCAGGTGTTATGGTGGCCTTTGACCAACGGTTAGCCCAACGGGTCATTAATCGGCTGAATAAGCCTGGGGATGGCGATATTATAGTACCCCAACGCCGAATGGCAGTTGTCGGTACAACCTCATTTGAAGTTACTGATCTGGATTATGTGCCGGTTGTTGATGAGCAGGTAAACATGATGTTAGAACGTGGGTCGGAGCTGATTCCTGGCATCCGGAAGTCAAATATGCGCGGTAAATATATGGCAACGCGACCTTTGATCGGAAGTGGCAGCTCTGGACGGAGTCTTGCTCGCACATTCAAGTGCTACGATCACAAAGAATCCGATAATATTGAAGGTTTCGTGACTATAACAGGCGGAAAAGCCACTACTCTACGCGCAATGGCGGAAAAGACGGCTGATATGGTATGTACAAAATTGGGCGTCCAGGCCGTTTGTACTACCAAAGAGGTGCCTCTGCTTTCCTACCGTGAATATTATTCGCTTAATAATTAGAAGGGACCATCATGAGCACTACCAAATGGACAGTCACTTTCAAAGTTTTTCGAAAAAAGGGTGAGGAAGTTCCTCATTATGATGAATTTAAGCTGGAAGTCGATCCAGATGAATATGTACTGGACGGCGTCGAACGTATTTGGGCAGTTCATGATCGCTCGGTAACTTATCGCCATGCCTGTCACCATTCTACCTGCGGTGCCTGCGGCATGCGTGTAAATGGAGTCGAAAAACTGACCTGCATTACCCCAATTCGAGAAGTCGCCCAGGACGGCGGTGTAATCCGCGTAGATCCGCTTCGTAATTT
>DATFYI010000175.1:0-5458 GCA_035315125.1 Anaerolineaceae bacterium | reverse complement strand
GCCCAATGCTATCTTTAAAATAGCGTTCCGAATTGGAAAAGGGTGCACCAGGGGCATTTACGATCCTGACCATGCCGCCCGGCCTCGGATCGTGGTAAGTTTTTATCAGGCGCTCGATATCTGCCAGGGCGTCATCCTCATCTTCGACCAGATGGGCGGTTACCTCTTCATAACCTGTGGGCCGTTGGGTGTTGCTGCCACGCGCGTGGTGGTAACGAATCCCCATTTCCTGTGTCGCTTGTATGGAGGTATCATGATGCAAGCTGGAAGTTGCTCGTAGATAATTGTGATCGACGGTAGTCGTGCAGCCCGAAAGCAGCAACTCAGCCACATTCACTTTGGTCGCGACGTACAAATCTTCATCACACACTTCCCCCATCATTAATTGCATATCGCGCAGCCAGCTAAACAACGATACATCTTGCAGCGTGGGGATATTCCTGAGCAAGGCCTGAAAAAAATGATGGTGCAGGTTAACCAAGCCGGGTAGTACAACGTAGTTGCTCAAATCAAAGCGCTGGTCAACCGCTTCTCCCAGGTATGTACCTGTACCCATATCCTCAATCAGGTTATCCTGCAGGGTGATCCAGGCATTTTTAAGCACCCGGCGCTGCTCATCGAAAGTCGCCAGCGTGTGAATGTTTTCAAATAGCAGTCTGCTCATCCGTGAATCCTTCCATTACGCCAACCGATCCTAAAGATGCAGGCTGGCCGGAAATCAACCCTTATTAATGCATCTAATCTCAAGACTGCTCAAGTCAGGAAGGTGATCTCCTCGGCCGGGCCAACAGGCGCTTCGTCTGGCGAACACCCTGCCATGAGAGAACCGATGCGGTTGAGGTTCGTTTCGGGTGTTTTACGGGTCTCGACGATATGGCCTTCAAAGATCACGCTGATCACATCGCTGAGTGCCATAATCTCATCCAGCTCGGAGGAAATAATCAAAACAGCGCAACCGCGATCGCGCGCTTCCACAATTTGCTTGTGAATAAACGAGGCCGCCCCCACATCCAGGCCGCGGGTGGGCTGCATGGCGATCAAAATATGCGGGTCGCACCACAACGAGCGCGCCAGGATGACTTTCTGCTGGTTGCCGCCGGACAGCTTACTGGCTGTCACATTGGGGTCAGGGGCGCGAATATCATACTTTTCCATCAGCGCCTGAGCATGCTCATACATGACGTTAACCTGCCGGATGCCATTCCTGGCATAGGGCGGGCGCTCGAAATTTTCGAGCATCAAATTATCCGTTATGCTCATGGTTAACACCAGGCCTTCGGTCTGCCTGTTTTCCGGGATATGCTCCACACCGTCCAGAATACGGGTAGCCGTATCCAGCCTGGTGATATCTTTGCCCTGGTAGATAATGAAGCCCTTTTCCAGCGGGCGCAGGCCCATCATCACCTGGACGAGTGTCTGTTGCCCGTTGCCATCCACGCCGGCCAGGCCATGGATCTCCCCTGATTTTAATTCCAGGTGAAGATTTTTTAATTTCTGGATGCCCAGCTCATCCCGAGCATAAGCGCCTTCAATTTTTAGATAGACTTCTCCGCTTTTGCAGGGATCTTTTGCAATGGTCAGATCGACGGCTTTACCGACCATTAATTCAGCCAACTCCGCAATGCTGGTTTGAGCTGTATCCAGGGTTTTTATAACCTGGGCGCGACGCATGACAGTGACCCGATCGCTAACTTTTAGAACCTCTTTAAGTTTGTGGGTGATGAAAATAATCGTGACCCCGTCTTCCCGCAGTTTTTGGACGAGCTTGAACAATTCTTCGATTTCTTGGGGGATCAACACTGCGGTGGGCTCATCCAGGATCAATATTTTGGCGCCGCGATGCAGGGCCTTGATAATTTCAACTTTTTGCTGCTGGCCGACGGTCAGATCGCCTACTTTGGTGGTCAATGGAGCATTAAGCCCAAAATCATCCGCCAGTTTTTGCACGTTTTGGACAGCCTGGTTCAGGTCGAGCAGCGGGTAGTGTTTAGATTTCAACCCTAAGACAATATTTTCAATGATCGAGATTTTGGGTATCAACATGAAATGCTGGTGCACCATGCCGATGCCCAGGGCCATGGCATCCTGCGGGTGACGAATATCAGCAGGCTGGCCGCGCACGATGATTTCGCCTTCATCTTTTTGATAGAGGCCGTAAACCACTTTCATCAAAGTCGATTTGCCGGCGCCATTCTCACCCAGCAAAGCATGCACTTCGCCCGAGTATATTTTCAAATCGACGTGATCGTTCGCCAGCACGCCCGGGAATCTTTTCACGATCTGTTTAAGTTCCAAAACAACCTGGCGGTCTGCGTTAGAATAGTTTTGGGCGCCCAGGCCAGAAGCAGGATAGGTTGGTTTATGATTGTCTGTCATGACTACTCCTCTTCTGTGAATGGCGTACCACTGGCAGCCGGGCCACGTGCGTTACGCATGAAGGCAATTAGCGCAATCAGGGTAATGATATACGGCAGCATCTCGAGCAACTGGTAGGGCACCTGCACGCCATAGGCCTGCAAGCGGATTTGCAGGGCGTCTCCCAACCCGAATAAAATTGTGCCCAGAAAAATGCCGATCGGGTTCCAACGGCCAAACACCACCGCCGCAAAGGCGATAAAGCCGCGCCCGGCCGAGATATTTTCCTGGAAGGCGTTCAGGTTGGATGCGCTGATCAGGGCAGAACCGCTCATGCCAACGATGGCGCCGCTGATCAGGACGGCCAGATAACGCACCCGGTTCACATTAATGCCGACCGTGCTGGCCGCCATGGGGTGCTCGCCGACCGAGCGCAGCGTCAGGCCCCAGGAGGTCTTATAAACGATAAACCAGACTAACGGTATTAACAGCAAGGCCAGATAAACGATGATGTTGTGTTGGAAGAAGGCAATTCCCAGATAGGGCAGGTCGCTTAAGATCGGAAAATGCAGCGCATTAAAACCGGGGGCAAATTGAAAGGCTTCGTTGGCATAAATGACCCGGAAGGCCAAGGAGGTAACCGCCAGGGCAAACAGGTTAAGCGCCACCGCGCTGACGATCTGGTTGCTACGCAGCGTAATCGTGAAAAAGGCATGGATCAAGCCGACCAGCATACCGGCCAGGGCGGCCGCCGCCAATCCGGCCCATGGGCTTTGGGCGTGATCCGAAACAGTATAAGCCACAAAAGCGCCGATCAGCATCATTGATTCGAGCGCCATATTTAACACACCCGACAGCTCGCTGATTAAACCGCCCAGGGCCGCAATCAACAAGGGAGTGGAGGCCATCAGGGCAGCCTTGACGAATTCCGGTGTGATCAGGATCGAGAGAATGCCGCTTAAGATGGTGCGCGTACCGGCGCCGCCCATCATCAGTAAGATGCCAATCACCAATAGAACCACGATTAAGATTAAAACGCTTCTGACGCTATTACGAGCAAGCAAAGACTTGATTTTTACCATTTCCGATCTTCTCCCTGCAATCTTCGCGCAATCTCAACAATTTTAGGAGAGGATGCCGCCAGAACAGCTAAAATAGCCAGCACCCGCACCAGATCGGCAATCTGGGCGGGCAGTCTTGCCATGGCTTCCATGGCAATCGCTCCGGTTTGAAGACCTGCAAAAAATAGCGCTGATAACCCGACGATAAAGGGCTCAAAGCCGCCCAGCAACGCCACGGCGATGGCGTCATAACCGGTTGTTGGAGCAAAACCTGAGATCAGTTGAGACTGGTAGCCCAGGATTTCACATGCACCCGCCAGACCGGCCAATGTGCCGCTGAAAAAGAAGGCCATCAAGAATACCTGCTCGGCACGAATACCGGCGTGGCGGGCTGCTTCACGGTTCTGTCCAACCACCCGTACTCTTTGCCCAAGCGTGGTAAAGTGCATGATGATAAAAAGGATAAACATGGCGACGATGGCAATAATAAAGCCGGCGTGTAATTGCGTTTTCGGCAGCAAGATTGGATACATGGTGTTGCTGACCACCGGCCAGGAAGTAGGATTATCCATGTGCCCGGGGGCCTTGATCGGCCCAGACACCATGTAATCGACCAGATAGATGCCGATATAGTTCAGCAATATGGTAGAGATAATTTCGTTTGAGCCGTAGCGGATCTTTAAAAAGGCCGGAAACAAGGCCCACAATCCGCCGGCCAGGAAGGCGGCCAGGGTAGCCAGGAAAATGTGCAACAGCGGCTGCATATCGGGGAATAATCCCCCCACAATCACGGCGGCTAAGGCGCCGACGTACATTTGCCCGACCGCCCCAATATTGAAGGCGCCCGATTGAAACGCAAAAGCAATACCCAAACCGCACAACAGCAGGGGAATGGCGGTTTTAAGCGTCTCGGAAGTTTGCATCAGGTTCCCAAAAGAACCTTGCCAGAGGGCCGCGTAAGCTTTCAGCGGTTCAAACCCCAGCAGTTTGATAACGATTGCCCCAATACCCAGCGCAACCAGGATGGATAAAATGGGCAATCCGATATTGATTATTGAGAAATTAGACCAGGCTTTTTGGCTGACCGGTTTGGCCGTACTGCTTGTACTTTCTGACATTCACACGCTCCAGACAATGCTGATATGGTAAGGGTGCGGGTTATTCCCCGCACCCTTACGCTCGATCGGATGATTAGAATTTTACACCAATGTCTAATTTGCCGGCGATATAATCTTTCACTGCCTGGTTAACTTTGTCTTGCACAGCCTGAGGAACGAAGTCACCCCAATGTCCTAAATATTGAGTGCCTTCGGCAAAGCCACTGGTAAAGGAAGTGTTGCCTTTGAGGGTTCCGTTCTGGAGTTGAGTTGCCAGATCCAGGAACACGCTGGGCACATTCTGAACGCCGCTGGTAATGACGGTATCGGGAGAAATGTGGTAATCATCACCACTCCAACCGCCGATAACTTTGATACCCTTGGACTGGGCCAGTTTGATGGCCGGTGGGGTAAAGGAATCACCCACAATGATCAAAATATCAACGCCGCGATCGATCTGGGCCTGGACAACCTGCTGGCCTTTGACCACATCATCCCAGGAGCCAACGAAGGAGACGTTGACATCCGCATTGGGATTGACGGACTTGGCGCCGGTTACCATGGTATCGGTATCGGCGGTCACCTGGGGAGCATTCTGAGCCGCGACCACGCCGATTTTATTGTTCTTGGTCATCAGACCTGCGGCCATACCGGTAAAGTAGCCCAATTCACCATACTTGAAGTTGGTGCCAACAATATTGGCGCCGGGGACGTCGGTGTTGATGATGGCGAACATAGTATTGGGGAAGTCCGGAGCAACCGCTTTCAATGAATCGGAGTATTCGTAGCCATCGGCAATCACCAGGTTATATCCCTGCTGGGCATACTGGCGCAGGACGTTCTCCTGCTGAGCGGCGGGGCAATTCTCGGTATAGGTAAAATCCCAACCCAATTTGTCGTGGATCAGCTGGACACCCTTTAAACCGTCCTCATTAAAACCCTGGT
>DATFYI010000174.1:0-20665 GCA_035315125.1 Anaerolineaceae bacterium | reverse complement strand
ACACCGTTCGTGCGGGTCGGAACTTACCCGACAAGGAATTTCGCTACCTTAGGACCGTTATAGTTACGGCCGCCGTTCACCGGGGCTTCAGTTCAAAGCTTCGCTTGCGCTAACCTCTCCCTTTAACCTTCCGGCACTGGGCAGGTGTCAGCCCCTATACTTCGCCTTACGGCTTAGCAGAGACCTGTGGTTTTGTTAACCAGTCACTAGAGCCATTTCACTGCGACCCTCCAACGCTCATTATACATTCACGTCAAAGGGCACCCCTTATCCCGAAGTTACGGGGCTATGTTGCCTAATTCCTTGACGAAGGTTTCCCCGTTCACCTTGGTATACTCTACCCATCCACCAGTGTCGGTTTGCGGTACGGGCACCCGAATCTCAATGCTTAGAGGCTTTTCTCGGCAGCAAGGCTTAACTCACTTACGCCTTAAAGGCTCGTCACCATATCTCAGCTCAGTCTGCGGATTTACCTACAGACCTCAACGCCTGACGTATGGTGCACCCACACAACCAATCGTGGGCTGGTCTACCTCGCTGCGTCCCCTCATCGCTCCATTCAGGTGGTACCGGAATGTTGACCGGATATCCATCGCTTACGCCTCACGGCCTCAGCTAAGGCCCCGACTAACCCGACGCGGAACGACCTGGCGTCGGAAACCTAGGATTTATGGTGAACACGGTTCTCACGTGTTTTACGCTACTCATGCCTGCATTCTCACTTCCGCCCGCTCCAGCCGTCTTTACAGTCGACCTTCACTGCAAGCGGAACGCTCCCCTACCGCCCCAGCAAATGCTGAGGCCCATAGCTTCGGTACCAAGCTTAGCCCCGTTAAGTTTTCCGCGCAGGATCACTTGACCAGTGAGCTATTACGCACTCTTTAAAGGGTGGCTGCTTCTGAGCCAACCTCCTGGTTGTTTAAGTAACCCCACATCGTTTCCCACTTAGCTTGGATTTAGGGACCTTAGCTGATGATCTGGGCTGTTTCCCTTTTGACCACGAAACTCATCTCCCGTAGTCCGACTACCACATTCTAGAGTATCGGCATTCGGAGTTTGATTGGGTTTGGTAAGCACTAAGCCCCCTAGCCCATTCAGTGCTCTACCTCCGATACTGAACATGTGGCGCTAGTCCAAAAACTATTTCGGGGAGAACCAGCTATCTCCGAGTTCGTTTGGCATATCACCTCTACCCACAGCTCATCCCCTAATTTTGCAACATTAGTAGGTTCGGGCCTTCACGAGCGTTTAGACTCGCTTCACCCTGGCCATGGGTAGCTCACCCGGTTTCGGGTCTAATCCCTGCGACTGAACGCCCTATTCAGACTCGCTTTCGCTACGGCTTCGGGTGTCACTCCCTTAACCTTGCCACAGAGATTAACTCGCAGGCTCATTCTCCAAGAGGCACGCTGTCAGGCATAGCGGCGCGCACCCGGATCTCTCCGGAGCACCGACCCGCCATTAGCCCTTCAACTGCTTGTAAGCTTACGGTTTCAGGTTCTATTTCACTCCCCTAACAGGGGTACTTTTCACCTTTCCCTCACGGTACTAGTTCACTATCGGTCGCCAAGTGTATTTAGCCTTGGAGGGTGGACCCCCCAGATTCCTACCGGATTAGCGTGCCCGGCAGTACTCAGGTACCTGACGGGAGTCGATCGGCTTTCGCTTACAGGACTGTAACCTTCTTTGGTTGGCTGTCCCACACCATTCTGCTAGCCAGTCGTTTTGTAACTCCCATATGCCAGGCCCTACAACCCCGCTTCAGCAAGCTGAAGCGGTTTGGGCTTTTCCCATTTCGCTCGCCACTACTTTGGGAATGATCTCTTTTCCTCTGGGTACTTAGATGTTTCAGTTCCCCAGGTTCCCTTCACCAATCTATATATTCAATTGGTGATACTGTTGGTTCGCAACAGTGGGTTTCCCCATTCGGAAATTCTCGGATCAAAACCTGTTCACGGCTCCCCGAGACTTATCGCAGTGACCCACGTCCTTCATCGGCACTTGGCGCCAAGGCATCCACCGTAAGCCCTTAGTAGCTTCCGCACGTGATGCGGAGAATTCGATACTTTTTGCTTCATTCAAGATGTTGCCTACATGCTATTCAATTATTAAGGTGCAATCCATCTTTCGATCTTGCGCTGGTTGTCCGGCGCTGAGTGGTCCTCACCGTTTCCAGTCAGGAGCACTAAGCACTTGATAACCGATTACCCAATTATAAAGACACACATCGACCCGGCTCACCACCGGGTCGTCAAAACAACATCCCTAGGGGTAAAGCCACTGCTATTATGAAACTACTGTGTCTGATAAACTCACTAACTTCTCCGGCAAACCTTCTTTTCTTCCACTTCTAGTCTTGCTGCCTAGTGGAGATGAGGGGATTCGAACCCCTGACCTCCGCCGTGCAAAGGCGGCGCTCTCCCAGCTAAGCTACATCCCCAGGCATCTAGGGAGTGGGCCTTTCAGGGCTCGAACCTGAGACCTTGCCCTTATCAGAGGCACGCTCTAACCAACTGAGCTAAAGGCCCGTAACACCTTGACAACTGAAGAGTGATAGGAAGTTTTTTATCTGCCATCCATTCGCCCCGCCACCGCGGCAGGGCTTTTTCACGAATGGAGCGGGCGTCCTTAGACGTCTGCTCAACATTCCATAGAAAGGAGGTGATCCAGGCGCACCTTCCGGTACACCTACCTTGTTACGACTTCGTCCCAGTCACCGACCCCACCCTCGACGGCTCCTTCCTTGCGGTTAGGATACCGGCTTCAGGTGTTGCCAGCTCCCATGACGTGACGGGCGGTGTGTACAAGGCCCGGGAACGTATTCACCGCAGTATAGCTGACCTGCGGTTACTAGCAACTCCATCTTCACGCAGGCGAGTTGCAGCCTACGATCTGAACTGAGACCAGCTTTTGGGATTGGCTCCGCCTCGCGGCTTCGCAACCTATTGTACTGGCCATTGTAGCGTGTGTGTAGCCCAAGGTATAAAGGCCATGCTGACTTGACGTCATCCCCACCTTCCTCCGGCTTAAGACCGGCAGTCCCGCGTGACACATGTAACACGCAGAGAGGGTTGCGCTCGTTAGCGGACTTAACCGAACATCTCACGACACGAGCTGACGACAGCCATGCAGCACCTGTGCAAGCTCCCTTGCGGGTCGATCCCCTTTCGGTTCTCTACCACTTGCATGTCAAGCCTTGGTAAGGTTCTTCGTGTAGCATCGAATTAAACCACACGCTCCGCTGCTTGTGCGGGCCCCCGTCAATTCCTTTGAGTTTTAACCTTGCGGCCGTAGTCCCCAGGCGGTAGACTTATCGCGTTAGCTTCGGCACCGATGGATTTGAACCCACCGACGCCAAGTCTACATCGTTTACAGCTAGGACTACCGGGGTCTCTAATCCCGTTCGCTCCCCTAGCTTTCGTGTATGAGCGTCAGAAATGGGCCAGGAGGCCGCCTTCGCCACTGGTGTTCCTCCGGATATCTACGCATTTCACCACTACACCCGGAATTCCACCTCCCTCTCCCATCCTCAAGTCCGGTAGTATTGAACGACCTCTCCCAGTTAAGCCGGGAGCTTTCACATCCAACTTACCGAACCGCCTGCACACGCTTTACGCCCAGTAAATCCGGATAACGCTCGCCTCCTACGTTTTACCGCGGCTGCTGGCACGTAGTTAGCCGAGGCTTATTCCGAGGGTACTGTCCTTCCTCATCCCCTCGAAAAGTGCTTTACAACCCGAAGGCCTTCATCGCACACGCGGCGTTGCTGCATCAGGCTTTCGCCCATTATGCAATATTCCCTACTGCTGCCACCCGTAGGTGTTTGGCCCGTGTTTCAGTGCCAATGTGGGGGGCCACCCTCTCAGGTCCCCTACCCGTCATCGCCTTGGTAAGCCATTACCCTACCAACTATCTGATGGGACGCAGGCCCCTCCCAAAGTGGATTACTCCTTTAGTTGTAGAGTATCTAACCTCCACAACCACATGGGGTATTAGCAGTCCTTTCGAACTGGTATCCCCCTCTTCGGGGCAGGTCACCAACGCGTTACTCACCCGTTCGCCACTAAGAAAGTATTGCTACTTTCTCCGTTCGACTTGCATGTATTAGGCACGCCGCCAGCGTTCATCCTGAGCCAGGATCAAACTCTCCGCATAAATATTTATCGTCTTTTCAGACGTATTTTACGGAATTACTTGAACGACAGGGTATTTCGTCTTCCTATCACTCTTCAATTGTTAAGGTGCTACTCCATCCGAGGGGGCAGATTTTACTTGCTTTGCGCCGGGCTGTCAAGATTTTGACACGAAAGCGCCGATGTTTTCCTTTCATACTGCCGGTCAACATCGGCCTCTCTTAGAAACTTCCTTGTAGTTCTGGCCTCAAGGACGGATTTTCAATTTTTACTGATCTGCTTTTTGGGCAAGATCATGTACCCGGTTTTGAGACTATAAGTATACGCGTTTCTAAGCCTTTTGTCAAGGGGGTTTCAGAACTAAATTACCGGTGATTTTTCTTTCCATCGGCACTTGCCCTTCCATCCTCTTTGACACCTTGCGCTCCCTCGTTGGAAGCCGGTTATTCGGTTTTTAGAGATCTGCTTTTGTGAGCGAGATCTGTCTTCTGACAACAGCGAGCAGGATTATAACGCATACCCAAACTCTGTCAAGGGATTTGCGCGACTATTTTGGAAACTGGTCTGACAACTTGTTTTTTTAGCCGCGCTGAATTCTTACTCCTTCAGGATGATATAATTATGCATCCATGCGTACGATTACTTACGTCCGTCCAAGACCACACCCACGCTCGATGATCGAGCCATTGCTATTATCCCTGCTATTGGGACTGGCTCTTTTTTTCGTCGCACTGCTTTTTGCCACAACTTTTTTTGAGATATCCTATACCGGACGCATTTATCCGGGTATTTCCATTGCCGGTGTGGATGTCGGCGGATTGACCCCTGCTCAGGCACAGGTCACCATCAGCCAAAAATTTACATTCCCTCAGCAAGGCCACATCTTATTTCATTACCAAAACCAAACCTGGTTGGCAACTCCCACTCAGTTGGGGCTGGTGCTCAACCCGCAATCGACGGTGACCCTTGCATATCAAATTGGGCGCACCGGCAGTCCCTTCCGGCGGGCGGCTGATCAGTTCGGCGCCTGGTATGCCGGCCGCCAGGTTTCCAGCGCGCTCATCTTTGATCAGCGCCTGGCTTATCAATATCTAACTATAATCGCCGCCAAAATCGACCAGCAAACCATTGAAGCAAATGTCGGTCTGAACGGCATCAGCGTTGTGGTGCGATCAGGTCAGGTGGGCCGCACGCTGGATATCCCGGCTACGCTGAACCTTATAACCAGCCAGATTGCCGATCAGAAAGATGGGGCCATAGCGCTGGTGGTCAAGGAAACCCCACCGGTAGTTGTAGATGTCAGCCAGCAAGCCAACCTGGCTCGCACGATCCTCAGCCAGCCCTTAACCCTCAGCCTGCCGGCCGGTCAGCCGGATAAACTCGGCCCATGGGTAATTGACCAGTCTACCCTGGCGAACTTATTGACCTTTAATAGAGTCCAGGATGCTCAGGGGGCTCATTACCAGGTTTCTCTAAAAAGCGACGCTTTGAGGACATATCTCACCAACCTGGCCACCCTCGTCCAAACCAGCCCACAGAACGCCCATTTTACCTTTAATGAAAGCACCAACCAGTTGAATTTGTTGCAACCTTCCATAACCGGTCGAACACTGGACGTCGAAGAAACACTCCAATCGGTCGAAGACAAAGTGGTTCAGGGCAACCACAATGTTCCTTTAGAGCTTACGCTGACCCCACCCCAGGTCAACGATAAGGCCAGCGCTGCCCAGTTAGGCATTACCGAAAAGATCCAATCGTACACTTCCTACTTCTATGGCTCCCCACCGGAACGCGTTCAAAATATCAAAACGGCCGCTGGTCGCTTCAATGGCGTGTTGGTAGCGCCAGGTGAAACCTTCTCCATGGCTCAAACCATGGGCGACATCAGTTTGGATAATGGCTACGCCGAGGCCTTGATTATCGTGGGCGGCAAGACCATCGCCGGTGTTGGCGGTGGGGTTTGCCAGGTCAGCACTACCCTGTTCCGCACCGCCTTTTTCGCCGGCTTCCCGGTGCCCGTACGTACACCCCATGCCTATCGGGTTGGTTATTATGAACAATTGCCCAACGCCAAGCATGACCCCAGCCTGGCTGGATTGGACGCCACCGTGTTCGTACCGCTGGTCGACTTTCAATTCAAAAACGATACCTCCCATTGGCTCTTGATGGAGACATCTGTTGATGCAGCCCATTACAACTTAACCTGGAATTTCTATTCCACCAGCGATGGGCGTACAGTAGATTGGCATACCACCGGTCCGATAAACGTCGTTCCGGCGCCTCCGCCGGTTTACACCGAAAACCCGGACCTGGCTCAGGGTGATATCGTAAAGACTGATTATGCCGCCGATGGCGCGGATGTGACCGTTGACCGTACTGTAACACGCAATGGCTCGGTCTTATTCAAGGACCAGTTCGTCACTCATTACGAACCCTGGGCGGCTAAATACGATTACGGTCCGGGAACAGATATTCCCACCCCTGCACCAACACCATAATTTTTGGTGGTAAAATTGTTCACAAATCTCCGCCGCTGGAGGCTCTATGGTCAGTTCAGATTTGCTTGAAATACTGCGATGTCCCGCTTGTGTCCGAGAAAAAGAAGGTCTCTTAGACTTAATCAAGGATAGCTGGCTGGTATGTCGTGATTGTGGGCGAAAATATCCAATCGTAGAGGATATTCCGGTAATGCTGATCGATGAAGGCGACAAGTGGGTAAATACGTCAGTCGAGGCGCTGCTTGTGCCACCTCCAAAGATCAATTAAAATATAAAATATGTCCAGAATAAATCTTCATATGGTAAAAACAAACCGCGCTGTTAACCGAGGCGCGCTTTTGATCCTGGCAATTTGCGTTGTGCTGGGAATTGTAGCGGCTTTCCTGCTGTATAATTTCACCCTCAATTTCGTAAAGAACTACAACATCACCGGTGGAGCAGGCAGTATAGCGCCTTCCTTCACGTACAACGGTCCAACCACAGCTCCGGTTGCCGGACAAACTGCCGTACCAACCTCTGCCGCCAATCTCATTCAGGCGCCTGCCGAGAACGAGACCAAACCCTGGGATGGCGTCAGCCGGGTCAATGTTTTGATCATGGGTCTGGATTACCGCGACTATATAGCCGGTGATATTCCCCGCTCAGATAGCATGATCGTCTTGACAATCGACCCCCTGACCATGACGGCCGGCATGCTATCCATCCCCCGTAATATGTGGGTCGATATCCCGGGCTTTGACTATAACCAGATCAATACCGCCTACTTCCTCGGAGCAGCCAATCACCTGCCCGGGGGTGGGCCCGTGTTAGCCACAAAAACAGTAGAAGAATTTCTGGGCATCCCGATCGATTACTACGCCGAGATTGATTTCTCAGCTTTTACAAAATTTATCGATGACATGGGCGGATTGACGATCTACATCCACCACAAAATCACCGTCGACCCGATTGGAGGCAAAGTCACTCTACAAAAAGGTGTGCAAAACCTACCCGGATCGTTGATCCTGGCCTACGCCCGTGATCGTGATTCCACTGCCGGTGGTGATTTTGATCGTGCTGCCCGCCAGCAAGAAGTCATTATGGCAATCCGTGACCAGACCGTTAATCTGCACATGCTGCCAACATTAATCGCCCAATCGCCAAAAATGTATAATGATATTGCCAGTGGTATCCACACCAACCTGACCCTGGAGCAAATCATTCAATTGGCCTTGCTGGCCGAAAAGATCCCACCTGAAAACATCAAACAAGGCATCATCGGCCCACCCAAACAGATTACTCTTGGTAAATCACCGGAAGGTTATGATGTCGTCATCCCGGTGCCGGACCAGATCCGCCTTTTGACCAACCAGATTTTTACCGCCAGCGGACCGCTTAGCCCGGCTGCCAGATCCAGCGACCCACTATCCCTGATCAAGACCGAAGCGGCGCGCATCCAGATCCAGAACGGCACTACCACCCCCGGGATAGCCAGCCGCACAGCAGATTATCTAAAATCAGAGGGTTTGAATATCATTGAGCAAGCCAACGCCGATGGTGTCTACTCTAGCTCCAATCTGATCATCTATACCGGCAAACCCTATACTGCCAACGCTCTGGCCAATCTGTTTCACATCCCTTCTGCAAATATTATTAACCGTTACAACCCCGATTCGCCGTATGATCTCACTTTAATTGTAGGTAATGATTGGGCTCAGAAGAACCCAATGCCTTGATTTTGCAAAACTGATTGACTTTTTTGAACGTGGTTTTGGTAAAATAGAACTATACCAAGGCCCTTCTTTTTTTACCGGTTAAAAATCCAATGTCGGACAAAAAGTTGCAGCAGACAAAAAGCGGTGCAGGTGTAGATTTCTCCTCAGGGATAATCTTCCTGACCGCTACGATCATTGCAATTATCGTGGGGGTAATGGCTTTTCTTGAAATGCGCAGCTTTGTGTTGGGCTGGAATATGACCTCGTTGAACAGCAATACAGTCTCAACACCGGTAAACACACACAGCGCCAGTGCTGCTGCTGTTCAAACTAACGGCACATCTATCCCCCTTCTCACAGCAATCCCGACCCAAACAGGCCCGCAAGTACAACCCTGGGATGGCGCCAGCCGGGTGAATATCCTGGTCATGGGCCTGGATTATCGCGATTACCTCAACCATGATATCCCCCGTTCGGACACGATGATTGTCTTCACCATCGATCCGGTCAATAACACGGCCGGTATGCTCTCTTTGCAGCGTGACCTGTGGGTCGATATCCCTGGCTTTAATTACGGTAAGATCAATACGGCTTTCTTTCTGGGAGAAGCCTATAAAATGCCCGGCGGCGGCCCGGCACTGGCAGTGAAGACAGTTGAGCAGTTTCTGGGCATCCCCATTGATTATTATGCCCAAATTGATTTTGATGCTTTTACAAAATTTATCGATGATTTAGGTGGGTTGGATATTTATATCCATCAGAAAATAACCGTTGATCCGATTGGCTCAAAAATAACTTTGCAACCGGGTGTTCAGACCCTGAGCGGTGCAGTGGCCCTGGCGTATGCGCGTAATCGCTATACCGCCCTGGACGATTTCGACCGGGCCAGCCGCCAGCAGCAGGTCATCATGGCCATCCGCGACCAGGTGGTCAATCTGCACATGCTGCCGACCCTGATCGCCGAGTCGCCCAAGCTGTATGATGACCTTTCCAGCGGTATCCATACCGACCTGTCTCTGGAGCAAATTATGCAATTAGCTGTGTTGGCTCAAAAGATACCGCCTCAAAATATCCAGCGCGAGATGGTCTGGACCCAGGATGTGATTAACGGTAAGTCGCCGGATGGATTGGATGTGATGATCCCAAAGCCCGATAAAATACGCGTTTTGCGGGACCAGATGTTCACTGAAAGCGGCCCGCTCAGCCCGGCAGCTCAGGCCAGCGACCCTTTGTCTCTGGTCAAACAGGAAAACGCCGCTATCCGAATTGAAAATGCCAGCGGCACGCCTGGATTGGAAACCCGCACCGGCGACTTGCTAAAAGGGCAGGGCTTGAACGTGGTTACTGAGCTCGCCGATCCTGGCCAAATCTCCTCCGCCAGCCAGATTTTGATCTATAGCGGCAAGCCCTATACCATCAAATATTTGGCGAATATGCTGAAATTAACCAGCAACAGCATTATGAACCATTACGACCCGGCTGCCTCGCCGCCGAACGATATTACCCTCGTGCTGGGCAAAGATTGGGCAAAAAGCATGCCGTAATGCAGCTTGTGATGGAAAGATCGGTATCCCAATGCTGGAATCGTTCTTGCAACCAATTCGTATCCAAGAATCACTTATTCTTCTCCATAAAATCAGCTAAAATAGAATCTTATGCAGCGACCACGCCCCTACCAAATGGCAAGAAGCCGTTCTCGAAAATCACCGGATCGCCTGGTCATCATTCTGGCAATTGGCTTCATGATCGTCCTGTTCGCCGTCGGCACTGCATTTGTGCTGGTAGTGCGTAACCTGGTTATCGGCCATTCCCAGGCCCAGGCCAAAATCATTCCAACCGAGACCGTCGAAGCAACCATCGATCCGCAAGTGCGCGCAGCCGAGGTAGCCACTAAAATTGCCCAGCAGAACACCAAACCGATGGCAGCATCTGGTGGGCCCGCTGCTAAAAATTGGGACGGCTCAAGCCGGATTAATATCCTGGTAATGGGATTGGACGCTCGCGCCCAAGCTTACGATATTCCGCGCTCCGATACAATGATCCTGTTTACCCTGGATCCGAAGACCCTATCGGCCGGGATGCTTTCGATCCCGCGCGATTTATGGGTAGACATCCCCGGTTTCAGCCAGGATAAGATCAATACTGCTTACTTTGATGGTGAAGCAAACCATCTGGATGGCGGCGGCCCGGCATTGGCAGTCAAAACCGTCGAGCAGTTTTTGAATGTCTCCATCAATTACTATGCCGTACTTGATTTTAATTCTTTTACCAAGTTTATCGACGACATGGGTGGTCTGACCATGAAAATCCGCGAGACCATCACGGTCGACCCGCTTGGACCGAACAACGATGTCACATTGAAACCGGGCACACAGAACCTGAGCGGGGCAGTTGTCCTGGCTTACGCCCGCGACCGTGAAACCGCCCACGGCGATTTTGACCGCGCTAACCGCCAGCAAGAAGTCATCATGGCCATCCGCAACCAGGTGGTCAACCTGAATATGATGCCTACTCTGATCATCAAATCTCCAAAGATCTATACTGATATAGCCAGTGGTATCCGCACCAATCTCTCCCTTGCGCAGGTGGTGCAATTGGCCCTCATCGCCGAGCAGGTTCCGCCCGAACGGATCAAAAGGGAACTCATAAACGATCCAGAGCAGTGCACCATTTCCTGGTCCTGGAATGGAGAATCAATCCTGCTGCCAATTCCGAATGAAATAAAGAGATTGCGCGACCAGCTTTTCGATACATCCGGGTATGCGAGTACACCGCAAGTAGTTCCAACCATTACTCCGGACATCGCTATCCAGGCTAATACAACCCTCGTGCCAACCCAGGTACCGCCTACAGCGACCCCAGTGATCGACCCGATCACCCTGACCAAACGAGAAAAAGCCCGCCTGCAGGTCCAAAACGGAACCATGTACCCTGGCCTGGCTGATAAAACTGCCGCTTATCTCAAAAAGAAGGGGTTTAATGTGATTGGAACCGCCAATGCCAGCCAGCTGGCCGACCAGACGACCATTATGATCTACGCCGATGAACCCGGTACGGTCAAATATCTAACCAGCATATTTAATGTATCACCGGGTAATATCTACAACCAGAGCGATCCGAAAGCTCCAGCGGATATCGTCGTCATTTTAGGCAGCGACTGGTCTCAAAAGAACCCATTAAAGTAAGCCGCAGAAAATAAATCTACGGTTGTGTAAATGTCAACATCCAGCCACCAGTGTAGCTAGTACCGTCATTGTTCTTGCAATCGGTCGGCGCTATCAGCCCGCTGACAGTTTGCCCACCTTCACCTGCCCTGAGACTGTATGTCACACCCGGGCTCATTGTGAAGTCGGCATAACCGTTGGTAATTTTAGGGTAAAGTCCGGTAAAGAAGAAATCTTCTCCACCATTCCAGGTTACGTCAAGACGCACGCCGGCAACCGGCTGGCCGGAGCCATCTTCCACTTCTACCTGAAGCAGCGCATTCGGGAGAGTTGGGTCGCATACTTTCTTTTTATCTTTCAATGCAAAGGGTGGACCGAGAGTAGACTGCGCAAAAACAGTCAGGCGCGGTGTAAAGGTAGCCTGCGGTGTTCCGGTTGCGCTCGGGCGCGGGGTTGGTGAGCGTACTGCCTGGCTGGCATCCACGCTGGTTGTCTTCTGTGGGCGACTCTTGGCGGTCGGTTTGCCGGAAGCAGGTTGGCTGGCCGAAGGCATTGGTGTTGATTGGTCAATCGTATTGCCTGCCTGGTTGATATCCTCAGCCAGCATCGCCAGCGCCTGGGCTTCGTGTGGGCTGCCACCGTTTGCAACTTCTTGCTGGGCCTGAGCCGAAAGTGCACTTTGGGGATTGCTGTCTTGCAATAGAGCCAGCCGTTGGCGGGCTCGTCCAATATCCCCATCTGCCTGATAGGCCAAAGAGATCAGACTGCGGTAGCGCTCTTTAATAGACGGGGATAGCGAATGCGGAGCTGTATCGATATATTCAACGGGTTCGATCAGCCAAGCATAAATCAAACCCAATCCCAAACCGATTAAAAGACCGGTCAATAAATACCACGAACCTTTGCTGGTGTTCATGGCGTTCCCCCGCCAGGTACAGGCAGCACTGTTTGATTTACTGCCGTCGAAGACGGCGTAGCCGGCGTTGGGTTGGTCTTGGGCGAACCCAAGGCCTGGGAAAGCTTGCCCAGCAACTGTAAATCCTGGCGTGAATACCCTAACTGGCTGCCCGTAATGATGGCTTGCTGCACCGTTCGGACGGGAAGATCGTTCCCGAGTAGCGCCAGCCGGCTGATGGCCAGGGTCAGATCCTTATCCTTCTGAAAAACTTCCGCCACCATTAACACATAATCAGCTTTGTAATCGGAACGGAGTGTACTCGGCGCGCTTTCCGCGAAGCGGCGCGGTTCGACCACCCAGCCAAAGGCCAATCCGGCCACGAGTCCAATTAAAATACTCACACTGAACCAAAAAACGCGGTTGCTCTGCAAACTGATTTAATCCTTTTACATCAGGAATTTGATAGCGGACTTGAATTCCCTATCCTGAATACGGTAGGATCTCGATCTCCTCCAGGAATTTCTGCACATCTTGCATATCAAACCGGCCGTGTTCCCAGGTCTGGGTATTGGCAGAAGCCGCCGCCATGCCCAGGCGGAAGCACTCTTCCGGTGGCAAACCGTTCAATCGCCCGGCCATCAGACCGGCGGACAGGCTGTCGCCCGAACCAATCGTGTTGACCACCTGTACTACCGGCGGCCGGCTGACCCAACAGGCTTTTTTGGTTGCAAATACCGCTCCATCTGCTCCCAACGTCAGGCAGGCCCATTCCGAGCCTCCAATCAGCAGCTCACGCACAGCTGCTACCTGCTCAGTCAAATTCTCCAAATGACGTCCAATAAAAGTAGAAAGCTCAGCCCGATTGGCTTTGACAATGGTCGGGGCGGCCGCCAGACCGACCCGTAGCGGATCGCCATAACTATCCAGCAGAGTTGGGATGCCCTGGGCTGCGGCTGCGCCGATAAACTCACCGAACAGCGGGGTAACCTCCGGGCAGGGCGAGCTGCCGGCCAGACAGACCATCTCGACCCCAACCAGAGCCTGGTGAAACCGTTCACGTAGGATACCAATTTCCTCAAGCGAAAGAGGAACACTGGGTGGAAAATAGGCTTGCTGCCCCAGATTCTTATCTACCAGCGTGGTTACGACGCGCGTTTCACCTGAAACCCAGGCCACGTGAGTATCGATGCCATCCCGTACCAGCAAATCCGCCTCGTGCTGGCCGCTGTTTCCTCCCAATGGGTTCAAAACTCGCGCCGGTATTCCGAGACAGGTCAAAGCCCGGGCCGTGTTATTGCCTTTTCCGCCCGCTACATGTACCACGCGATGCACATTGGTGCGGTAAACAAAGCTGAAATTATCGATAAATAGAGCTGTATCGACAACTGGATTAAAAGTAACACATAAAATCATGTTTAAATCCCTTCCCCATTTATTATAAATCAGTTGCCAGCTCTGTCATTACGATATTCAAATCATATAGTGCCGGGTAGAGCGGTAAATAAAGTTGTTTATAAATACGGTCATACCAACCGGTCAGACTTATATCCGGCTCAACCAGAATATTCTCAAAACTCAGCGAAGCAACCGCTTCAGCCTGTGTTGAAAATATACCCAGACCCAAACCGGCTAACAATGCCGCGCCGGTCGCCGCCGCCTCCGGAACCGTTGGTACTGATATCGGCATTTTTAGCAGATTGGCCTTTAGCTTGACCAGCAAACGTATGCGCGAAGTGCCGCCCAGGTGGATCACTTTCTCGACCTTCTGACCGGTTAAGGTTTCCATTTCTTCAATATTATGTCTGAGCCAGCAAGCTAAACTTTCCAAAAAAGCGCGGAACAGGTCGCCGCGCTCGTGCTCGATCTGTACCCCAACCAGGGCAGCCCGGCTATAACGATCACTCTCCGGAGTACCGGAGCCATTCAGATGCGGCAGCCAGACCGGCCCTACCTGCCGCCCAACTCCTCTTAACGCTTCTAATGCCAGCAAGTCGTAGGGTAAATCGGATAGATCAGCTCCTGGACCTGCCAATTGGCTGGCCAGCCATTCAATTCCACCTCCGGCTGCTTTCAGACCGGCTTTAAGTACATATTGGTCCTTGACCACGTGCGCGTATGCTGCGTACCCTCGCTTAGAAATTCTGACGCCCGTGTGGAAAGTATCCAATACCATCAAAACAGCTTCGGCCGTGCCGCTCGAATCAATGATAACCCCCGGACGATAAGCTCCAGCTGCCAGGGCAGCTACCAGGTGATCATGTCCACCCAATATACAAGGCATACCCACAGGCAGACCGGTCTCATTTGCCGCTTCAGCAGTGATCTTTCCCATCATCGTGCCGCTGGGTTGCAAACGCGGCATCTGAGATTTTTCAATTCCCGCCAGATCCAACATGCGGCTGGACCAATCCATATCCCGCTGGTCAAACAGCAATGTGCGCGAGCCTAGCGTAAAATCTGTGGCTTTCTCACCGGTTAATTTGTAAAGAATATAATCTTCAACCGAGAGCCAGCAGTCCAGTTGTTTTTCCAGACCTGGCTGGTTTTCCCGAATCCACATCCACTTATTTACCCCAAATGAAGGGCTAACCCGTTGACCGGTGATGGCATGCAACTGGACAAGCGGGATTTTTTGCTCCCACCAGTCAGCTTGCGCTTCGGTACGCCGGTCATACCAGCTAATAATCGGATAGAGTGGCTGGCCTGATTTGTCCAATGGCAAACCGGCTTCTGCAAAACCGGTGACTGCCAGGCCATCAATAGGCGATTGTCCAATGCTGGCCTCGCGCAGAACGGCCAAAACTGTTTGCCATAAGCTCTCCGGATCATGTTGGCTCCAGGTTGGAGCAGGATGCTCCACCGGTGTCGGTCGCGCAGCCATGGATAGCAGGTGTCCGGCCTCCGTATCATATAACAATGCTTTGATCGTGGTCGTCCCAATATCTAATCCAAGTAAGGCACTCATAGCTCACCTGCCTTTAATTAAGTTGACTATCCCTGCATCGACACCCAGAGCCAGACGGGCATATTGCGTTTTACTTCTTCAATTCTTGCATGGCCGCTTCCAGGTCGCCGTTGTGAACAACCTGCCGAAGGGCGCGTACCATACCGGCCGGGTCTGGCCACTGCCATACGTTGCGCCCGATGACTACGCCTGATCCACCCAACTTTGTCACTGTCAAAATTTCATCCAGCATGGCGCGTTGATCGGGCTTTTTGCTGCCTCCCAACACCATGATAGGCACTGGGCAAACTGCTGAAATCTGGCTAAAATCTGCCGCCTTGTCTGGGTAATCAATCTTGACAATATCAGCCCCAAACTCAAAGGCCATTCGGGCAATATTAGCCAAAATCTGGGCATTGCGGGTATCCTGGGGCTCAAATCCTTTTCCCCAGGTGGTCGGCTCGATCATCAGCGGCATGCCCCATTGGTGGCATTTATCAGCCACCTGACTGATCATATCAAGATTGCGTGCCTGCATGAGGGCGTCTTTCCGACCAAACGTCATAGCAATCTTGACTGCATCTGCTCCCATCCGGATGGCATCTTCGACCGTGCTCATCATACCCAGAGCTTCATCCGGTTGTGGCCGGGTTGGAATGGTTGTAAACATTACATAATCAATTGTGATAATCAGTGCCGGGGCATTGCGACCTGCCAGACAACTCTGAAACATACGGGCTATGCCAGGGGCAACCAGAACGGCATCAGGTTTACCGGCCAGAATACTGGCCAATACTTTGGCAGGGTTTTCTAGACCCGGAAACACTCCTTGAGAGCCATGATCCATTGCAATAACCACGCTTTTACCAGAAACATCATCAAACAGGTGGCTCATCCGTAAAGATGAACCGATTTGCCAGTGTGATACCGCCATGCTGCATCCACCTCCATTTAGTTTAATGCCGCCCGGATTCGCTCGGGATCTCCCGCACGACACAAGTGCAAGTATACAATAAATTTTTGAATTGCATGCTATTTAAATCAAAAGCAGGCCTATTTATCCACCAGGGAAAAAGAAGGCCTGCTCTGGTATTTTATTACTGCGATCAGTTGTTTTTATTGATTTGGAATTTGCCCACTGGCAAGCCCTGCACCAATACGACGCCTTTATGACCAATTTGGAAATGCTTACCTGCCGTGAGTAAGTAATCACAGTCATCGTTCGGCTGTGTTACCCAAATGGCGCCATTCAAGCACTCGATATCCGCCTGCCGTAAGTCTCCATCCATCCGCACCAGCCCGCCTTCGCGTATAGTAAAACGTGTCGCGTTCTTTGCAGCATCCCCATCGATCTCAAGATCGCTATTATAAGGTTTCAAAACCATGTCCATGATATTCCTCCTCAAATCAGACTAAATCATCCTTTTACAGTCTTAATTATAAACATACCTCTCAATAATAACAGATGCAGGCGATACCAATATAATCCATAACAGTTGGGCACTTTTTGGAACTGTTCTGCTTTTTTTGCGGGTTTATTGTATACTAAAATACAGTCCAATCGATATACCTGGAGACCTGCAGGTATGCCCGTCAAAATTCCTCTTTATGAGAAACTTGCCAATGATTTGGAGCGGCAGATAGAACTGGGCACTTTTCGCCCAGGCGAAAGGCTTCCATCGGTGCGGGAGTTAAGCAGCCAGCGCAGCCTATCCATTACCACCGTTTTGCAAGCCTATCATCTGCTGGAAGACCAGGGCATCGTCAAATCCAGGCCGCAATCAGGCTATTTCGTTACCCTGCAAGCCAAACTGGATACTGAACCGGAAATCTCGTCACCGGCCCCAGACCCAACACAGGTGAGCGGTAGCGAGCTGACCTTAATGGTGCTGCGTGATACACACCGCCCGGAGTTGGTCCAATTTGGAGCAGGGATTGCCGCTCCCGAACTGCTGCCAAATAATCGTTTGAGACAGATCATGCTCTCGCTTATCCGCTCTGGCAACTCCCGCGAGAACACCGTCGGCGAGACAGAAGGCTGTATCGAGCTGCGCTTGCAGGTTGCTCAGCGATCCTTCCCAAGCGGCTTAAATCTGAACCCGGAGGATATCATCATCACTTCCGGCTGCTCCGAAGCAGTTTACATCGGTCTGCAAGCCATTTGCAAACCGGGCGATCTGGTGGCAATTGAAAGCCCCACTTATTTTGGTATACTGCAGGCTCTCGAAGCCCAAGGCTTGCGGGCGCTTGAAATCCCCACTCACCCACGTACCGGCATCAGCCTGGACGCCCTGCGATTTGCCGTTGAAAATCACCCGGTGCGAGCCTGCCTTGTGATCTCAAATTTCAACAACCCATTGGGAAGCTGCATGCCAGATGAGAATAAAAAAGAGCTGGTGGCATTATTGGCTGCCCACGAGATCCCACTGATTGAAAACGACATCTTTGGCGAGTTGTATTTCACCCAGCAGCGCCCGAGTGTCGCCAAAGCTTACGACCAAAGGGGTCTGGTCTTATTGTGTTCTTCTTTTTCCAAAGACATCTCGCCGGGCTACCGCCTTGGATGGATCGCAGCCGGACGTTTCAAGCCAAAAATTGAACAGTTGAAAATGGCGATCAATATCGGCTCACCTATCCTACCACAACTGGTGGTAGCTGAGTTTCTGGCCAGCGGTCATTATGAACACCATTTACGCAGCATCCGCCGGGCGTATGCCCATAGAGTGGCGGCCATGGCGCAGGCCATCGTGCAAAATTTTCCCAAAAACACGCGTGTGACCGATCCAAGCGGTGGGTTTGTGTTATGGGTGCAGCTTGATGAGAAAGTCGACTCGCTAAATTTGTACAAGCTGGCCCTTGCATCCGGCATCACCCTGGCCCCCGGTTACCTGTTCTCAGCCACCTCACGCTATTATAATTTTATCCGCTTGAATGCGGCCTACTGGTCTGAAAAGAGCGAGCCGGCCCTCAAACGTCTTGGTCAGATCGTGGCCAGCCTAGCTGGTACATAAAAAATGTCAAGCAGGAGCAATCCAATGAATTATAAAAAATCTCGCATCTTTCTACTGAGCACTCTTTTCTTTTTAATGGTGGGTTGCAGCCCGGCTGCACTACCTGAACCACCCCAAAGTAAATCCCCCCTGCCATTCTCTAAACTCTACCCCATCAAGGACATGAATAATAGCATCAGTCTCGCGCTGGACACGACCGAAAAAAACGACCTGAAATCCGGATCCAATGTTTTCTTGCAAGTTCAGAATCAATCCGACCAGCAAATCTGGTTTGAGGCGGATTGGCAAGCCAGAATTTACCAATCGGTTTCATCCGGTGCTGATCTATGGATGCCAGTTGAAAATGGCGTTCAATATGCCGGGGATGGGATTGTTTTATACCCGAAGAGCGGCGGCGGAAACACGACCTATTCGATCGTATGCATCCCACTGCTCACCAGCTCACAAAGCGCTAAGGTGCGTGTGGTAGTTACCGGACAGGTCTATAAAAATAAGAATAAGACCGGTATCCCGGTCAGCGCTTATACGGACCTGACCATTAACCCTTGAAGTTATCCCTGAAATTTATGCTTTCCGGCAAAAAAGAATCAAAACCTATTCAACTCTGCCTCAACATGTCCGAAATCCTTATATCCGGATGGTGATATCTTTTTTGGCCGACCGTTTTACTGCCAAACTGGAGGGCTGCTCTCGGGCACCATTGCAGGCAAGCAAAACATTGTTCACAGCGCTGCTGCCATACAGGTTTAGCGAAGTTCATGAGGATGTTCTCAACGGGGCATATCCTGGCGCAAATTCCACAGCCATTGCAATTTTCATCGGCCCAGAAACCACAGTCCATCAGTTGGCGGCTTTCCAAAAAAGAAAGCGTGCTGGGTTTGCGATAACCGGCTATCCTCAACCAGAGCGTTTTTCCCAGTGTTTCTTTCAGGTTGATAAAATCGATGAAACGGTTTAGAGTTTCTGAATCTGTTTCATACACGCCCACTTTTTGCTCATTAATCGAGGCGCAAATACTTTCAACTTTATTCTTCGAATTGGCAAACAATTCTTGCTGTTTTTCCGGAGCGATTTCTCGAAGGCGAAAAGAAGTAAAAAATTTTTTAAGAAAGGAGCCTGGGGTAATGTAATTGTAAGGCATATGCACGCCATACCCTACGGCAAGTTTGCCTTCGCGCGCCTGGACGGCTTCGACCAGGTAGTCCATGGAAATCCCAGGACTATCTCCAAAAGTACAAACTGCAAAGATATACTTATTGCCCAGGTTATGTAATTTACTAATAAACCGATAGACAATCAGGGGCAGATTGCCCTGGTACACTGGAAAAACAATCCCAAGCGTATCTGACTGCGTGGTAAAACGTTCTTTAGACATCAGGTCCGGGATGGAAAGCAGTTGCGCATTTATTTTCCCGGCGATATCTCTCGCTACAGCCAGTGAGTTACCGGTACCTGAAAAATAATATATCTCTGAATCCATTTAATGTGAGTTACAGGCTTCAACAATTTCCCTTGCCCAGGCAGCCGCACGTTCGAGCTCACCTTCTTTCAGGGGACCTCCTGAACCTTTTACAAAAAAACCTTCCGGGTACAACACCAGGCTGGCCCCTTTTTTCTCAAGCGTGGCGCCGATGGGTTTGGCGGCATAACCACCGATTTTTACAAAAGCACGTACGATGGGTGAGCCGATATCATCGTTCCCAAGCCGGGTATCGAAGGCGGCTGCCTTGACGCCCTGCAAATTATTGTCAGCAATATTCTTGAGAAAATCTGTGATCTCGGGGGTCGGTTTAAAGCCACGGGTCGGCGAGCCAACGATCAGCAACTCCAATCCCTGTAGTTGGTCAGGATGCACAGCATTGACACGTAACACATTTGCCTCTTCGGAAGAGCCAATAGCACCGCCAATTGCTTTTGCTATTTGCTCGGTATTGCCAAAAATCGAATCATAGATCACCAAGGCTTTCATGTTCTTCCATCTCCCTTTATTTTTCTTCTTTATAAAAATGAAGATACACCGGCATGCCACACCCCCAAACCCGCCCAAACAGCCTATTTCTATTATACAACACCAGACCGCTGAAATGACTGCATCAGAAAAGCTTGACAAATCATAATATTTTAGCTAGAATATACAATATAAAACCAGGAGCGGATATGTCGGTAAGAATGGTCATCCTGGGGTTGCTGGCTGAACACCCCCTGTATGGATACGAGATCAAGCAAATCATCGAAAAACATATGGGCGATTGGACTTCGATTGCTTTTGGTTCAATTTATTTTGCACTCGACAAGCTGGCGGAAGAAGGTTTTGTCGCTAAAA
>DATFYI010000173.1:0-14716 GCA_035315125.1 Anaerolineaceae bacterium | reverse complement strand
GGTGTTGAGGGGGAAAAAGTTTGTGTGGTTTGCAACGCTTCTTTTGTCATTTCAGCCTTAGCCGTTGCTACAATGGATCTTGAAGCCTCAATGGTAGCCTGGCCAATCGGTGCTACTGGGACAGCCACTTTCTGCGGCGCTGCTTGCCCACAGGCACTTAGCAGAATTGCTACCAGCAAGACCAACGATAGCAAGATTTTAGGCATGTGCAATTTACCTTTCAAGCTGTTGGATGCCAGATCAAGAGGCTATTTTTTGCCTAAGGCGAGCCAGAATGGCTTCCTGCAAGGATCTTTGAACTTTATCAGCAGATTGGCTGGCATTAATCACCTGCCAGCGATTGGGTTCAAGGCGAACCAGTTCGTGATAGCCAGTCTGCACCCGCCTGTGGAAAGACAAGTCGTAGTCATCCAACCGGTTCCATTCAGCATCACCTACTCGCCGGCGCTGCAGACCTTCTTCTGGATCGATGTCTAATAAAAGGGTCAGATCAGGCCAAAGACCGCCTGTAGTGAAGTCAAGTAATCGTCGTAAAAAATCGAGGTCAACCCCGTGACCGTAGCCTTGATAGGCCAGGGTGGAATCGGCATAACGATCACAAAGCACGATCTCCCCCTGTAAGAGATGAGGCCGGATTATTTCTTCAACCAGTTGGGCTCGCGCCGCGCAGAACAGCAAAATCTCTGTTCGAGGATTCATACCTCGATTTTTTAAATCCATCAGGATCTTGCGAATCTGATTGCTGATCTCTGTGCCCCCCGGCTCGCGAGTAGCCCAAATCTGATAACCCTTATGGCGCAGAAATTCTACCAACGGGCCAATCTGAGATGTCTTTCCACTACCATCCGGGCCTTCGAGTGTTATGAACATGGGTTCCAGGTTATTCTCGGAATATTCGTACCCTTCGGTTTGGTTCTTTGCCGTAAGAATGAGAAACTAATTGAGCCTCACGAGCCATTTCATGCTGTATGCGCCGGATCGGGGCTGAAGCAGCCGGAAGATCCATCCAACGCTGCCCACTCAGAACGGCCTCAATGGCAGCCTGGGTTTGTCCGGACACATCTTCCCAATTGTTAATGGACGAATCCATAGAAATGTTAAAGATTTCCGCCAGGGATTGCTCCATCTGGTTGACGGTGTTGGCGCGCAGCACATAAATCGGCATACCGCGTGTTTCAGCGTCGATGATCGTTTGTTCACGACTGCGATAGTAGGCCCGCAAAGTCATGACAGCTTCAGCCTCACCGATATCACGCACTACAATCGCAGGCACTCCCAGGCGCTTGGCGGCCTGTGTTAAGCGATTGCGAGCCACTCCATAAGGATAGATATGAACAGGTTGGGCACTTGCAAAATTCCGGCTATAAGCCCGGTTGGACTGCTCATCTTCGCCAGATTGAACAACAAGCTCACCCGGGTGAAAGTGCAAATACGGCGACCCCCCATTGCCCCCCGCTTGAAGCTGTGCATAGGGCTGATCACCATTGCTGCCTTGCGATCGCCGCATTCCCTTGGGAGTCGAGCGAGTAGTGCTAGGAACAGCCGGTTTCTGGATATGGATTTCATCCTTTTCATCCCGGAAACGTATTTCGGGCTGCAGACGTTGCCCACGCACCAGTGTATCTACAGCTTCGGCTACGTCTGGGTGAATTACAAGGTAATTGCGTTCCTGGATTTCAATCAACACGTCAAATGTTGGCGGAGCACGGCGTTCGAGCACAGTCTTTTGCGTGCCGCGCCGGCGAGCTTCTTCATCTGACAGCGTTACTGATTCGATCCCGCCGATTAAGTCAGAAAGGGTTGGGTTGAGCAGCAGATTTTCCAACGTTCGCCCATGAGCTGTACCGATTAATTGCACACCTCGTTCGGCAATGGTCCTGGCAGCGGCAGCTTCCAGCTCGCGTCCGATTTCATCAATCACAATCACTTCCGGATTGTGGTTTTCGACAGCCTCAATCATCACCTCATGCTGCAAAGATGGAGCGGCTACCTGCATACGGCGTGCGCGCCCAACAGCCGGATGCGGCACGTCGCCATCCCCGCCAATTTCGTTCGATGTATCGACGATAATGACCCGCTTTTTTTCAGCTAAAATACGGGCGGCTTCACGCAGCATGGTCGTTTTCCCAATACCTGGGCGTCCTAAAATCAAAATACTTTTCCCAGATTCAACCAGATCCTGAATGATATCGATTGTGCCATAAACGGCTCGCCCGACCCGGCAAGTCAAACCCACAATGTGTGAGCGACGATTGCGGATGGCAGAAATACGATGGAGCGTTCGTTCCAGCCCGGCCCGATTATCAGCGTCAAAATCCCCGATACGAGAAACTACATAGTCAATATCGGCGTGTTGGACTTCATTCTGGCTTAACTCAATCTCGTCGGCCACAAACCGAGCCATTGGCTTTCGACCAAGGTCGAGAATAATCTCCAGCAGGTTGTCTGAATTGTTTACCTGAACTACTGCCTTTGCTACGGCCGGCGGCAACACTTCCATCAATGCCTGTAAGTCATCCGTTATTCTTTTTTGTGTCATAGTTAGATCTTACTCGTCTATTTTTTCTCTATTGTTCTTATATTATATGATAAGTGCAGGGTGCTTAATCATAATTTGGATCAGCAATCACGACGGAAGTCGATTTTATAAACAATGTGAGTTAAATAAGTTATCGTGACTTCAAACTCATTCAGTCGCACAAGATTATCCAGGTGGCTTAATTATTATCCTTACACTCTTCCTGCTGACCCAGGTAATTATTTACCATCGGAGCGCTGGCTTCTGCCTGGCGATTTTCGATAACTGCCAGGCGAGGATTTGTTTGGAGCACCCGCTGTCCTATTGCCAGATGTTTGACCATCAACGCCTGGCGAGGCGAGACTTTGGCATCCAATTCTTCCAAAGCCACTTCTAACCAGGCCTGGTAGGAACGTACAGCCAGATAAACCGGACGGCCCAGTCGTGTCAGAAGGTGACCTGGTAAATTACACAGCAACTCGGCTGCATTCTCAAGATCAGGGTGAGCCATAGGGTATAGATAGATCCCCCTTGGTCCATAAATCCCTTCGATGTAAGCCAGTACTTCGCCTTCCTTGCGATAAACCAGCCCCTGCATGCGCTGATCTGGCAAGTGCTCGGCACTTTGCACCAGCGGCGGTACGAGGGATTGATATAGATTACGAATGGGGATTTCATCCGCAGCAGTTGCAGGTTGCCAGACTGCGGTTCGCTCACGATTATTACCATCCTGACTGGGCAGTTGCCAGACACGCTGCCAGGCATACACAACAAAACTCGCCTTCCGCATGCCTTCTAAGGCCTGGCTGCGTTCGTCGATCTCTCCTAACAAATTGAAAGCGCCCCATTCACCTGCCTGTAATGCTAATCGATCTAAAAGTTTGGGCAAATTTGGGGAGCTGGCTGCGCTGGCTGGCATCAAGAAGGATAAGTGCGCCGAGCGTGAGCCTAAGATGTAGCGCATTTGCCCGATCAATTTCTGGCTACCGCCCCGCGCTGGAGCTACCATAGTGGCCACGCCGCGAGCTGGATGCAAATGATCATACAATCCTGCAGGTCCCATCGGGCTGCCGAAGGTTAACATACGGGCGCTGTCCAATGAAAGTGCCTGATGACGGTACCTGTAGAGCGTCCAAAGATCATACCAGGCAAACGAATGGATATCTATCTTGCCATCTCCATAAAATAGCGGTGAAAACGCCAATCATCCGATAGCTCAGGATGGAAAGATGTAGCCAGCAGCTTCCCTTGCTGTGCTGCTACAATCTTACCATGTCCTTTCAGGGCATTATCCGGCAGGCGTGCCAACTCTTGAGCGTTCCCGTAGACGGCTTCAATCAAAGGGGCACGTATGAAAATAGCGTGGAATAGTTTTTTATGATGATCCATTTCATCCAAACAAGGCACATCCAGGTCTATCTCAAAACTATCTATCTGGCGGCCAAAGGCATTTCGCTCGATTGAGATATCCATCAGCTCCAGTAAAGGTTGGTCACGATGAATGTCTTTGGATAAGAAAATTGCCCCGGCGCAGGTACCCCAGATTGCATGGTTCTTACCAAATTCTTGCAGTGGCCCGATAAAGCCATAATTGATTGCAAGTTTGCCAATCGTGGTCGATTCCCCACCAGGGATGATTAAGCCGTTCAATCCTGCCAAGGACTCAGGCAGGCGTACCTGCACGACCTCTGCACCTAGATTTTCCAATATTGCCTGGTGTTCTGCAAAGTCGCCTTGTAATGCCAGAACGCCGATCTTCATAATAACTGTATTACCAACCCCTTCCAGCAATCAATTCAGCTTCAGGAATTGCTGATATTTGCCGCCCGACCATCGGTTCACCCAGGTTACGGCTCACCTCTGCCAAAATGGATGCATCCATGTAATGGGTGGTTGCCTTGACAATGGCCGCTGCGCGTTTGGCCGGATCACCGGATTTAAAAATACCGGATCCAACAAATACGCCATCAACCCCTAATTGCATCATCAGTGCAGCATCGGCCGGCGTGGCAATTCCACCTGCGGCAAAATTAACTACCGGCATCCTGCCCAGTTTACGGGTTTCCAAGACGAGCTCATACGGAGCTCCAAGTTCCTTGGCATAAGCCATAACTTCTTCATCTGGCATGGTTTGCAATTTGCGAATTGCATCCAACACCGTACGGGCATGACGGACAGCTTCAACCACATCACCGGTGCCGGCCTCGCCTTTCGTGCGAATCATAGCTGCGCCTTCACCAAGTCGGCGGAGCGCTTCACCCAGGTTGCGAGCGCCGCAAACGAAAGGAACCTTAAAGTTATGTTTGAAGATATGGTGCTCTTCATCTGCTGGCGTCAACACTTCCGACTCATCGATATAATCAACACCGATGGCTTCCAATATTTGTGCTTCCACAAAGTGGCCAATACGACATTTCGCCATAACCGGGATCGTTACCGCATCCATGATCTTCATGATGAGTTCTGGGTCGCTCATACGAGCCACGCCGCCATCGGCGCGAATATCGGCAGGGACTCGCTCCAAAGCCATGACTGCAACAGCGCCAGCTTCTTCTGCGATGCGAGCATGCTCAACAGTGACCACATCCATGATCACGCCTCCCTTGAGCATTTGCGCCAGACCCTTTTTTACTGCAAAGGAACCTACTTGCTGTTCCATTCTGCCTCCTTCCAATTTTCCAATGTTCCCATGATTTTACCACGCACTCGTAAAGGCGACAACGAATGTGGATTTTTTATAAAATTCCCATATAAAATAAAACTCGGACTGGTAAAAGTCCGATCTTTGATAATAAAAAAATCCCCATAGATATGAAACAATTACCTTTTTAGCTGCCTGAAATAAATCCCCAAACCGGCTCCGGCCAGGATCAAAACCGCACCTAATATTGCCAGTATGGGAGATCGATTGCTGCCAGAATCTGAGCCATTTCCGGTGGTTTTTGAACTATCTTGGGCCCCAAAATCAACTGTATCACTATCACCTGCTTTCAACTTAAGTGGATAATTCATAATAGTGGTCGAATTATATCCTTCTGGAGGCGCCATACTGATATTGTAATCACCCTCCGGAAGATTATTAAAACAGAGTGGATTGCCGCTTGCATCAGTCGAGCCGGTCTTAGATACGTCCCCTGTCCGGTTAGTCAGGCTAACCGCTCCTCCAGCGATGGCATTCTCACCAGCATCGACCATTGTATTTCCGTTCACATCGTTGAACAGATAGACGCAAATATTACCGTTACCGTTGTAGGGAGTGGGCTTTGGCAACGCAGAGGTTGGTGTACTGGTTACTCCTACGGTAGGCGTGGTGGCAGCTACAATACCCAATAGCAGTTTTTGTCCAACGACAACCGTACAATTTGTATCAAGGTTATTCAAGGCGCGCAGTTGGTCAACAGTTATCTGGGTTTTTAGATAAATGCTTAGACACGTGTCACCTTGTTGGACAGTATAAAGTATCCGGCCATCTGAACCTGCAGTAGGGGTTGGGTAGAGTACTTGAGGCGCTGGGCTGGCTGAGACCGGGAGAGCTATCCAAAGAAGGAAACCGAAAAAGAGAACGAAACAGAAAACAAAACCAATTTTCTTGAGCATGGAGCTTTCCATGACAAATTATAACATAGATCATTTTGTCATTTTAGCCCTGCCTGGGCATGCAGGAGCATGCATTTACTTATTCTCTTTAACAAGCTGGCTGGCTCTGGCGCGGGCAAGATCAAGGGTTGCCCTGGCTGCATCGCGGTTGGCATCTGTCAGGTTTCCTAACATTTCAGCTAATTCGTCCAGGCGGTTGGATTCATCCAGCTTACTGGCCTGGGTGGTAGTACGCCCATCCCGAACCTGTTTTTGAACCCGGAAATGCTGGTCGCCAAAAGCAGCTAGTTGGGGCAGATGGGTGACGCAAAAAACCTGGTGCTGGCGCGCCAGCTTCCATAACTTTTCTCCAACCACCAGCCCTGTTCTCCCACCAATGCCCTGATCGATTTCATCGAAGATTAAGGTTGGAACGTAATCGACCCGGGCAAGCACATTTTTCAACGCCAGCATTAACCGCGAGGTTTCGCCGCCTGAGGCAATCTTTACCAGTGGTTTAAAACCTTCACCGGGATTTGGAGCAATCAAAAACTCAACATGATCCAGACCACTTTCGTCAAAAGCTACTTTCTGGCCATCTTCAAGCTGCAAGCCATCCGATTTGGGCTCATAGTGGATATCCACTTTAAAGCGAGCTCCACTCATATTCAACTCAGCCAACTCTGTCTCAACCCCCTGACCGAGCGTATCTGCGGAAGCCTTCCGCTTATTTGAAAGCTGCAAGCCTTGGAGGGCCAATCTTTCAAGCAAAGCTTTTTCCTGAATTTCAAGCTCCTCAATCCGCTCACCGGCATGGGCAATCGTTTCCAATTTCTGGCGAGCGTCAACAGCATAAGCCAGGACTGCTGCAATGCTCCCGCCATATTTCCTTTTCAGGGCATGCAGCAAGTCCAACCTTTCTTCAACTTGTTCTAACCGTCGTGGGTTATATTCGATCTTTTCGAGATAATCACGCAACTCGCGGCTGATATCACTCAAGCTCTCTGCCAGGTTTTCAGCCTGTTCAGTAAGAGCAGCCATACTGGCATCGATCCGGCTGAGGGCCGTCAATGATTGAAGCACCTGACCAAACTGCTCAGAGATGGCCGGAATCTCTAATGTACCTTCTTCTAGCGCTAACAAGGACTGTTGAGCCAGCGCTGACAGGTTCTCAGCATTTGCCAGACGATCACGCTCCTTGCGAAGTTCTCCTTCTTCATCCGCCAGCAGATGAGCCGATTCAATTTCTTCTGCCTGAAAACCCAGCAACTCGGCTCGACGGTTGCTATCCAGTTCCATCTGACGCAGGCTGTTCAACTCATGCCTGATAGACTGTAACTCTTGATAGCTCTGCCGGTAAGCGCTAATCAGCTTCTCGCTGCCGGCATAACGATCTAATAAACCAATATGCTGGCGTACGTTGAGCAACGACAGGTGTTCTGACTGGCCGTGGATATCGATCAGGTAACTGCCCAACTCGCGCAGCAAACTCAGGTTGATGCTACGACCGTTAACCCGCCCAACACTGCGCCCTTCACGGCGGATTTCCCTACTGAACATCAAATGGTTCGGATCATCCAACAGATCTTCTCGCTTCAAGATATCCAGAATGGCCGTGCGAGTATTGGCAGGCAGCTCAAAAGTTGCCTCGACCATGGCGCGATCTGAACCGGCACGGATCAAAGTAGGCTCGGCATGACCGCCAACCAGAGCAATGATCGCATCCAATATAATCGATTTACCTGCCCCTGTTTCACCGGTAAAGGTGATTAGACCTGGACCGAAAGTTAGCTCAAGCTGTTGGATTATGGCAAAGTTTTCGATGTGCAGTTCGGTAAGCATACGTCCGCTGCCCCAATCTCAATCTGAATGAATTACATCTGGATCCCGCTCAGTCGGTAATAAACTGAACTGGTAACCAGAAAGCTATAAAGCGCCTGCCACACCAGGGCTAAACCAGTCCCAAGGATGTTGAAGCGGCCACCCGATCCAAAAATAAACACAGGCAGAACATTTATCAACAGTAGAGGGAGACTTCCCAGCGCCGCAGCGCCGGCCGTGACTTGAAACAGCCGTTTTGAGCGTCGGCGGTGGGTTACCCGGCGAACAGCCTCTGCAATCACTAATCCGATAAACGGAGCAACAAAAATAATAATAAAGCCCAGGATGCCGAGCCTACTGATAATATTCGCTATAATACTACCGATAAAGCTCAGGACACCGGCAATCACAATGCCGAACAGGTAATCCGATGTTTGAGCGGTCTCAAAAATCTTTTGCTGTCCACGTACGCACTCTTTACAGCGATAACCTGTCGGCGTCAGAACTGCACATTCGCTGCAAATCGGCCGTTCGCATCGGTTACAACGTAAAACAGTTTCACGATTGGGATGTACATAACAATATAATGTGGGAGGGGTTACTTCACTCATTACACACCATTAGCAGAAGGGTTTCGTTCCATATACAATGTCAGGTTTCGATAGAAATAACCTGGATCTTGCAAACGCACAAAGGTGATATCGTGCTGACCGGCTTCTACCTGCACTGAATCTCCATTTTGAATGATCTCTGGGGGGTGACCATCCAAACTTAAAACAGCTTCGTGCTCGGTATAAGCGCTAATAGTTACACAGGTGCCTGCAGGCAGAATAATTGATCGGTCCATCGACATGTGGGGCGCGACCGGTGTTATCAGGATATTACGCAGCTCAGGCGGCATGATCGGCCCTCCGGCTGCCAGAGAATAAGCGGTCGAGCCCGTTGCAGTTGATGCAATCAAACCATCTGCCACAAAAGTTGCCAGAGAATAACCGTCTACTTCAGCCTTCAGACGGATGGGGCGAACTACTTGCCCACGCGATACAACGGCCTCATTAATGACCTGCCAGGTGCCTAAGAGCTCATCGCCGCGTTTGTGAATGGTTTGCAAGGTCATGCGTTTCTCTAAACGGTAATTTCCTTCAATCAAATTCGGCAGATAATCTTGCCAGCGCTGGCGCTGCAGCTCCATTAAGAAGCCAAATTTACCCAGATTGATCCCGAGGATGGGAATTCCGAGCGGGGAACACAAATGCCCGGCTCTCAACATGGTTCCATCCCCACCCAATGCAATCAGTATATCAAATTCATGCGCCTCAAGTTTTTTTCGTAAAGTTGCATCGTATAACGATGCTGCCAGGACGGTTTTCACACCGTGTTCTTCTAAAAAGCGGGCTACTTCCTGAGCTTCTGTAGAAGCATCTGGCAGATTAGGAGCCGCGCCAACTGCAATTCGTTGTGGTGGAGGTAACTGGTCAGACATGCCACAATTATAGTCGCTAAATTGAAACGCTGCGGTATTTTTTAGAGGCGCTGGTCGCAGTTTGAACGGTAGCCGCAGCGTTCACAGCGCAGTGGTTCTTCATGTGAACGATCAGCTTCACCTTGTTTGTCATGTTGGCGCATTTCAAGCAACAACTCCATTAGACTGGATTCAAGCTCAGGCGTAAAATCGATCGCAAATGTCCGGTTGCGATAATGAAGCAGACCATAGGGAGGTCTTTTTCCGCTTGCTTGCTTTACCAACAGGCAGTAAGCCGCAACTTGATAAATGTGCCCTGCATAGGGTTCCGGGGGAGCCCAGCCGCTTTTGACTTCAATTGGGATAGAAACACCATCTTGCTCGACCAAATAATCCGGTTTGCCCGTCAAGCCAAGCATGGCATCATAAAAAGGTTTCTCTATCTTGCCCCAGGCGCGCGTATCTGAATAAATGACCCGTCCAGCTGGAAGCCCAGCTTCCCGTTGCTGGCGTTTTGATAGCAACAGCAATAGCAAAGCCAGCAGGATTAAAAATAACCCGAGATAGATCATCAATGAAGAAACTGCAATGATAAACCGATGGTTATCAACACCAGCGCCAACAACAATAAAAACCAACCGCCCAGACGGAGCAGGCCTGCATAAATAACCTGCCGGCCGTGCTGTTGGTGATAGGAACTGCCGCTGGCCATCTCCGACTGGTTTTCGGATTCCACTCCCTGGCTGTGATACCACCAGGCACGCTTACAAAACAGGTAAGTACCGATCTCAGAGGCCCGAATCGTGCGCATGGTCTCCATCTGTTGTGGGTCCGGGCAGGCGCGAGATAAATCGATCCAGCGAATCCTGCAATTGCTGTTCGCGTAGGCTGATGGTCAAATCGCCGCGGGTTCGTTCGGTAATACCGCGCACCAGGTCAGTCTGGCGCCTCAGACCATTGGTCACCGCATCGGGATAATCCATTGTCACCAGCAAAGCATAGATATCATCCATACAGCTCAACAGGCGCTCTGCCTCACTGGAATAACCCTGCCTCAGAATATCCAGGCAGCGCCGGCGCAGTTCACCGGTGACTTCGGCCAATCCATTGAGATAAGTAGCACTTTCCACTTCAAGATCCTCGGGTGATAGCAATGGCTGGTTTTGTATGAGCGCGCAGGTATTGCTGGCCTCGACAAATTCCTTAATTGCATCCTGGGTATAACCCGCATAGAACAAGTCCGGGTAACTATGCAGGTCATTTCCCAATTGAGCAACAATCGTCCTGGCCTCATTTAAATGTTCCTGTGCCAGCTCATTTTCGCTACGGTGAATGGCCCTGATTGCATTTGCACAATGGCGGGTTAAGGTACGCGCCTGCACCAGGGCCCGATCGCGCGCTAGTGTGCGTGCATCCAGATCCATGCGAATTTTATCGGCAATCATGGTCAGGTTTTCCATAGCTCAACCCTCCGGCGGCTTCTCTGGCGGTTGAATAAAACCGAAGAGATCATTGGCCAATGATGGCTCACCCGGCAGATTGATCTGCCCAAAGGCCGCCTCATAACGGGATAAATTTTCGCCTAACGCCCGCAAGAATAATTTAGCTCCGATGGGAGACATCAGCAAGCGTGCCAGCACCTTAGCGGAGGGCTGGTCTGGCAGCATACGGGCAAAATCAAACACCAATTCTGCCGGGGAATGGCTGATCCTGACCAGGTTGCTGTAGACTGGTTCCAAATCGGCAGGAAGTTCAAGATGTGGCCCGGCGTTCTTCGGGGGCTCAGGAGTCTCATTCATTATTTATAGGTTAAATAAATTAAAAGGGAATATCTCCCTCGGCACCAACATCCCCAGCAACCTCACCCGGTTCTTCACCTGCAGCGGCAGTCCCTTCAGCTTTACTGGACAGGAAACGCACTGTTGAGGCTGTCACCTCAAAGGATGCGCCCGGGGTGCCATCCTGACGGGTCCATACCCGCGGACCGCCGGTGGCAGGATCAGCAATTAGACGCCCTTCCACCAATACCTTGCTGCCCTTATGAACGTATTGCGAAACCGTCTCAGCCTGCTTCGCCCACACAGAAACTCTAAACCAGATGGTCTCCTTGACCAACTGACCATTCTGGCCGGTATAATTCCGGCTGGAGGCTAATGAAAAGGAAGTTACAGCCTGACCGTTGGGAGTATAGCGCATTTCAGGCTCTTTCCCCACGTTGCCGACAATGATGATCGTATGGAACATTCTGGCCTCCTTAGTCAGAAATCTGAATGATTATTACTAAATTTCTAATAGAATTATATTTATTTTACATGATAATCTAGAAACCTGTACTAACTTAGCCCAGTAAATATCAAATTGGGCCAGCAATTATTATTTTCTAGAAGCAGGTTAATTACTGGATGATTTCTGAGCAGATCTCATAAAAATCTTGCTGACTTCTGCAGCAATCGAGGGGATCAATAATAGCGGCAGCATCACAGACCATTGCGACCAACCTAATGGCTCGGTGTTGAAAACTCCCTGTAGAAACGGGATATACACGACTGCCAGGATCAGGAGCAGAGAAGTCAGGCAGGCATAATTCATCCACCGGTTACTGAAAAATCCGATTTTCAGCAGCGGGTAAAATTCTGAGCGGGAAGTGTAAGCCCGCAACAATTCAGAACAGCTCAGCGTGACAAATGCCATGGTCTCGGCAAACTGGACATGCCCGGGGTCAGTAAATCGGCCAATGTAAAATGCCAACAATGATGCAGACGCGATCGCGATTGTTTGAATGACAATGCCAATACGCATGCTGCGATTGATGATCGGCTCATTAGTCGGGCGCGGCGGTCTAATCATAATATCCGGGTCGCCTTTTTCTGCGGCCAAAGCCAGTGCGGGCGCTCCATCAGTGACCAGGTTAAGCCATAAAAGTTGGATCGCAGTCAAAGGCGAAGGCCAGCCAAACAATGCAGCCAGAAAGATAATCCCAATCTCACCCAGGTTGCAAGACAGCAAATAGTAAACAAATTTGCGAATATTGCTGTAAATAATGCGTCCTTGTTCAATCGCAGATACAATGCTGGCATAATTATCATCGGTCAAAACCATATCAGCAGTTTCTTTTGCTACGTCACTACCCGTGATCCCCATGGTTATCCCGATATCTGCCCGTTTTATGGCCGGAGCATCGTTGACGCCGTCTCCGGTCATCGCTACCACTTCGTGATTGCTCCGCAAAGCTTCCACGATGCGCAGTTTGTGCTCGGGGGATACCCGCGCAAAAACATCCGTACAGCGCACTTCTTCTTGCAAGGCGTGATCATCGATCTGGTTTATCTGACTGCCGGTCATCACCTTGTGCCGGGGCATGAGCAGCCCAATACTTTCGGCGATGGCTTGAGCTGTATTGGGATAATCTCCGGTAATCATTATTGTACGGATACCCGCCTGACGTGCTTTTTCCAGGGCCGGCTTCACTTCTGGGCGGGCTGGATCCATCATGCCTACCAGACCTGCAAAGACCAGATCCTTCTCCAGAGCTGCACTATCGATGTCCGATGGCATAACGGGCACCAGGCGATAGGCCAGCCCAAGCACTCGTAAAGCCTGCCGGGTCATCTGATCGTTGGCATCCAAAATTTGTCTGCGAGTGGACGGTTGCATGAGGATCGGCTCGTCTTCTATACCCTGGTATTGATTACACAGCTCGAGCACCACATCCGGCGCGCCTTTGACTGCGATCGCAAACCATTTCCGTTTCTGCATATCATTGACCGGAGAGATATCAGCCGGGTGCGGATCTTGAATAGCATGCACTGTCAGCATACGCTTACGTTCTGAGTCAAACGGGATTTCATCTTCCCGAGGATAGGCATCCAGTACTTTTCTAGATATCGCACCGGTTTTGACAGCCGCCACTAACAGGGCACCTTCTGTTGGATCTCCCACCATGCGCAGAGTGCCTTTTTCATTTCCCTGTTCCAGGGAAGCGTCATTATTCAAGACGCCGACCCATAAAGCGGTCATCGCCGCAGGATACTCCTCTAGTTTAACCGGTTGCCCATCCAGCCGGTATTCACCTTCCGGACGATAGCCACTCCCGGTAACTTCAAAGGTGAAACCATCCACCCACAAACGTGTAACCGTCATCTCGTTTTGGGTCAGAGTACCCGTTTTATCCGTGCAAATGACGGTTGCCGAACCCAGGGTTTCAACGGCAGACAGACGGCGGATCAAAGCGTGCCGGTGTACCATTTCACGCATGCCCAATGCCAGGCTGATTGTAACTACCGCCGGCAGACCTTCCGGTACAGCCGCAATCGCCAGGCTTACAGCGATCATAAAGACACCAACCAGCTCTTGCAAGCTTCCGTTAGTCCGCATGGCTTCCATTACGAAAATCAAACCGCAAATAACCAGAGCGCCCCATCCCAGACTTCTACCCAAACTATCTAAGTTTTTCTGGAGAGGCGTATCCTCTGTTTCGACACTTTCGAGCATGTTGGCAATTAACCCAAGCTGGGTATGCATGCCGGTGCTGACCACCAACCCTACTCCACGACCGTAAACAACCGTAGTGCCCGAAAATGCGGTATTTTTCCGGTCACCCAGGGGAATATCCTTTTCTAATAGTATGGCGGCATCTTTTTGCACAGGCAGTGATTCACCCGTCAAAGCCGCTTCTTCTATTTTTAAATTAACTGCTTCAAGCAAGCGTAAGTCTGCCGGAACAAAATTTCCGGTTTCCAGAAAAACTACATCCCCAGGGACCAGTTGGCTGGCTGGTATTGAGAAGCGGTGCCCGTCTCTTAGTACCTGAGCCTCCGGTGCAGCCAATTTCTTCAATGCGGCCATGGCATCTTCAGCTCGCGTTTCCTGCACAATCCCCAGCGTTGCATTCAATAAAACAATGATAAAAATAGCGGCTGCATCGGCCCACTCCCCGAGCAGAGCTGATATCAGGGTAGCTACCAGCAGCAAAATTACAATAAACGACTTCAATTGCTCTGCCAGCAACTTTAAGAAACCAGACTTTGGCTGGCTGGCAAGCTGGTTGGGACCGTAATGGGAAAGCCTTTGGGCAGCCTCTGCACTACTCAATCCAACCAAAGGCTGCGTTTCTAGAACCCTAAGGGCATCTTCGCTACTTAATGCGTGCCAACTGATCGAGAATTCTTCAGGCAAACTTTCAGAGATGTTATTGGGTGATTGAGTCATCTTCCCCGATCAATCAATTTACTTAACATTCTGGACAACTTTCCCGATGCATGGCTGGATGGCAGAGTTAATTCACTGGCCTATTTTGTTTTTTTTAGCGTAACAAATTTGGACCAATATAGGTGCCATTT
>DATFYI010000172.1:0-9188 GCA_035315125.1 Anaerolineaceae bacterium | reverse complement strand
TGATCTGCTATCCACCCAGTTGAAACCCTACGGGTTGACACCCTTGTTCCGCTGGGATGGTGATCGTCATGCTATTATTTTGGTAAAAGGCATCCCCACGCCGAGAGCCTCAAACCCGTGGGTCAACGTGGTGCTGGGTCTATTGACGATATTAAGCGTTTTATTTGCCGGTGCTATGTATGCGATGCAAACGCCTCTCCCGTCCAATCCTTTGCTGGCAGTGATAGCTATTTTACAGAATGGTTGGCCGTACGCCCTCAGCATCAGCGCTATTCTGGGCGCACATGAGTTTGGACATTATCTGGTGGGGCGTTATCATGGCGTGCATCTATCCCTGCCGTATTTCATTCCGATGCCGATTACACCCTTTGGCACCATGGGCGCTTTTATCAACATGAAAGAAGCACCTCGCAACCGGCGGGTCTTACTCGATATTGGCATTGCAGGGCCATTAGCCGGCCTGATTGTGGCTATACCGGTACTGATCTATGGGCTGTCCATCTCGACCGTCAGCCGGCTGCCCATCGTGATTAATTCAGGTACGGGATTTATGATGGAGGGCAGTTCGATCCTCTACTTGCTCTCAAAACTGTTTGTTTTTGGCCGTTTGCTGCCTGCCCCGGCTACTATGCTCGGAATGTCCCCCATCCTGTATTGGCTCAGTTATTTCTTTACCGGTCGCCCGTTCCCTTATGGCGGTATGGACGTGATGCTCAGCCCGGTCGCCTGGGCCGGGTGGGTTGGCCTTTTAGTGACCGCTATGAACCTGATCCCGGCCGGTCAATTGGATGGCGGCCATATGCTGTATGTTTTATTCGGCCGAAAAAATGCCGGTCGCATTCTGCCTTTTATCCTAGTTGCCCTGGTTCTACTTGGTTTTGTTTGGAGCGGCTGGTGGCTATGGGCGGTGCTCATTTTCTTCCTCGGCCGTGTTTATGCTGAACCGTTGGACCAGATCACTCCCCTGGATAACCGTCGCAAGATTCTGGCTGGCATCGCCCTGATCTTGTTCCTGCTGACATTTGCTCCTGTTCCGCTACAATTGATCTAGAAGCTAAAATACTTCAAGATTTGCTATTCAATGTTCCAATTACCTTGCCGTCCAGGGTCAGGTATTCCCTCATGGCCTGGACGGTCAGGCAGGAGTGTGCCGGTAAAACAAAAATCAAATCTCCAACCTGGATGCGGTTGAAATCTTTTTCCGCCAGTTTGACCAAACCGTGCTCCTGCGAAAGGGACACGACTGCTGCACCGGTTAGCGGCTCGCTCCAGCTTTTTCCATCCGGCAGGGCCACCAGGCCGTAAACAGGTTGGTTGTCGATCATCCATAGCTCGCTGGAAAGGTGAATGGCGCCCCCATAGATCACAATTTGCTGCCGGTCGGCGTGTTTGGCGACTACCGGACAGGCGGCTGCCACGGCAATATCACTCCACAGGCAGGATCCGACTTGAAGCTGTTTGGAATCATAGAAAACAAAGTTGCCCGGTCGGACTTCATCCACCTCCCCAAAATCGCACAGGCTGCTACCCGGCGTATCTCCAACGGAGATTTCCAGGCTTGCCAAACCAGTTGCTGCCAATTTTTGCCGTACATCCAGCAAGCAATCGACTGATTCACCGTAACGCCGGCAAACTTCGTCAGGAGAGGTGGCGCTGTAAGTATTGCCGGCATGGGTCAGCAAACCGCACAGGTGCAGGGCCGGTGTGGATTGGATCTCACGCGCCAGTTGGGTAATCGCATCAGCCTGTTGCCAGGGCAGACCGGTGCGGTGGGCACCTGTGTCTATTTTTATCCAGGTATTTGTGGAGGTGGCCGCCAGGTTCTTGGAGAGGAATTGGATCGTTTCGCGTGATTCAACCAGTAAACCCAGTTTAATAGTTGAGGCGAGCATGGAAATTTCGTCAATCTGGCGCAAGTTGACCGGAAAGGCGATGGTGATATCCTGCCAACCATGCCTGGCGAAATAAAAGGCCATATCTATAGATGACACCGTAATGCAATCGACCCCTTCTTCGCGGAACCATTCGCCGATGACGGCAGATTGGTGTGTTTTGAAATGGGGCCGGAAATGCACTCCTTGCTGGTTAACCTTCAGGCGCATGCGATGGATATTTGCTCGAGCTTTTTGTTTATCGAGCAGCAAAGTCGGTTTTTTTATGCTGGTAAACAGGCTCATGGTGTCTCACTGATCGGAGGAATATAATTGGAATTATATGCGCGACTCTTATATGTAGCCGCATCAGAATAAATATATCCCTAAGCTTGACGTTCAGGTTTAGTAAGTGTATCATTTCCGTTCATAATGATACCCGGAAGGGAAGTTCCATCTATTGAGAATAAACGTTGTTTCAACCTGATACCTTTTTCGATACCACCTGCAACATCAATTGCTATTTCGAGCAAAACGGAACTGCCGGGCCGCCAATCCTATTGCTGCATGGGTGGGGGGCAAATTGTGAAGTATTCCGCTCCACGGCAGAATACCTCTCAAAGGATTTTCGTGTTTTTTCTTTAGATTTTCCGGGTTTTGGTCGCAGCGACCTTCCACCGCAAGGTTGGTCAATCAGTGATTATAAAGGCTGGCTGGTTCGCCTTTTGTGTTATCTTCAATTGGATCAAGTCGGTGTGATAGCCCATTCATTTGGAGGAAGGGTATCGATCAAATTAGCAGCCGAGAACCCGAATTTAATTGGAATGTTGGTTTTAGTAGACAGCGCCGGAATCCGTACCAAAGCGACATTCCGTGCAATACTTGTACAACGCATCTTCAAAAGCCTGCGCTGGTTGTCTCAAAGACGAATTATTGGTCCTTTAGTTAATCCACTTTATTCATCGGTTTATAAAAGGGTGGCATCACCCGATTACCAATCAACCAGCGGTATTATGCGGCAGACTTTTTTAAAGGTAGTAAACGAAGATCTGCGCGATTTTTTGCCCCGCATTCAATCCCCAACTTTGATAATTTGGGGAGAAAATGATGAGGATACGCCAGTTGCCAATGCCAGGCTGATGGAAAAGTTAATCCCAGATGCCGGGCTTGTAATCTTAAAAGATGCTGGACATTATTCTTTTTTGAACAAACCGGTCGAATTTTGTATGATCGTAAAAAACTTTTTCTCCAAAATGAGTGCATGAATAGTATTAATCTTATCCTTGCGGTCGTATTTGTAGGGCTTTATACCACATCCTTGATCTGGTTTTGTAGGCGTGCGCTCCATATTTTTCAGTTGGAAGAATACCAACCCAGCCGCCTGATTCATTGGGCAATTGGGTCTCGTAAACGGTTATTTGGACCAAATTTGATCGCAGCCACGCTGATTGCTTTGGTTTTAGTGATGATTGCAACACTCTTCACAAACTCTATTCGAGCCAATTTGCTCATCAGCTCATCGTTGTGTTTTATTGCCACGCTTAGAACCCATCAAGAAATTCCCGAAGCCAAAAAACCTTTAGTGTACACAAATCGCGCCAAACGCATCATCTGCGCTGCAAGCCTGCTCGCTTTGATGCTTTCGGTCTTATTTGCGTTTCTTATTGGGTCAAACAACCAGCTATTCCTGCAAGCCATTCTCAATTCTGTAATCATAATTGCCGCTCCCATTCTGGCAATTGCCTGCCTGTTACTGGGCAATTTAATCCTTACACCCGTTGAAACCATCATTCGCTGGCGGTACGAACAATCCGCCAGGTCGATTCTGGCTGAAAACAATAAATTAATAAAAATTGGTATTACCGGCAGTTATGGAAAAACCACCACAAAAGTAATTACCAGTCATTTCTTACAATCAAAATACAACACTCTGCCAACGCCGCAAAGCTATAACACGTTTTTGGGTATTGTCAGGGCAATTCGAGAAAACTTAAAACCATTCCACCAGGTTTTTGTGGTTGAAATGGGTGCCTATGTACCCGGTGAAATTAAAAAAATATGTAATTTGGTACACCCTGATCTAGCCGTCATTACGGAAGTTGGCCCTCAACATCTTGAACGGTTCGGAACTCTGGATGCTGTGGCCAGAGCGAAATATGAAATTGTTCAGGGATTGCCTCCACATGGCACGCTGGTTATTTATGCGGATAATCCACTTTGTGCTGCCCTGGCCGACCGGGCAAAAAACGAAGGGCATCCGGTCTTGAAATATGGAATTACCTCATATAATTCCTTGCTGGATGCCAGCGCTTCAGATATTGAATATTCCATAAACGGAACATCGTTTCAGTTACAGGTAGAGGGAGAAATCCCCAGAAAAGTACAAATACCCCTATTGAGTTTCCACAACGTCCTCAACGTTCTTGCAGCTACCCTGGTCGCTCTGCAATTTGATATCAGTCTTGACGAAATCGTCCGAAATTATTCTTCCATCCCTGCCATCCCGCACCGCTTACAACTTATTAAAACTGAAAATGGAATAACGATTATTGATGATTCTTATAACTCAAATATTGTTGGTGTCCACAATGCTTTAGATTTGCTTGAGAAGATAGCAGCAGCAGGAAAAATAATCGTTACCCCTGGCATTATTGAGCTGGGTGAAGTAGAGTATGAAGAAAATTACCGTTTCGGTGAGCACATCGCCAGGGTTTGCAGCCATGTGATTCTGGTAGGCTTGAAACAAACGCAGCCAATTCAGGCCGGCCTACAGTCCTGTAATTTTCCCAGTGACCGGATGATGGTTGTTCCTGATCTGAAAGAAGCCACGAAAGAGCTTGCTCACATCACCAGCCCAGGGGATACCGTTTTATTTTCCAATGATTTGCCGGATAATTATTCCGAGTAATGTTGCCGGGCAGTGAGTATCAAATAAACTAAATTGGAGGGATTATGAGCCAGTATCGCATAGGTATTGTTTTTGGCGGAAGGTCTGTTGAACATGAAATATCGGTTCTGACAGCCCAGCAGATCATAGCTGCCATGAATAAGGAAAAATATGAGGTTGTTCCAATCTATATAGCGAAAAGTGGAGAGTGGTTGACCGGCGGCAATTTATTAGATCTCGATTTTTACAAAAAAAGCCAGGCCGAGATTATTCGCAGTTGTGATGCGGTTTGCCTCAATCCATCCATGCCGGAAAAAGGCGCACTGATAAAAGTAAACAGCAAAGGTATTTTCAATCGACCATCTATTATTCCGATTGACGTATTCTTCCCGGCCTTTCATGGAACGAATGGTGAAGATGGGACGATACAGGGAGCTTTTGAAATTGCAAAAGTGCCCTATGTTGGTTGTGGAGTGCTCAGTTCAGCCATTGGCATGAATAAAATTGCTTCCAAAGCTGTGCTGCAAAGTGCTGGATTACCCGTCATCGATTTTATTGGATTTAATCGTTATGATTGGCAGATAGATCATGAAAAAGTAATCGCCGACATCAATTGCAAATTCAATTATCCGATGTTTGTAAAGCCGGCTGAATTAGGCTCAAGTATTGGCATTTCTCGCGTGACGGATGAAACGGAACTGCGAAATGCCATTGAAGTTGCGCTCATTTATGGTTATCAAGTACTGGTTGAAGCAGCCCAGACCGATTGTGTTGAGATTAATTGTTCCGTCATTGGCTTTAATCAATATCAGGCCTCCGTCTGTGAACAGCCGATCACCCTCAGTGAATTCTTGAAATATGAGGATAAATACCTGTCCGGCAATAAAGCGTTGGGCATGAAGGGCGCCACGCGCAAAATGCCGGCCCCCATTTCACCAGAATTTACCGCCCGAATCCAAAATGCGGCCATTACCGCCTTTAAGGCTATCAATGGATCGGGTATTTCAAGGGTAGATTTTCTGGTGGATCTGAAAGAAGAAAAATTCTACGTGAATGAGCTCAACACACTGCCGGGCTCATTGGCATTTTACCTTTGGGAAGCATCCGGGATTAAATTTAGCGAGCTGATCGATCGGCTCATCAACTTCGCCCTGGAAGCCTATGAGGCCAAACAGCAAACTACGTATACTTATAGCACCCCGGTATTTCTGGGGCGTGAGGCGCTTCAATCTTCTCCAAAAAATTCTGGCAAGTGAAAAATCCAGGCCGATCCAGGTAAATCAGGGAATATCTGCAACTTAGAAAATTCCCATTGACAAGGCTAGAAAGCGCGTTCTATAATAAAGGCATGGATAGCCTGGAAAAGCTGGCCCAGATTGCTGATTATATGGATGATGAGATCGATGAGCATGTCGAGAAAATAAAGGGCAGCGCTTGTCCGGTCATCAGCGAAGAAGACAACCGCGCTGCTCAATATGTGCCCCGCCACAAAATGGAACTGCCCATTTACCAGGCGGCCATGCCAAATGGCCAACATATGGCCATGCTGAAAACACTGTTGACTTCAGCCTGTGAAAAGAACTGCGCCTATTGCTGCTTCAGGGCAGGTCGCGATTTTCGCCGGCAGACCTTTCTGCCAGATGAGCTGGCCAGGACTTTTATTCAGCTCTGGCAGAAAGGTGCCGTTAGAGGTCTTTTCTTGAGCTCTGGCGTGGCGGGCGGTGGCCTGCTTACACAAGACCGGCTGCTCGATACCGCCGAGATCTTGCGAAAACGCCTGGGCTATCCGGGCTATTTGCATTTGAAGATTATGCCAGGGGCTGAGCGCGCCCAGGTGGAGCGCGCCATGCAGTTGGCCGATCGGGTTTCGATCAACCTGGAAGCCCCTAATTCGAAGCGCCTGGCCCTCCTGGCGCCTCAAAAAGGAAATATAGAAGAGTTACTTACTCCTTTGCGTTGGGTTGAGGAAATACGGCGTAAGAATACTTCCCAGCATGGCTGGAAAGGCCGCTGGCCTTCCAGTACGACCCAGTTTGTGGCTGGCGGCGCCGGTGAAAGCGATGAGGAGCTTCTTCAGACCAGCGCATACCTGCACAACAACTTGCATCTGACCCGGGTCTATTTCTCGGGTTTCCATCCAGTGCCCGAAACGCCCCTTGAAAACGAGCCACCCATCCAGCCCTGGCGACAGAACCGCTTATATCAGGCAGATTTTCTGCTGCGGGATTATGGCTTTCATTTTGAGGATTTTTGCTATGATCCATCTGGTAATCTCGATCTGGAGGTTGATCCTAAATTAGCCTGGGCGCGCCGCAATCTCAGCCAGGCTCCGGTGGATATCAACCAGGCCGATTACTCCGCATTGTTGCGAATTCCTGGGATAGGCCCGATTGGCGCCCATGCGATTCTTTCCGCACGCCGTTCAGGCAAGTTTAAAAGCCTGGAGGACCTGAGTGCGTTGGGGGTGCATACCTCCAGGGCAGCTCCTTTTATCCTATTAGATGGAAAACGTCCTTCCACTCAAATGAGCCTTTGGTGAGACAGACATGCCGGATCAGGCGTATCATTTTATTGATGAGTCAATTGAAGTGTTTTTTGACGAATCACCGGTACTGGAAAAAAGCCCGCCCTGTCCGCAAGGGTTTCGCTGGCAGGGAAACATCTTCCGTGTAGAAAAATTGTTGGAGGAATGGCGGGATTACCAGCGACGTGGTAAGATGGCCCGTAATATGCGCCCCAAACATTCACAAAGAGCCAGCCTGAAAGGTTCCTGGGGAGTAGGGCGTTTCTATTTCAGGGTCCAGGATAACGGTGGCAGGATTTTTGAGCTTTACTATGATCGATCTCCCAATAGCGTGGATGATCGCAAAGGGGGCTGGTATTTATTGGCCGAGCTTTATTCAGATTAATAACCTGAAATAGCTTAATATTTTCCAAATCTTACAGGGGATTATTGATAAAAGTGCAAGTTTTATTTGAAAAAACCTAACGATATATTGACTTTTGTCAATTTGTCGCTAGAATTATTTTTATAACCCCGAAAAAACTCCAAAAAAATAGTAGTTTTCGCCGCTTCGCCATGAATCCGAAGTCTGTTAATAAAACAGGTATTGGCAGGTGCAACAGGAGGAATATATGAGACAGTCTTTGATTAACTGTCCTGTTTGTGGTGGTGAGCTAACCGTTACCCAATTGCACTGTTCTCAATGCAACACTACTCTCCAGGGAGTTTTTCAGATACCGGTCGGGCCTTTTTCTAAATTGACGCCCGAACAGACCCAATTCTTGCTTAATTTTGTCCGTTGCGAAGGACGTTTTACCCGCCTTCAAAAAGAATTAAATCTATCCTATCCTACTCTAAGGAACCGGTTCAATGAGATCATTCGGGTACTGGCATCCGAAACCGGCGACCATGGCAGCGAGCAAATTTTATCCCTGGATGAGCAGAGACATTTATTAAGAGATGCTGAGTAAGCATCGAATATAACAGCATAGTGACAGCCCCTGGTGAACGGGGGATACTATTAGCTTTTTTTATTCATGAATAAAAACAATAACCAGGTTTATTGGTTGTAATCTCGGCCCAGAATGTAATTTTCGAGTGAATGGATGGAAATATCCTTTTCGGTGATGATTTCTTTTACGACATCACCGATTGAGATCAAACCTGTTAAATGTCCATTTTGAATTACTGGCAAGTGCCGGATGTGTTTTTCGGTCATGAGCGCCATGCAGTCATCCATCGACTTTTCTGGATCCACGTAGAAAATCAGCTCAGTCATCAGCTTATTGACAGGAGTATCCAGCGCCAGATTTTCTTCCTCGGCTACCGTTCTGGCGAAGTCACGTTCGGAAAATATTCCAACAACCTTTTCGCCCTGGCAGACCATTACGGCCCCGATCTTTTTCTGGCTCATCAGTTTCAAAGCTGCGCGCAGGGTAGTATCCGGTGAGACCTGCCAAACATCCGGTCCTTTTTGGAGTAGTACCTGGCTGACGGTCGTCATATTGCTGCTCCTTTCTAAAGTTGAAAAAAGACACTGGAATCGGTTTTATAAGTCGACTTTTGAGATCATATAAATAGCTTTTTAATATTAACCCGCAATAGCGATATTTTCAAGTTAATTTAAGAATAAATAACGTGATTAATGTCATATCTGTCATATCAAATATGTGATAATAATCACAAGGAGAAGCCTTCACTATTCCAATCCAATAGCAATGAAGTAAGCTCGAATTGACTAAAAGAACTTCCCCTCACCAATCGAACAGAAGGAGAAGGGAAGTGTTGGATTCTACCCGACAGGTAAATGATCTTATTTATTGAATGAACGTTTTGTAGTCGCCCGTATGGGTATAGTTTGATAGGCCCTTAAATCCCTGAAGCCAATCATCTTGCCGTGAACTTCATCCCACAGTGAAAATTTAAC
>DATFYI010000171.1:0-8677 GCA_035315125.1 Anaerolineaceae bacterium | reverse complement strand
CATTGACATTGTCAAAGAATAGTCTAAAATACAACCAGTATGATTAAGACGATCGCATTCGACGCTGATGATACCCTCTGGCACAATGAGCCGCTCTATGATCAGGCCAGGATTCAATTCTGCAACATCCTCTCAGGCTATCAAACCCCTGAAATATTAGAAAACCGGCTAAGCCAGATTGAAATTGATAATATTCAATACTACGGATATGGAATAAAAAGTTTCATATTATCCATGGTCGAAGCGGCAATTGATCTTAGCGCTGGACAGATAAAAGGCCATGAAATTCAGGAAATTCTTAATATTAGCAGACAGATGCTTGCTGCCGAAGTACCCCTTTTCGAAAATGCAATAAATGTGTTAGAGGCGCTGCATTCAGATTATGATTTAATATTAATTACAAAAGGGGATCTATTTGAACAAATTAGAAAAGTGGAAAGATCTGGCTTAGCCAGATATTTCCGTTTGATTGAAGTTCTTGAAGATAAAACAGAAAAGAGTTACCGCACTCTCTTAGAAAAGTACGACATCGATCCCGCCACATTCCTGATGGTCGGAAATTCCATTAGATCAGATATACTACCGGTTTTAAAAATAGGGGGACAGGCAATTTATATTCCTTACGCAACCACCTGGGTCCATGAAATGGTTCCCGATCATGATTTAAATCAGTCTCGATATACAGAAATAAATAATTTAAGACAACTTCCAGAAACTTTGAGAAAATTTGAATAACAATCCTTTTTCAGCAAACTAATGGGAAAACGATGGACGTTTATAAAGCTATTCAAATCAAACGGGCCGTACGGAATTTTCAACAGAAACCGATTCCTGAAGAGGCAATTATTACAATACTAAATGCTGGCAGACGTGCCCAATCCGCAAAAAATATCCAACCCTGGCATTTTATTGCCATTCGTGACAAAACGACCCTGACGGCGCTCTCAAAATTGGGCACATATGCCGGTCACCTGGCCGGAGCAGCGTTGGCAATCGCCATTATCACCCCCGACCCTGCTTCCCGTTTTTCCGTGATGTTTGATGCTGGCCAGGCTGCTGCCTATATGCAATTAGCCGCCTTTAACATAGGCATCGCTTCCTGTCCTGCTACAATTTATGAACCAGATAAAGCCCGAGAATTGTTGGCGTTTCCAACGGATTTATATATTAATGTCTGTTTATCTTTTGGATATCCCCTTTCAGAAGATGACATGACTCGCCCACCTCAAAAAGGTGGGCGTCAGCCCCTGGACCAGTTGATCCATTGGGAAAAATGGTAAACCGGATTGTAGAAAATTAATCAGGACATGCCAGATCCGTTCGCCTTGATCGAGACCAGCCATTTGGTAAAGAAATACGGCCTGAAAACAGCCGTAGACGATATCAATCTGTCCGTTTATGGTGGCGAAATCTTTGGCTTCCTCGGGCCAAACGGCGCTGGTAAAACAACTACCATAAAAATGATCGTTGGTTTATTAAAGCCAACCTCAGGTATAGTAAAAGTCGCCGGCTACGACGTTCAAAAACAACCTCTGCTGGCTAAAGCCATTAATGGCTACGTTCCGGATGAGCCAAATTTATATTTAAAGTTAACTGCTCGAGAGTTGCTGCATTTTGTCGCTGACCTTTACAATCTTGACCAAAAGCAGGTGGGGCGGCGAATAGATGAACTGCTACGACTTTTCGATTTAAGTCAGGTTGCTGATGACACGATTGACTCGTTCAGCCATGGTATGCGCCAAAAAACTGCTCTGGCGGTGGCATTGGTACATGATCCAAAGGTGCTGGTACTGGATGAGCCAACTGTTGGTCTGGATCCAAAATCAGCTCGTCTAATTAAAGATATTTTGCGTCAAATGGCCGATCGCGGCACTGCTGTTTTGCTCTCAACCCATATTCTCGAGATTGCTGAGCATATGTGCGACCGTATTGGGATCATTAACCAGGGCAAGATGGTAGCATCCGGAACAATGGATGAGCTGCGCTCACTCGGAAAAGGCGAAACCAGCCTGGAAGATATATTTCTTGACCTCACCGGCGGCGCTGAATATGCAGAAATTGCTGAGGTACTTCGGTGAGCTCAATCAGCCAGCAGAAAGCACAGAACTTAAGTTTTTATGTGCTTAAACTTTTGCGGCTGCGGCTGCTGATCACATATAACAACTTTCGCCGTGCCAAACTGCGGCGAAAAATCTTTACGATCACCCTGGCCCTGCTGGTATTAGCTTTTATTATATTTATTTTTGGTTCAAGCCTGTTTTTACTAAGTTTTTTCCGATCCCCTGTGCTCGCAAAATCTATTGGGGATGTCGGCCCTTTCCTTGAAAAGATTCCTGCCATCATCGCCAGTGGAGCATTCGTTGCTATCCTGATTACCAGCTTTGGGGTTTTGTTGCAAGCACTTTACCTGGCAGGGGATATGGATTTTTTACTATCCACACCCACCCCAATCCACGCTGTTTTTATAACGAAACTACTTCAAGCAGTCCTACCTAACTTTGGATTAATATGTCTATTTTCCTTGCCTCTACTTTTTGGGTTAGGAGCTTCCGCTAATTACAATTTCCTATATTATCCGCTTGTAATCGTCGTGCTGGCGGCTATGGCTCTTTCAGCGGCCAGCCTTTCCGCACTACTGGTGATGCTGATTGTCCGGCTGTTTCCGGCGCGCCAGGTTGCTGAAATCATCGGATTTGCTACAGCCGCGATCTCGATCATATGCTCACAAAGCGGGCAGTTCGCCCGTTTTTCAAATATCACCAGATTACAGGCAAATGGCAGTCTGGCAGCACTTTCTTATCTTGCTTCTCCCTGGTCTCCGTTAGCATGGGCCGGCGCGGGTCTGGTTGGCATTGGCAGTGGAAAATGGCTGACAGGCTGTGTATATCTGATTTTATCTCTGGGCTTGGCCGGTGTGGTTTTTGTAGGAACCTTATCTTCTGCTGAACATTTATATTACAGCGGTTGGGCCAGTGTACAGGTAAGTTCGCATAAAAAAAGACTTACCCGTAAAACCCGGACACTGACATCAACCAGTTCTTTGAATAATGCTACCCGAAAATTAATTCCTCAAACCATCCTGGCGATTATCCATAAGGATTCGCTTGTATTGAGACGTGATTTACGAAACCTTTCGCAATTGGTTACCCCATTAATCCTGGGGGTAATTTATGCAGTTTCGTTGGCTCGAGCAGGTGGAAATATAACTACTTCTCAAGGCGACACTCCTTCTTTTATTTCGACAACTTTGCGGACCGGCGTCTCGTATGGCGATTTATTCATTTCCTTATTCATTGGGTGGACATTACTTTCCCGTCTGGCAGGAATGGGCTTTTCTCAGGAAGGCAAAAGTTATTGGATACTGAAGTCTGCTGCTGTTAGCCCCGTTCAACTGATTATTTCAAAGTTCGTAATTGCATATATTCCATCTTTAATTCTGGGTTGGTTGTTTATTCTCATCATCGGTCTGGTACGTTCGACCAGTCCAGGCACAATAATCTTTAATTTACTGGTAGTCGCTTTATGTATCGCCAGTGTTGACGGTATCAACCTGACCTTTGGCATAGCTGGCGCCAATTTTGATTGGGATGACCCTCGCCATATGGTGCAGGGTCTGAACGGCTGTTTTGGCGCAATTGCCAGTGTGGCTTTTCTGTTAGCAGCTCTGGCTTTGTTTTTAGGCCCAACCGTTGGCTTCCCTCTTTTAGGGTTGCCAGAATTATTGGGTAGGATTACTGGTCTAATCATTGGCGGTATTTTTTGTCTGACAATTTCAATAATTCCCCTGCGTTTTGTGTCGGCGCGTATTGCTACATTGGGCGAGCCGGCAAGCTGAATACTCTCTGAAGTCTTTAATCTATGAATATCGACCTGATTATTCGGACTAGACGAAAAACAATTGCATTAATCGTCGATCACGATGGCAAGCTGATCGTGCGCGCCCCGCTTAAGGCCAGTAAAAGTCAAATTCAGGATTTAGTTGAAAAAAAGGTGGCCTGGATCCGCTCAAAGCAAGAGCTTGTTAAAACAAGCTATCCAATATCCCGACCAAAAGCATATCAAAACGGCGAAGAGTTCTATTTTCTAGGAAAACCCTACCGGCTTGAAATTGTCGATAAAATTACGACATCTGTCGTTCTTGACGGACACTTTTATATGGATAAAAGAAAATTGCCCAACGCCGAGCGATTAATGATTCAATGGTATAAAGAACAGGCCAGGCATGTCATAACCTTACAGGCCAACCAGTTTGCCAGTCAATTGCAGTATCATTTTGAAGCAATAAAAATAACTTCTGCCAACACACGTTGGGGTTCGTGCAGCAGCAAAGGAACGTTAAGTTTTACCTGGCGGCTTGTTATGGCACCATTACCCATCATTGATTATGTAGTTGTCCATGAATTGGTCCATCTATTTCACAAAAATCACCAACAAGCATTTTGGAACCAGGTTGAAAGGATACTGCCGGATTATAAGAAGAGCATCCAATGGCTTAAACTTAATGGGCATTTGCTCCATTTGTAATGTTTAATATCCGCCTCACTCACGCCAGGTTCCCATAACCTGACGTAAGATGCAAAACTCTCCGATATGATATGCGTTATGGTCAGCAACCAGTAGAATTTCTCGCAAAATATTATAGCCGGGTGCGTGCGGCAAATCAGCCGTAAAATTCGTATCCGGACCCGTCACAATTTCTTCCAAATCGGCTAAATCGGCTTTGTATTTCCGAATGGTTTCAAACCATTCGGTTTGATTTGCTTTCTTTTGTTTGGCAGGCCAATAACCCTCCGGCCATTTTGGAGAAACATAGTTTGGTTCCCGAATGAATTCCAGAATATCCCATTGGGTTATGCGCAAATGCTCGAGCAAATGCCAGGGTGTATAGGATACATTCGATGGGTAGTTATTGATCGCTTCGATCGGGAAATTTGCAACCGCGTCATCAAAGCCCATATGTGCGTTGCCACCACGCAATAAAGCCAATAATTGCTTGCGTAACTCTGTTTCTGATTCCATCTTATTTCTCCTTTTATTAATTGCGGATCAATTCTCACACAGCGATTATTTTATGATCGCCGGCCATATTTAGCCATGACTTCTTGCAGCTGATCCAATGGCAGTGCATAGGCTATCCGGCCCTGGTAACCAGTCATGGTCTCTGCTGCCGTCAAAGCGTTTAAAATTGATTCTTCGACGCTTTCTGCAACCGCATCAAAAAACGGGTTGAGAAATCCAGCCGGAAGCGTAGCACCCAATTGAAATAAACCTTCTGGGTGCGCCGGTATGTGATGACCGGTGGCAAATGCCAGGAATAAGTCCCCGCTGGAATTATGACCTACACCGCCGACCCGGGCCAGGCCACTGGTGGCCCGTTGCGCCAGGCGCTTACATTGATCGCCCAAAAGAGGGGCATCCGTTGCAATAATCACAATGATGGAACTGGATGGTGGCCGGAAACGCCAAGGGACAGGAACTTTCTCTTCATCAATTTCACGACCGACCGGCACACCATCCACCCGCAGCTGCTCCCGATCGCCATAGTTGGTCTGTACCAAGGCCCCAACCGTATAGTTGGCGCCTTTCACTTCTACTATCCGAGAAGAGGTTCCTATTCCACCTTTAAAATCATGGCAGATCATCCCTGTTCCGCCACCCACATTGCCTTCTGCTATTGGGCCAGATGTTGCCGACATCATGGCCTCAAAAATATGTTCTCTTGTAAGAGCTACTGCGCTCATATCATTCAAAAAGCCATCAAAGGTCTCGGCCACCACCGGCAAATAAAATGGGCCAAATTCATCGTGCATGAAGGAAAACTCCGCCAGTGCATCGTGTACCATGCCAATCTGGTGGGTATTCGTCAGAGCAATGGCAGAAGTCAGCAGTCCGGTCTCCTCAATCCACTGCACTCCGGTCATTTCGCCGCAGCCGTTGAAGCGATGAAAACCGGCAAAGGTGTTATCGTGACCAATTGCCCGATCGCGGGGCACGATCACCGTGACACCGGTATGAATGCTAATCGGTTCATCCTGGTTTATAGTAGCATGTCCTACCAGAACACCCGGCACATCAGTAATCGCATTAAAAGCTCCAGTCGGATAAACACCCGGATGGATGCCCAAATCACGGATTCTTGCACGGCCCATAAGCTTTTTCTCCAAAATGCCGTTGGATCTAATGAGTTAGTCGACGATTAAGTATAGCTATATTCTCAAATGTGACAATAGTAAATAATTGACTCTTGCATGAACCGTACTATAAACAAGAATAAGAGACCACTCAGTTTAGATGATCCACAATTACATTAATAAAAAATAGGCCCCCTGCCAAAATTGACAGGAGACCTGTTTTAATATATGAGCCGAGTTGTTAGATCATCTGGACGAGCGTGAATAGCTCAAAGTGCTCGAGCGATCCAATGATACCGGACGTCGGTTGGGTTGTGATCGATGTGGAGAGGAGGTGCTCTTGGCTGAAGAGGGACGATCGACAGGGATGACCTGTGTTTCAAACCCGGGCAGTTTCCGGCGCTCCAGTGGGCTGCCTAATAACCGCTCAATCGTACGGATCATGGGCAGGTCTTCTTGCGTGACCAATGTAAAGGCCGTGCCTAGATGAGCCATGCGTCCAGTACGCCCGATGCGGTGAGTATAAGCCTCGGCGGTGTTGGGAATGTCGTAGTTAATCACATGCGATATTTGTGAGATGTCAATGCCGCGCGCGGCGATATCAGTCGCTACTAGCACGCGTACCCGCCCGCTACGAAAGCCATCCAAGGCCGCCTGACGTTGAATTTGGCTGAGATTACCCTGCAACGCAGTAGCAGACAGGCCTGACCGTTTTAACTGCTCGGAAAGCTTGCTGGCACGATGTTTGGTACGGGTAAATATCAGAACCTGCCCACTGCCGGTCTGGCGCAGGATTTCTAACAGCATCTCAGCTTTTCGATCCTGATCAACCGGGTAAATAGCGTGGCTCACGGTCTCAATCGGATGTGAGGTACCGATCTCAATTGTTTCAGGGTTCTTTAGAAAATTATTGGCCAGGGCTAGAATTTCTGGCGGCATCGTTGCTGAAAATAGCAATGTTTGACGTTCTTTCGGCAGAGCCGCAATGATGCGGCGGATAGCAGGCAGAAAACCCATGTCAAACATTTGGTCGGCTTCATCCAAAACCAATACTTCAATCGAGTTTAAACTGACTACCTTCTGCTCCATCAGATCTAATAAACGACCCGGGCAAGCCACGGCGATATCCGCTCCAGCCCGTATACCCATGATTTGGGGACGGGCGTTGACGCCGCCGTACAGGGTCAAACTGCGCAATCCGGTCTGACGTCCGAGCGTCGTGATGGAATTATGAGTTTGTTCAGCTAATTCTCGAGTGGGAGAAATAATCAAGGCGCGTAATTTTCCACGCGTCCCATGCATTAAGCGTTGCAAGATCGGTAAAACAAAAGCAGCTGTCTTTCCAGTTCCCGTTTGAGCAAGACCTAAAACATCACGCCCTGCAATAATGGGCGGTATTGTGCGGAGTTGAATTGAAGTTGGAGTGGAATAGCCTGCGGCAACAATACCCGCTTTAATCTGCGGGTTAAAAGAAAACGAATCGAAATTCAAAATGAATAATCCTTTTTACACAAAAATGAGCCAGGGAGATCCCTGGCCCTTCTCTAACGATATTTGGAAATTTGTCCCATTTATTTAAGAAGGTAAGTAAGTATACCATAGATTTTCACGCTATTTCGAACGCGATGGAAAGGTGACGCCACTCTCCTCAATCATTTCTAATGATTAGCAGACGTATTTAGCTAGATTACTTTCTCAGCCGATTCACACGTCAGAATACCGGATAATTAACTATAATGGGGTACTATAAAAAAATATGTTCTGTTCCAAGACTTAGGATAGACACTGTATCAATGACAAGTATCGATTCACAATCACCATTTCCAGTCGAAGATCACTTTCAACACCTAATCCACCTGCTTGATCTAGAAGCCGAAGCTGAAAAACAGCAAATGCTGCACGAACTGCGGCTACGCTCTCCGGCTGAAGCCGAGCTTTCTGGAAACAGCCTTACCAGTCTAATTATCCGCGAAGAAGATGCCGGGCTGGGTGGACGTGTCCTGCTGACCTTTGGAAAACGCGGTAATCATGTCAACCTGCCCTGGACCAGATTGGGGATCGGTGCCCCGGTGCTGCTTTCGGAGGAGAACAACAACGGAGAAGCAAACCTTGCAGTACAGGGTTGGCGCGGTGTGGTTAGCGATTTGGATAAAGAGTCTATCCAGGTTGCCTTTTCCCAATGGCCGGAGCCTGTCGCAGAACGACCTGTATTTCGGCTGGACCACGCCAGTGACGAAATTTCTCGCCAAAGACAGCGCCAGGCTCTGGAAAAAGCGCGTCTGGCCTCCGAGAATCGCCTGGCAGCTTTACGCGACGTTCTGCTCATAAATCAACCACCCGAATTCAAAACTACATTCGAATACTTCCCGTTAGATCTCAGTCTAAATAAAACTCAACAGCAAGCTGTGCGATTTGCGCTGACCGCCGAGGACATTGCTATCATTCACGGTCCGCCAGGTACGGGAAAAACTACTACACTCGTCGAGCTAATCCGCCAGATTGTCCGGCGCGGCCAGACAGTTTTAGCAGTAGCGCCCAGTAATCTG
>DATFYI010000170.1:0-6870 GCA_035315125.1 Anaerolineaceae bacterium | reverse complement strand
GCAGTTTTTGCAGGGGTTGCCCAAGCAGCTCATTGGGGTTCGTGTAGCCGGAGGTGGTTAAGAGGGCCGGGTTAACCAACCTCAAACGACCATGGGTATCACATACAAAGGCCGGCTCGGCCACGCTATTGACCAGGTTGGCATACTTTTGAAGCTCGATCTCGCCGGCCAGGATGCCCTGGCGGGCAATCAGGCCGAGGCTTAAAACTACGGTTGCCCACAAGCCAAGCGAATTGGTTTGGCCATAAATTTGCCATTGAACCAGGGAATACCAGCCTAACGCCAGCGTAGCCAGATAAGGCAGCAGCGATTGGAACTGGCTTAGCAGCCGGGTACCCAGATTTGGTGAGCTGACAGGTTTGCTTTGTGTGCGTTGTAGCTGTGTCAAAGCTGCCAGTCCTACCAAAAAATCACCCAATACCCAACCGGCGTCGACCAGGCTGCCCGAGAGGTAATGGCCTTGCAGCAGCAGAGCGGCATATGCCAAATCGCTGCAGGTATAAGCGATCAGACCCAGGCAAATCCAGCCAAAAGGCGCCGGAAATTGCTGTACGTTTGATAATAGAAAGACACTCATCATTAACACCAATGAGCCCAGGTCAGCCAGGGGATAAAGTATAGCCACCGGGTTGCCATGCGCGCCGGCTGCCAGAGTATCCAGAATTGGCTTGAGCACCACCATCCAGACCAGTGAAATGACTGCGGCGGTGGTCAAGGCGGCGTCCCAGGTCGGCAGAAGGCGGCCAAAGGCTGTGCGGGGTTGGCGAGGATAGACCAACAAACCGGTCCAGAATGTCACTGAGCCGGCCAGGTAGATGGCGTTTAGCAGCGAGAATTGGTAGACCAGGTTGGGCGCCAGCATCTGGTAAACCATACGCAGCAGGTCACCCAAGAACCAGCATACCAATCCACCCAGCAGCCAACTCCAGGCCAACCGGAAGTTGTGAGAACTTTCACGTTGGCGCGCCCAGTAAGCCAGGCAGGCCGCCAGCAATGAAGTAAAGATCATCGCCAGGTTGCCAGCCAGGAACCGTTCGTAAGCGTCGCTATGGCCAAAGACCAGCCAGACCAGATACAGGCTCAGAAAGATTAGACTGGCTGCAAGCCCGGCCCCTCGTTTTAATTGAATGGGATATCGTGCGGGTGAATCCACATTTTCATTTTACATTCAGCCCGAATACAACGCAAGTATGGTCGCATGCTAAGAGCCAATTCGGCCTGGTCCATCTACATCCTGGTGCACTCGCGGGAGTGTTCGTGATAAATAACGCTTTTTTAGATGAACGACGGGTTAATGTGTGTAGGAATTACCGTGATAAATATGATTTTATTCAGTAGATATATCTAGATATTTTGATAAACTTGATTTAGAGGAACCAATCCGAGCGATGACGACACAAGCTGGTATTAATGATTTTTTGGCGCAGCGCAGTCTGGCTGTTGTTGGAGTTTCACGTAACCCAAATAAATATGGCAATAAAATCTTTCGCCAGTTGAAGGCGAGCGGTTATGAAGTGTATGCGATCAATTTTGCAGCAAGCACGGTAGAAGGCCAGCCCTGTTATCCCAACTTGGCTGGTCTGCCGGTAAAAGTTGGGGGAGTAGTATCGGTCGTGCCACCGGAGCAAACCCGATTAGTGGCGGATGAGGCCATCAAGCTGGGCATTCGCCATATCTGGATACAGCCGGGGGCAGAGTCGGACATGGTGGTGAAGCACTGCGAAGAAAATGAGCTGAATTGTATTGCCGGGATGTGCCTGTTGACCTTGTAGCTGTAGTTGGCGGTGATACCGGCATTAAAACCCCTGTTAAAGTGGCATAAAACTTGTAATAACCTGAAATAAGCTGCACCTGTCAGGATTGTTAAGTCTGTTTTGCTTCAGGACGCTTGACAGTTGTTAAAAGATGAATATACTGACATTAGAAGCGTAGTATTGGGTCGCAAGACAGGCCAGTTTTAAGGGTTTGATTTAACGTTTCTTATTAATGATATGGTGGGAAATGTATTTTGGTTTAATCGGTTTGCTCTTTTAATTTTTTTAGCACTCATCCATTTTTAGCAGGTCGGAGCAAGTTCTGGCGAAAGCTGGCTGCCTCCTAAAGCAAGGTTGAAAGAAAGGATCGATTTGTCATGAAATTATCCATTTGGGATATCCTCACAGTGATCTTACTCCTGGCAATATTACTGGTGGGCGGGTTGGTCATGTCTGTGTTTGCCAACCCATACACTGCGATCAATCCTTTCCCGCCACAAAAATTGCCTCCAACGGTCGTGATCCCATCAGCCACAGCCACGTACCCGGCTTTGCCGGCCACTTGGACGCCGAACGCGGATACACAACAGGCTTATTTGGCCCTGGGTTATACGCTGGTTCCTTCCGATACGCCTGGGCCTTCACCGACCGGATTTACCCTGACCTTTACGGATACCCCAACCGAGACTGAAACACCCACGGAAACCCCAACCCCTACCGGGGCAGCTACCCAATATGTATATAATTATCCAACCAGCGCCCCAACTTCTTGCAGCGGCTGCGCGACCTCGGCTCCTGCTGCTACCAGCACGCCGAACGGCATTAACAGCGCCACTGAAATCAAAGGAGTCAAGAATAACACCTGGCAGAAGAACGTCAATAACCCGGTCTTTTTATTGCCAGTAACGAAGGGCATGTTCGCATTCTATTATTATTGGGGATTGGATCCAACCGGCACTATGCCGGTTTCCAGCGAAACTCCACCAGGCACCGGTACTCCCACCGATACGCCAACCTCTACATCGGTAGTTCCACCCAATTACATCCCTATTTTGCACGATGCTAAATCGATCGATTTTACACCACCGGCGGTAACAGATTGCGGCGCCTATTACTTGCGAATTTCGGTACTGTGGGCTGTTAAAAGCGGTAATACTGTTACCTACACCACATCCGGTTGGAGTACAGTTTTTATTTTCAAGTATGATATCACCCCGCCCATACCGGTTTACTATGCTCCTTCCGGGATAAAGGGTGCCTTGCGTGGTATTCAAAATATCTCCGGCAACCCCAACTTTAGCTGGGGGAATTGGAACGGCGGTGGTGATTTTGTGGGTTCTTTAATACCATCAGGGGATTATCGAGCTTATGGGCCGAATAGCGATGGTATTGACCCCGACCAAATATATCAATGCAGCGGTGTCCAAAAATATCAGGTTTATTGGGGGCCGGATCCGAACGGCACCGATCCAAAGTATGTCCACACAACTACTTCGCCCAACTATGATCCATCCGGGGTGAAGTCCAATACCGCCTACTATCTGCGCATCAATTCGATCGACCAACTTGGGAATGCTTCTGGCTGGTGGACGGTTGCCTTAGACGATACCTATGTCTATGATCCGTATAACGAACCAACGGATGATCAAGCTGCCTTTTATTACGATACGGTCAAGCCGAATAACATATCCAGCATAACTGAGACCAATTACGGTTATAACAACGGTGATCCCTTTACCAACCAAAATTCTCCGCAATTTTCTTTTAGCGGAGGGGATGACCCGGTCGGTTTCAAGCCCGGTTTGTATGGCTACGACGTAATCTGGAGCACGAACCCTAACAACTCGACCTCCGCCTTCCAGAACAGCCCGAATTTTGACCCATTGATAGGCTCGTCGGGCACCTATTACCTGAGAGTACGAGCGGTGGATTGGGCGCTTAACCGTTCAGACTGGTTCCCGCCGTTCGTGTATAAATTCGATAACGTCGGCCCGTACGGTGTGAAGAAAGTTAGCGAGCTGACCGGCGCGCCAAACAACGCCTGGACGACCACGGCGGACAGCCCCAGCTTTAGCTGGAATCCGGCTCAGGTAGCCGACCCGGGCAATTCCACCACCAGCAGCGGGTTGGTACCGGGTTTCAACGTCTACTTTGACACTGACCCGAGCGGCACCACATTCACTTTTCAGGTTGGCAGCACTTTTACCCCGCCGGGGGAACCGGTCAGCACGGGTGTGTATTATCTGCGCATTATGGTAGCGGATAATGCCGGAAATCAAACCATCACGACGCCCTTTATCTTGAAATTCGACAATACCCCGCCGGATGCTCCAACCATACAAGTAACCTATTATAAGAACAATCTCAATCACCCCATGTTTCACTGGACATCTCATGATGTGGGCAGCGGTATTGCCAGTTACTACTATTATTACGGCAGTAATCCTCCAAGCGGCATACCCGGTAAATTCTCCGGTACCAACAGCCTGGATGGCAAAGTCCATGACAGCGGAACGACTTATCATCTGTGGGTGGTGGCGAAAGATAATGCCGGCAACATCAGCGCTCCGGCCACCTACGATTTCCTATATCCATAGCCAGCCGGCCCATCATTAATATGGGCCCAATTTCACGCAGTGGCGATTTCAGCCGTTATAATAGGAAAGCTGTACGACTGAAGTCGCCGCTGCGAATCTATCTTCAGAAGAACTCATGCAAAAATTATCTGTGAACGATAAGTCCCAGACCGTACTCTTTTTTGTTGGAACAATATTAATAATAGTGGGAATTGTTTATTTTGTTCCCAGAAACCTGCCCCAAATCGAAGCCTATATTGCAACGAACGGTTTATGGGGCATGCTGGTGGCGGTATTATTGTATGGGCTGTTGGGCCTGACCTTTATACCCTCCGAGCCGCTGACAATCCTGATCGGAGCGCTGTTTGGGCCCTTGATCGCCACCCTGATTGCCGGTGTGGGCAATACCCTGGCGGCCGTCGTGGAATACCATCTGGGGGCGCGGGTAAACAAGATGACCAATTTTGTTGAGAAAAAAGAAAAGCTGCCGTGGGGGTTGGGAAAACTACCGGTGAACTCACCTGGATTTTTGATCTTTGCGCGCATGATCCCGGGCTACGGGCCGAAAGCAGTCAGCGTATTGGCGGGCGTTTACAAGGTGCCGATGTCGCGCTACATCTGGACGACCGCTATACCCACCTTTGTTGGAGCGGCAATTTTCGCTTTTGGCGGATACGGATTGGTGGACCTGGCCAAGTTATTTCACCATTAAGATGATTTGAGTAGAGTATGGGGAAAAGCGCGGTGAAGTCAATACCACTGCGTGGCACTTTACCACTGCGTGGTACTTTACCACTTCGTGGCACTTAAGTGACCATAGCCTTCATGCTTTTGAAATTTATGGGCAAAATCAATTCAGCATAATGCTCTGTGATAGAATGAGTTGAATTGCTAATCTCTGAAACAGAGATAAACCCGGCTGATCCAGTGATGCCATTTATTATGGATGCTTTAAATCGGCTATTATTTTTTGTAAAAATCGGATCATCCGGAACGGCAAATGCTGCGGGGAGCAGCACATATGAGAGATAATGAGAGTAAATTTTTTAGTTAGTTTGATGAGTGGATTGCATTGGCAACGCGCCAACGCTATTGAGGAAAAGAGTGGTGGGTGTAATATTCCTTCGGGGTACTTAAGCGAACCTACATTACCTGAATCAGCCGATATAATGAAAGAGCAGGAAGTCACCGCTGGGGATCGCTCTCCACAAGAACACACGCAAAAATCGTCTGTGAACAATAAGACCCAGACCGTACTTTTTTTTGTTTTTACGATAATCGTAATAGCGGCAATTATTTATTTTGTTCCCAGAAACCTGCCCCAAATCGAAGCCTTCATTGCAAAGGACAGTGTGTGGGGCGTACTGCTGGCAATATTGTTGTATGGGCTGTTGGGCCTGAGCTTTATTCCCTCCGATCCGCTGACAATTTTGATCGGAGCGCTTTTTGGGCCCTTGATCGCCACCCTGGTTGCCGGAGTGGGCAATACCCTGGCGGCCGTCGTAGAATATAAATTGGGCTCGGGGGTCAACAAATTGACCAACTTTGTCGAGAAAAAAGAAAAGCTGCCGCTTGGGCTGGGAAAACTACCGGTAAATTCGCCTGTATTTTTGATCTGTGCGCGCCTGCTGCCCGGCTATGGCCCGAAAGCTCTCAGCGTGGTGGCGGGTGTTTACAAAGTGCCGATGTTTTTATACATCTGGACGGCCGCCGTAACGAACTTCGCTGGGGCGGCGGTTTTTGCCTTTGGCGGGTTCGGATTGCTGGGTTTGGCCAAATTTATGCCGCCATTAAAATAACGGATCAGACCTGGCTGCGTTTTTCGATCAGCGAGCGCAGCAGGCCGAGGCCCTGGCGTACTTCGGGGACGCCCAGCAACAGCACCAGCAGCACGTAGGTAACTCCGCCCAGGGCTACTGCGCCCAGGGTGTTGATGAGTGCGCTCTGGTTCTGCATCCTGCTCAGCCAGAGCTGCAGCATTGCGCTCATACCGGCTGTTGCCAGAACCGCCTGACCGGTTGCCAGCCAGATGCTGCGACTTTCCAGCCCACCCAAGCGCCGGTGGATGACTATTAACAAACCGGCCATCTCCAAAAAGGTGGCGACGGAATTGGCTAACGCCAGCCCGCCGTGCGGCATCCAGCCCAGGCTGGCAAACCAGCTCGAAAAGATCAGGCTGAAGGCCAGGTTCAAGGCCATGGCGGCCACACCGATGATGACCGGCGTTTTGGTGTCACGCAGGGCATAGAAGGCGCGCGTCACAATCTCGACCACACAATGGCCCACCAGACCGGTTGCGTACCATAACAGAGCCCAAGCCACCAGCTCGGTGGAATGGCTGTCAAACAGGCCGCGCTGGTACAGCATGGTCACCAGCGGAAAACGCAGCAAAATCAGGCCCAGGGTGGCCGGGATGGTCAGCAGCAGCACACCGCGCAGGGTGAGCGCCAGCGAGGTGCGCATCTGGTCGGGCCGGCCGCGCGCCACCTGCGCCGAAAAGGTGGGCAGGGCGGCGATGGCGATCGATTGGGCAATGGCGG
>DATFYI010000169.1:0-3768 GCA_035315125.1 Anaerolineaceae bacterium | reverse complement strand
GGAGGTACCCTGGTTGTCACCGGGTTGGTAAACCCGGTCAATAACAGCCCTGTGATCATTGAATTAATCGATGAACAGTCCAATGTGGTTGGCTCTGTAAAAATTGTAATTCCCCCGCCCAGTGGAGATCTAAGCCACACCCCATTCTCGGTCGGAGTTCCTTATACGGTCGATGGGCCGACTGACGTACGGTTAACCATGCGTCAGGAAAGCACTGGACGTATTCCCGGTACGGTTGAGCTTTTCAGCGAGGAGATTACGCTCGATCCTTGAGCTTGCTCGGTTAGGGCGCACCCGGACCGTATAAGCTGGGATCGGTAGGTGTTTGGCCGGATGGGTCGAACACGTATACCCAATCTCCGACATGAGCCCAATTGAACAGCCAGTGTGCATCGCCAACAGACATGTTGACACAACCGTGTGAGATCACATATCCCCATCTGGCGTGCCAGTAAGCGCCGTGCAGGGCTCGACTTTCATCATAGTACATCGTCCAGGGTACATCGGCCAGAGAGTAGAAATCCAATTTATCTTTTTGAAAAGAACCGGTCATAGTGTCGGTCATTTTCTTTTCGTAGATTTTGAACAAACCCGGGCGGGTATAAAAGGATGGTCCTCTGCCGCTGCCGATCAAGGTTGCAAAAACCAACTGGCCTTTATCGTAAACGCTCAAAGTTTGCCCAAAAGGATCTACGTCGATCTCAATCCAGCGGTTATTATCCACCCCAGCCGGCGGCTTACTCTCAATGGATACCTGCCGGATGTAGTGCTGGTCCACCCACTGGTTGAGACCGATCATATACCAGGTTGTGCCTTCGGCCTGCTGGGTCTGGTAAATCTGCACTACCGTATAAAGCGGCAGGGTTGCTCCGTTTGCAGGAGCTTCCTCCGCCGGCGCAATGTGAGGTTGGGCGTTATCAACGATCCAGCCGAATGAATTGGCGGGTGTTTGCTGAAATAACAACCCCTGAAAGGTAGAATACTCGGCTGGGCTGGCACGTATCCATCCTAAATTGGTCAGCAGATAATGGCCGCCGTTCACATCGGCTCCCTGGGTATAAGAGACGTAGAATTCCTCGCCCGGACCTAAAGCGCTGTTGGGGTTTTGACCGGCAACTGCATCTGCTAAGGAGGGATAGATCGAGGCTTGTTCGCCGGTCGGAATGCTGACCAATGCATATTTTAGATTGAGCTGAACCAAGGCAGGATCTGGTGAATAAGCAGGCAATGGTTTGGGCGGCAGGCTCAGGCCAAGATTTGCCAAGTCTGTTAAAACTTTGGATGGACCTAGCGCCAGACAATCAGCCGGGCTTGAAAGATATGCATCCGGAGCACAAAGTGGTAAACCGGGGTAAGGCTCCGTCGGATCGCTGGATTGCGCCTGGACTTTGGTGGGTATTGCTGCAGAGACAAGAGATATAACCACGATAGCCGTCAGCACCGTTAAGAGACGTTTCATGCGTTTCACCTTATGGGGAGGTTTCAGGGTAAATTTTACATATTGTAATACAGAATTTGCGATTCCCTTACATGTTCTTGCTTTTCTTGACACAATTTCGATCCGGTGCTAAAGTATTTAAAAGCAATTTTCCCAGGCTCGCTGAGTAAGTCCGCTGTAAAGGAGTATAACTTGACTAAGTCACGCAACCAATTGATGGTTGAACGTTTACGTGAGTTGCAGGCATCCTCGCCCGATATCGAGGCTTCTGCTATCGTCAGCGTCGACGGTTTAACCATTGCATCTGCGCTTCCACAGGGTGTTGAAGAAGATCGTGTCTCGGCTATGTCGGCTGCTATGTTGTCGTTGGGCGAGCGTATTGCCGGCGAGTTGGGGCGCGGTTCCCTACAACAGGTCTACATAAAAGGCGAATCCGGTTATGTAGTATTGATGTCAGTCGGTGAAGAAGCAGTTCTCACTGCCTTAGCTCGTGAACAGGCCAAGTTAGGTCTAATTTTTCTCGATATGCGCCGCGCCACTGAAGACCTGCGCAAATTAATTTAGCTGGCGGTAAATCATGGATCCCATTCCTAAGAGCGGCCTCTATTACCCAAACAAAATTGCACGCATCGCCATTGGATCTTTGGAAGATGTGATGGGGAAAAATGGCCTGAATGCAATTTTGAACCTGGCGAATTTACCCAACATGATCGATAACCGACCTCCGGATAATTTGGAGAGGCAGTTTGATTTTGCCGATTTCTCAGCCATTTGGGGTGCATTGGAAGAAATGTACGGGCCCCGGGGTGGGCGCGGTCTGGCTTTGAGGGCAGGCCGGGCCACTTTTGTGGATGCACTGCGTAATTTTGGGGCGATGGCCGGCGTTGGGGATATGGCTTTTAAAGTGCTGCCTCTTCAAGTTAAGATGCGGATTGGTCTGCCGGCTATGGCTAAAATTTTTTCTCAAACCAGTGACCAGCTTTCCACCGTTGCAGAAAAAGACGACCATTTTGTATACACCATTCATCGCTGCCCGGTTTGTTGGGGCCGAAAAACGGACAAGCCAGCCTGTTTTGTAGCAACCGGCTTATTGCAGGAAAGTCTTAAGTGGGTATCGGGTGGTAACGAATTCCGGGTTAACCAGTCTAAGGCAAAATCAGTGGGGGACGATACCTGCGACTTTATCATCTTAAAAGAACCGATTTCATAGAGAAGCGCAGTGGAAACCCAACAAAAAGCCACGATATTGATTGTGGAAGATGATCTGGACATTGCAGACATGTTGAATTCCTATTTAAGTGTCCAGGGCTACGATGTGATTACTGTTAATTGGGGTGAGGATGGTATTCGCACCAGCCAGACAGAACGGCCTGATTTGGTTATCCTGGATATTCGTCTGCCGGATATTGACGGTTTTGAAGTAGCAAAGACGCTGCGCACCAACCGACGTACCAAAGATATCCCGATCATCTTCTTGACCGAGAAACGTGAACGCAGCGACCGCCTCAAGGGTTTGGAGCTTAAGGCGGATGATTATATTACCAAGCCATTTGATGTCATCGAGCTACGCTTGCGCATTCGAAATGTGCTCAATCGCAGCAAACAAGGCACGCTCACCAATCCGGTCACCGGTCTGCCGGAAGGAGATTTGGTCGATGAACAGCTAAAAAATTGCCTTCAAGAGACCGGTTGGGTAATTGCCGTTATTTCCATCCAAAATTTGGATTCCTTCCGAGAAGTTTACGGTTTCGTGGCCTCAGATGATCTGCTCAGAGCGGTGGCCATGATTTTGCATGATTCATTACAGGAATTCGAAGCCGATCAAAATTTCTTGGGACAGCTCGGCGCAAATAACTTTTTGCTCATAACCAGTCCGGTTCATCTGGTTCCGTTAAAAGAGCGTATCAAAAAACGCCTCCAGCAGTCTTTCGATTATTTTTATCGCGATCAGGACCGTTCGAGTGATCTGTTTAAAGACAGATACCTGGCCGTCGAAATCAAGGAACTGGCGCCAGCTCCAAATGAAACCCTGACCCTACCGAGGATGAAACAAGAGTTGGAAAAATTGATCTAGCTTTATAAATAGAGGTGTTATTGAAGGTTACCATAGTCATCCCCACATACAATGAAGCGGAAAACCTCCCTAAAATAATATCTGCCGTATTTGCTCTATCGGTACCCGACCTTAATTTACTCATTGTGGATGATAACAGCCCGGATGGCAGCGGTAAAATTGCCGAGGAGCTGGGTGCGGCTTACCCAGGCCAGTTAGAGGTATTGCACCGCTCGGGCAAGCTCGGTCTGGGCACCGCCTATATCCAGGGCTTCCA
>DATFYI010000168.1:0-8872 GCA_035315125.1 Anaerolineaceae bacterium | reverse complement strand
GTTACCGCCTGGAAACAGCCAAAGCCCCTTTACGTGAAACCCTGGCAGCCGGTCTTTTACTGGCAGCCGGTTGGGACATTACCGCACCTTTAATGGACCCATTCTGCGGCTCTGGCACTATCTCGATTGAAGCGGCATTGCTGGCCCGCCACATCGCGCCAGGCAAGAACCGTCATTTTGCATTTATGGATTGGCCTGGCTTTGACTCAAAGCTATGGCAAACCCATTATGCCGAAGCGTTGGCCGGCGAACAATCCAACCCAAATCTAATCCTGGCCTCTGACCGGGACGCTGGCGCCATCCGCATTGCACAAGCAAACGCTGAGCGGGCCAACGTGCAGGCGGATATTCAATTTTCCTGCCGTGCCTTTTCAGCTATCGAACCGCCACCCGGACCAGGCTGGATCTTGACTAACCCTCCCTACGGGGTGCGGGTCAGCCCCAGCCACGACCTGCGCGACCTGTACACCCACCTGGGAGATGTACTACGCTCGCTTTGCCCTGGCTGGCAAATTGGCATCTTGTGCGCCAGCGACTACCTGGCCGGGCACACCCGCTTGCAATTTGATCGAACCCTGCCACTGGTCAATGGCGGCATTCCGGTAAAATTCTTTATCGGGAAAGTGTGATACGCCTCCTTGTTGTAACTCGGCAATCAGAACCCCGCCACTCAGGCCGGGTTTTTTATTAGAAAACTCTCAAGCTCTCCTTAATTTGTTTTAGTAAAACATCTTTAAGATATATTTATCCTTGTCGGACAAGTTGAGGGAGAAAGTAGTGGCTTACTCGCACCATCTCACAGAAGACGATCTGGCTTTCCCTTATTTCAAGAAAATAATCCCCCATGCTCCCTATGACAGGCTCCATGAAGATCATCAGCGGTTTGTTGTTTTACTGGATCAGATCCAATCTGCTGCCGAAGCTGCCGCCCTGGGAGATCATCCAAAAGAAAATTTAGCCGAAATGAACCGTCTCTTGGGAAAGCTGCAGGAGATGTGGCACCCACACATCCACATTGAGGAGACAGATTTCAACAAGGATGAAGTCGATCGGGCCTTAAGCCATGAAGAACAGGCTAAAATGAACCAGGAATTCGCTCAACATAGCGCTTCTCATTCTGGACCGGATTACCTGATAGTTCCATTCATGCTATACAACCTCCCTCCCGACGATCGAGCCGCAATGGAGCGCGAACTTCCCCCCATCGTAACGAAACAATTGATCCCGGTCGTCTGGAAAGAGCAATGGAAATCGATGCAGCCATTTTTTGCTTTCAGATTAGCATTGATTTAAAATCCTATCACAAAAAAAAAGACGGACGGATGGGCAATCCCCTCCGCCTGCAAATTGATTCAACAAGTTGATATAATTGACCTATTCATGTATGAATAGACTGTTTTACCAAATTGCCAAGACGATTTTCTAATTTCGAATGATCCAAATATAGGTGATCATGCCTTCTCTTATACCTGATGTAAAAAAACTCGCAGCCAACCAGGATTTGTACGGCTTGATAAATGCACTACGCTATCCGGAAAGCGCCGCAGTACGCGCCGAAGCCGCCCAAGCCCTGGGCAGCTTGGGCAATGACCAGGCCGTTGAGAGCCTGGCCCGCGCAGCCCTGGAAGACCCCTCCAGCGAAGTCAAGCACGCCGCACGTTCGGCCCTGGAAGAGCTGTACGGCAACGTGGCCAGCAGTATTCTGGCAAGCTACCAAAACTCTCCGCCCTATTCCGAGCAGTGGATCCGGCCAACCTCAGATGCTCAAATTGCGGATAACCTGGTAGAACCAGTGGAGGCCGGGACTCCTTCCATGCATTTTGACATCCCCTGGCTAAAGAAAAGCAAGGATATGGAAAGTCTGATCGAGGCGCTGCGTTCGCCGGACGATCCGGCTGTGCGAGTCTCAGCCGCAGCCGCCCTGGGAGAGTTGGGTAGAAAAGAATCGGCGGAATATCTGGTGCGCTCGCTGTTAGAAGATCCGGATCAGAAAGTTCAATCCGCAGCCCAGCAGGCTCTGGTAGAGATGTTCGGCAACGAAGCCAGCAATGTGATTGCCAGCTACAGACAGGCTCCGGCTTACACGGATACCTGGCTGCAACAACCGCAAACCAGCCTACCAGAGCAATTTGAGCCGATTCCGGAGACAGCCGGTCTTACAGCGCTCCCAACCAAAATCGCACTGCTGAAGGATAACCAGGATTTCGAAGCCCTGGTCGAAATTATGCGATCACCTTCCGATCCCCAGCAACGAGCGGAAGCCGCCAGCGCCCTGGGCGAGCTTGGAGAGGAGGCGACCGCCGAATTCCTGGCCCGCGCCGTGCTGGAAGATCCCGAGGCGCAAGTTAAATCCAATGCCCGGTCAGCGCTCAATAAAATACTGAGCTACAGCGCCAGCGAAGGGCTTATCGCCAGTCTCCGTTCGAATGCGCCCGATTCAGATGCCTGGCTGCGCCCAACACCCGGCCTGCAGCTTGAACAGGATGGTTTTGATCCGGGGCGGGTAAGATGGAGCGCCCAGGATATTGGCGGATTAATTACTGTTGTAAGAGCCGAGCGCGACCCTAAAATGAAAATCAAAGCCATCCGCATGCTGACTAAAATTGGAGATCCTCAAGCAGAACACGTTCTGGCCAGCATGGCCTTGTGGTTTGATGATGCGCTGGTGCGTCAGGCGGCCTGGCAAGCGCTGGAAAGCTTGCACGGCGATGATGCGGTTAAAGTCATCGATGCTTATCGCCGGTTGGGCCTGGCTGCCGGTGAAGGCGATGAGTACAGTTCAGAAGCAGATGGAGATGAACCCAAGCCAGTCGGCCGGACGCCGGAAAACCCGGGGTCGTTTCAATCCGCCGCTCCATACAATCGCCAGAACCAGGTCATGAAAGAAGAAGGCCTGGGTCTATGGCAGGCCTTGCTGTGGATCGCTTTAGTGGTCGTTATTGGCGCGGGTATCTATTTCTTCTTTTTAGTGCATTGAAAATAAGCAGTGATGATTAGCGGTATAATACGACCTGAATAATCCTTCATTCATAAAATTTGACCTGATCGAAATCCTCCTATAAAATTAACTTATCAAGCAGGCGATCATCCCAATTATTTATATTTAATTGTTCAATCGATAACCCTCTTACAGGTGAAAATTGAGTAAATCCTTTCTTCGCTGGCGGCAAAGTATATATTATTCCTGCATCACCCTGCAGGTCGCCCTACTGCTGTTTTTGACCGGCTGTCAGCCGGCCGTCCTCTCTATCCTTGAAATCAACCCCGGACTGCAACCAGCCAACCAGCCAAATGACGCCATCCAGTCCAGTCCAATCATCCCTAATACTCCAACCGAAAAACCTACCCAAACCCTGACGCCTACCCCGTATCATTCCCCCACTCCTACTCTGACAGCCACACCTCCAAAATGCAGCGAAACCCAGGGAAGAATCGAACCGCACCAAATCAACACTGAGCTACTGCCCAATCCACTGGCCTTTCTGGTATATCTACCGCCTTGTTACACCACCACTCCGGCCATTCGCTATCCAGTCCTCTATTTTTTACACGGCATGAACGAGGATGATACCCAGTGGGTCAGAATCGGTGCCACAACTACAGCCGACCAGTTGATCAGCTCCGGTGAAGAACCACCCTTCCTGATTGTTATGCCGGATGAAGTCAATACAGCAGCTGATGTGGATGATACAGGTTTCGGAAATGCTCTGGTCAAAGACCTGGTGCCCTGGATCGACCAAAATTACGCTTCCTGCACTGACAGCATTTGTAGGGCCATCGGAGGGCTGTCACGCGGCTCGGGCTGGGCTTTGAGGTTAGGATTTATCAATTGGCAAATTTTCGGCGCAATTGGATCCCACAGCATATCACCCTTTGACGGTGATTATTACCTGGTGCCTGACTGGCTGAAAGTTATACCACCGGGCCAGTTACCGCGACTGTATATGGATATCGGCAGCTCCGATATATCTCTTCAAAATGCCACCCAAATGGAAGCACTATTCTCTAAATATAATGTTCCTCACGCTTGGCATGTGTTTGAGGGATACCATAATGAGGACTACTGGAGTGCCCATGTAGCCGATTACTTGCGCTGGTATGCCCTGGCCTGGCAGGCTTACGACAATTCGGCCAGAGCAGGGAATTGATCAGCCTCGCGGCGTTTGCAGGGTCACGTAGAAGAAATCACGCACATACGGCCCCAGAAAACGACCGGTATTGGCGTTCATGCCTTGTGGAAAAAGTGGCTCGGGAACCAGCTTCCCATTCGTGGCTGTAAAAGATTCAAAATTAACCCAGAAATTGTTGATATCCAGTTGGATAGCATCCCAGGCATGCGCCGCAATCATCGCCTGAGCCAGGGTATTGATCGATAGATATGGCCCGGCAAAATAGTAAAGCGTACTGCCGGTTTGATCAATGGCAATCCCCGAACGCCAGGTTACTGTTGCGCCAGTAACCGTATAGCCCCAGTAATTTGGAATATTCACCTGCGAGGTGATCGCACCATTCTGGATGATCAGCGGTCCGTTTTGACGGAAAGCCACCATATCCGGAGTCTGGCTTAGATCGGTACCCCATTCTCCAATTTGAATGTGACCGTCCTGGTAAAAAGCGACCGTTCCAAAGCCATTTCGGGGCGGGACAGAAACCATACCATCTTGCATTGAGCCGAACGCCCCGTGCTGGAATTTAAACCCGCCATTAAATGCCGCCAATAAAACATTTGGCGCAAGATCGTTAGCTGGAATTTTTCCGTCGGAGAATTTATAGGTGCCAGGCAAATAGGGCTCACCAAACCCGACGCGATAATGAAGCTGGACATCCTTGAGATTAAATGCCACAACGGCGGTGGTTGCGTAGGAGCGGGTCGGATCAGGCTGCAAAAATGTGCGGTATGCTAAAACCCCACCGGTCGAATCGGTCATATAGGGCGTCCATGTACCAACCCCTGGTAATGTGCCCAATGGAGTAATAGCCGGCGGCGTCCAAATGACTGACGGGGTTGCTTGAATCTGGCTTACAGTGGGACCTGAGGTTTCGGGAATGCCCGTCTCTGCGTTTGTGCCAGTTTTAGTTTTCAAAGTTGGTTGGTTTGCGATACCGGTCGAGATCTTAACCATGCCCTCTGAGCCTGTTTGCCAGGGATCGGTTGGCTTAGCCAGACCCAGGTTGACTTCAGTTTTCTTAATCGCATCTTGCAAATTAAAAACAGCTGTCTCCATCAGCGCCACAGGCTGCTCGCCTATGATCTGGCGTAAGGTTTCAGCGCCATATGCGCCGGTTGATGGGAATATCTGCAACATAACGCCGAAGCCAACTGCAACTACAATGAGAACACCTGCCAGTATGCCCATCCATTTTAATACTCTTGATAGTCGAAAAAAGCCCTTGCTCTTCATCTCCAAAATCCTTAAATACCCTTATCAATCGGGGCAGCACAACAGTCGCTGCAAGAACCCAAAAATTATCCTTTTATAATATAGCATTTCTACATATCGATTTCTTTAAAAATTACTAATAACATGATAACGATGGGTTTAATATAATACCTTTTTAATGTGGCATTACATCCATGGGTTATCCCCGATAACAAAAGAATGGAGTTTGCGATGCTATGCACAGGCCTGGCTACCTGGACGCACTTGATGGGCTATTTTTCAAGTGCTGGGCACCGAACATACAGAAGCGGCCGCCTGACGATTTCCTGCCTGCCACCTGCTTTCAGAGCATGGCCGGATTAATATCCATAAGGTTCCTCCATTGAGAGATTGGTCTGCAAATCAGAAGATAACTCCGACTGATCAGGATAATGCTTCTGCATTTGGCTGCCCAGGCTGACCATCTGACGACCCAACCAACTAAAAAAGCGCCAGGAGAGGGGATTGGTTGGTGATTTAGCACTGACCATCTGCTTGTACAGGCGCATCTGTTGAGCCTCGCGCATCAAATCCTGTTGATGGATTTCTTGAAGATTACGAACAATCTCCCAATGGTTTTGAAGCATGGTTACCTCCTGGCCATTAATAGCCTCTGAATGAAAACGTTCCTTGCATTATTATTCACAACCTGCTATAATCATTTTACTGGTTATATAATAGCACGGATTTTATAACCCGTCAATATGGTTATGATGGTTAGAAGTGGAAATTGATTATGAACAATACGATTAGAGAAGAATCCTTAAATCTAAATGATGGCTGGCTATGCCTCGATTTTGCAAACACGGTTGATGAACATGCCAGCAGTAAACCCGTAGAGCATCTTAAAACTTATGCAGACCTGATCAACTGGAGCCTCGAAAAGGGGCTTATTTCAAACCATGAGGCCGATTTACTTCGCCAGCAGGCAACCTTACACCCCGATCAGGCTCAGGCCGTCCTGGAACGGGCCATCGAACTGCGCGAAGCCATTTATGCAATTCTTTCAGCCAGTATCAGCAACAAAGCGGCCCAACTTGCCGATCTTGAGTTATTAAATAGTTGGGTTTCAGTTGGAATGTCCCATTTAAAACTAAATTCCTCAGAAAAAGGCTTCTCCTGGAACTGGTCAGGTGACGAAGCCAGCCTGGACCCAATGCTCTGGTGGGCTGCTCTCTCGGCTGCCCGGCTGCTTGCATCTGAAAACCTGGCACAGGTCGGCAAGTGCGCCGATGAGCACGGCTGCGGCTGGCTATTCTTCGACACCAGCCGTAATCACAGCCGCCGCTGGTGTACCATGAAGGGCTGTGGCAACCGGGCCAAGTCACAGCGGCATTACGAAAAGATACAGGATCTCAAGCTTGAATAATCTGCTTGAGACCCGGCTGTGCGGCTGTCACCTGCCGCTGTAAAATGGAAAATTGAGTGTTCTCGAAAAACTACCATCGGTTGTACTAACAGTCAAATACAGTCTTTGCTACGTCAGCGCGGTGCCATCCGGCCATAAAAAGGCATCGAGAAACTAAAGCTGGCTGAACCATTGCCATCCGTAACAGATCCGGCAATTTTGACAGATTCGTCTGTGCCAAGCGCTCCAAGCGTGGCTATAACGGCATTATTGGCCGGAAATCTGGCTAGAGTGACCTGGGCCTGATTGTTGGCAATTACCATGACAATTGGAGTTGTGTTTGCGGCGGTTGGAGCAAACGTTGAAACTGTGGTTGGCACTAGGGTGCCGCCCGTCAATGGAATATCCTCCCCAGACGGTGGGGCCGCCGTGGCAGTGATTTCAATGGGGGTTTGTACAACAGGTAAAGTTACCACGTTCGCTGAAGTAGTAATATAAGCGCTAAACGCCCAGCCTGCGGAGCCGTCTGGAAGCTGCACTTCATACCATTCCCCATCTATGCTTTTTCCGATGAGGGTCAGTGTGCTGCCCTGGTTCAGCGTTTTCAAAACGTTATAATTCAAACCCGGTCCTAGACGTAGATTGAGCTGAGTAACACTGACGGTGCCTGTATTGCCCTGTTGAACCGATGTGACCGGCGTAGTTTGCTGGGTGGATTGACCTGCATTGGCAGGCGCCTGGACTGTTTGAGTTGCTGTGGCGGGGAATGCTAGTGAAGGTGAAATAACTGGCTTTGGCGCAAGATTCGTGCTGGTCTGACCAGCAACTTGATTTACACCACAAGCGGTTAGAAGCAGCATACTGATAAAAATCTGGGCGAGCACCGCTCGCTGTAATCGAGCTGAGCGTTTCATTTTTATGTCCTTCTATAAGACTATTGTTATCGTTTTTATTTTCAATAATACAAGTCTCGTCCCAATTTTACAATAAATTCTTTCTAACGACTTCCTTAACAAATATTAACCTGTATTCATGTCATTGCTAACGAGTTAGGATATCAATAAAAAAACTTCCGGGCTCTTGAAATTCCCGGAAGTTCAAATCGAGGCTTTATAAAAAGTCTCAGAAACCTAAACCAGATGGGTATGACGCATATCCAAAATACGCTCGACATATGGTTCGAGAGCTTTAAGCAGGGCTACTTCGCTAACCCCATCGACCTTTAGGGTCATTTCAGCAGTTTCACTATCAGGTCCCATAAAAGTTCCTAACGAGACTATATTTCCACCAGCATTGAAGATGGCCTTGGTAATATCAGCAATCTTGCCCGGTTCATCCTTGATGATGGTTGACACCCGGATACCCTCTTTGCGTGCTCCCAACATTTCCAGGAAGATTTTGAACAAGTCGGTTTCAGTAATGATTCCAACCACCTTCTCCCCCTGTACAACAGGTAAACCACCGATCTTATTATCGATCATAATCCCGGCGGCTTCTTCAAGAGGAGTATCCTCGGTGACCGTAATGACTTCCTTTGTCATCAGGCTTTCTATCTTTACCTTGTCCATCAATTCACGTATCTCGAATTTGCTCAAAGTGGTTGCATCGGATGGGGCGGCCTGCAATAGCTCCATTTCAGTGATGATTCCGACCAGGGTGCCATGTTTGTCGACCACCGGTACCCTGCGAATATGTTCACGATGCATCAAATTGAGCGCCTCTTCCATGTCTGTTTCTGGACTGATAGTAATTACCGTGCGCGTCATTCGTCTTCCAACTAACATTGTGTCATCCCTCCTGGCTGGATCTGGTATCAAAAAGCCTTATTCCAACATTGATAAAGATGGTGATTGATCGTATTGGATATCATTTTACTATTCAATCGTTAATAATGTATTGAAATCAATCAAGCAGCAGAAATTCTGCTGCTTGATAAGATCGTTTCCGATAATCAGTTTATATATGCGTCAAGAGGCTTGAACCGGGCTGGTTGTATCTACCACTGTTTCCTTTGAAAAAACACGGCCAGGCTTCCAGGGTGTCCCCATAAGAGGTAACAAGAAGCGGTCCAGCCCCCACCAACCGGCCGTCTTCCAGGCCAAAA